>JACQFF010000069.1 GCA_016200205.1 Planctomycetia bacterium
CAATCGCATCGCGCCCTGCTCGAGTGTCGAGTCCCACCCACTAGCGTTCACGTCGACCGGCCGCACTTCGACGCCGTGTTCGCGGGCGTTACGCACCAGTTGGGCCGGCGCATAAAAACCCATCGGCTGGCTGTTGAGCAAGGCTGCGGCAAACGCGGCCGGATAGTAGTGCTTCAGCCAGGCCGAAACGTAGACCAACAGCGCAAAACTGGCGGCATGCGACTCGGGGAAACCATATTCTCCGAAGCCCCTGATCTGGCGAAACACGCCCTCGGCGAATTCTTCCGGCAGCCCTTTGGCCCGCATGCCCTGCAGAAGCTTCTGCCGAAATTGTTCGATGATGCCCGGCCGGCGCCAGGCGCCCATGGCTCGGCGGAGCTGATCGGCTTCGCCGGGCGTGAAACCGGCGGCGACCACGGCCAACCGCATGGCTTGCTCTTGAAACAAGGGCACGCCGAGTGTTTTTTTGAGCACCTCGCGAATTTCGTCGTTGGGAAACGTGATCGGCTCCTCGCCCGCTCGACGGCGCAAATAGGGGTGGACCATGTTGCCCTGGATAGGCCCTGGGCGGACGATGGCCACTTCGATCACCAGGTCGTAAAACTCGCGCGGCCGCAACCGCGGCAGCATGCTCATTTGGGCACGGCTTTCGATCTGGAACACGCCCATCGTGTCGGCCCGGTCGATCATGTCGTACACGCCGCTGTCGCCCTCGGGAATCGAGGCCAGCGTCAACTGGCGGCCGTGATGCTCTTTGACCAGGTGGAAGCATTTGCGAATCGCGGTGAGCATGCCCAGCGACAGGCAATCGACTTTGAGAATGCCTAATTCGTCCAGATCGTCTTTGTCCCACTCGATGACGGTGCGATTTTCCATGGCCGCATTTTCGATGGGCACCAATTCGCACAGCGGTCCTTGGGTCATGACCATGCCGCCGACGTGCTGGCCCAAATGCCTGGGAAAGCCCACCAATTCGCCGACCAGCCCGATGAGCCGCCCGCCGAGAAATGACTTGGGATCGATGAGGGCGTCGCGGCAGCGGTCGGCCAGTGGCTGATCGCGATGATGCCCTTCCAGGCATTTGGCCAGCGCATCCACGCGATCCAGCGACAGGCCCAGTGCCTTGCCGACGTCGCGCACGGCCGAGCGAGGGCGATACGTGATGACTTCGGCCGTCATGCCGGCCCGCTCGCGGCCGTACTTGTCATAGAGATATTGCAGCACTTCCTCGCGCCGCTCGTGCTCGAAATCGACGTCGATATCGGGCGCTTCGTTGCGTTCGCGGCTGACGAAACGCTCGAACAGCAGATCCATGCGGTCCGGATCGACCGCCGTCACGCCCAAGCAGTAGCAAACCGCCGAATTGGCCGCCGAGCCGCGTCCCTGACACAAAATGCCTCGCCGGCGAGCGAAGCGAACCATGTCGAAAACCGTGAGAAAATACGCCTCGTAATGCAACTCGGCGATCAGCTTCAGTTCGTGTTCCACCAGTAAGCGAACTTTGTCGGGAATTCCTTGCCCGTAGCGTTTGCGCGCGCCCGACCAGGTGAGCCGGGTGAGATACGCCAACGGAGTTTCACCGGGCGGGGCCAATTCCTCGGGATATTCGTACCGCAATTCGTCCAGCGAAAAAGTCGACCGCTGGGCGATTTCCAGCGTCCGCGCAAGCGCGGCCGGCGCGGCGGCAAAACGCTCCGCCATTTCCTCCGGCGACTTCATATACCGCTCGGCATTGGGAAACAGCTTTTCGCCCGCCTCGGCCACGCTCACGCCCAAGCGAATCGCCGTGAGCACGTCTTGGAGCGCCAGCCGGCTGCGGGCGTGGTAATGAACATCGCCGGCCGCCACCAGCGGCACCCGCGCACGTTTCGATAAATCGAGCAACCGCTCGAGCGAACCGGCATCGTCGGGGCCTTTGGAAAGCTCGGCCAGCAAGTACAAGCGATCGCCAAACACATCGCGATAGCGCGCAAGCGCCGTCAAAAGTCTGAAGCCGTCCGGGAAGCCGGGAGGGCGACGCTCCTGCGGAGCCTTGCTTGCCTGTAGGCCGCGCCTGCCAGATGGAATCGGCTCGGCGGGAGCGTCGCCCTCCCGGTGAACCGCAACAGGGGCGAGATATGAATTCTCGGACAACTCAGCTTCCGTTCGTTCATACGGCAGCACGCCAGCCAGCAAGCCGGCCGAATATGCCGCTAATTCCTCGAAGCTCAGGTGAAACTCGCCTTTGGGGGCCTGGCGACGTCCGCACGTGATCAGCCGGGCCAGACGGCCGTAACTGGCTCGATCCGTTGCCCAGAGCACGACCGAGGGGGCATCGACCAAATCGATTTCAGCCCCGATGAGCAATTTGAGATTCAATTGCTTGGCGGCCGAATGCGCCCGGACCACGCCGGCCAGCGTGTTGCGATCGGTGATCGCCAGCGCCGCATATTCCAATTCCGCTGCCCGCAATGCCAACTCATCGGGATGCGAAGCCCCTTGGAGAAACGAGAAGTTGGTTTTGCAGTGCAGCTCGGCATAGCGCGCGCGAGAGCCCCAGCTGGGCTTCGACGAACCGGTCAGAGGCGGGCGCTTGTTGGCAGGAGAAATTTCGGGCACAGTCGGCCACCTTTCGTTCAGACGCTATCTTCATCGTGAAGACGTTGTTTCAAACCCCTCTCCCCCTGGGAGAGGGCAAGGTGAGGGTCTTTGTCTTCTGGAGATTCGCCCTCACCCCAACCCTCTCCCAAAGGGAGAGGGAGACGTTCCGAAACAGCTTCTAAGCAAATTCCCCGTGCAAATACCAGCGTCCGGTGTTCAGTTGGCGGAACAGCCAAAAGCGCCGGCCGCCCGTGGTTTCCGCCTGGTAATAATCGCGCCGCACGCACCGCGCGCGCCACCAGCCGGTTTCGATTCGCTCTGGACCCCAAGCGCGAACGATCCGCTCGTCGCGGCCCGCCAAACGAAATTGCATCGGCGGACCTTCCGGCGCGACCGACATCACGGACAGGCTCAGCGGCTTGGGCTCCAGATAGAGCGGCCGATCGCCGGGGATCGAGACTGGGGTCTGCGGCGCGCTACGCGCTCTGCCTCGGCGGCGCGCGATCAGTGCGGTCAAGGGCTTATAGTGACAGGCAAACTCAGGCTGTGCGCTGGCCAGCAACCAAGGCTTGAGCACCGCCTGCGGCCCCAAGCGATTGCTCAATCGATCCACCAGGGCCGCCAACTCCCGTGGCGATTCTCGGCAGTGCTCTGGGGCGAACATTTCTTGCTGGCGAAATTCCAACCGATCGATTCTCAAAACCGCCACGCGAATGGCCGCCACCGCCTCGCGAAACCGTACCCCCTCCAATTTCAATCGCACCAAATCCTCGACGTGCCGCGCCGAAGCGCTGGGGCGATACAAACCGACGATCAACTGCAGCGCGGAGTGTTGCTCGTATTCGAAACGGCACTGCAACTGGAGCACCCCGCGCCGCTCGCGCGCCAACGTGTCGCACGCGCGCGCGATCAATTGAGCCAGGGCGAACTCGATCATTTCACGCCGGCCGGTGGGATGCTCGAAGAGCCACTCGAATGCCAATTCCGCCGGTATTTGGCAAGCGGCAATCGCCTCCCGCGCCGCGCCGGTGGCCCGATCGAGTTTTTCCAGCACCGCCGGGCCGAACCGCGACAACAACGTCGCGCGCGGCAGCGCCGCGACTTGTTCGATACGCCGCAATCCCAACTCGGCCAGAAGGGCGCAAGTCTGGGGCGGCAATCGCAACGCCTCGACTGGCAGCGGCGCCAGCGCCGCCCAGGTGTGGCTCGCGGGAATCACCAGCGGCACGCGAAGAGCCGAGAGAATCGCGGCCAAGGACCTGTCCAAAGCCCCTCTCCGGGCACCGTGCGAAGCATGGTCATGGGAGAGGGCAGGGTGAGGGGGCCGCGGCGAAACATATTCACCCTCACCCCGGCCCTCTCCCATCAAGGGAGAGGGAGGAATTGGTTCCATTTCCCCTGGCGACAGAGAGTTAGGGTGAGGGAGCGGTTTTTCCGAGGGTTCTAAATCGTGTGCTGCGGCGGGAATTTCAAGATCGGCATAATGGGCCACCGCCCAAGCAGCGCCGGGCGTGTCGGCGATCGCGACGCGGGCCGTTAAATTGCGCAGGTGAAATTCGCGCACCACGCGCTCGGCCAGCGCCGGCTCGCCGCCAACCAATGGCCCCAAACCGGTCACGTCGAGTAGCAGGCTTTCCGGCGGAACGGCCTCTTCCAAGCCGACCGTGGGACCGAATCGCTGGCACCACTCGGCCAATTCCTCGAGCGCCAACCGATCGGCCAGAGGATCGGCCATTTCCAAGTGCAGCGGCAGGGCCGTCGCTTCCTCCAGCCTCCGGCCTCCAGCCTTCAGCCTGGCGCCGGTGCTCTGGGTATAGCCGGCCAGGGCCGTCGCTTCAGCCAGGGGCATGCCCGGCCGAATGCCGCCGGTTCGCTGGGAATCTTCGTCCCACGGCGAAGCGGACGCGCTGGCCAGGTGCGCGCCATAAGCCACCACCCGGGCATTGCCCGAGGCTTGCAATTGATAGAGCACGACCGCTTGCGATCTAAGCTCCTCGCGAGCGGTGGCGAGCCTTTGCAGCGGCCAATTGGGAAGCCAGATGCATAGTGCGCGTTTCATTTCTCGTGTCCCACTGCGTGGCCGCGTGCTCTTGTTCCTCGTGGCCCCCTTCACGTCCCATAATTTCCAATTCGACCGTTCCTCCGGCGTGCCCTGTGCGGCAGCGAAGCAATTCGACGCGCAGCCTTCGATTTCGCCCCCTTGTGTGAGCCAGCGCTGCGATCGGCTCGATCGAGAGCCGCAATTCGGCCCAGGATGGTTCCCGGCGCGCCGCTTCGCCGCGCAACAGTAATCCCAACACGCCGCTCGATTCGGCCGCCAGTTGCCAACGCCGCAGCGTGTGATCATCTTGCTCGCCCACGGCACACCACACCGCCGCCACGCCGGGACAACGCAGCACCTGATCCACGGCCCAGGCATGATCCTCGTCGCGCTCGGGACGAACGACGGTGAGTTTTTCCAGATCGATCCCCAACCTGGCGGCCGCGGGGGGATAAAACTGCCGATATCGATCCACCACGACCAACGCCCCGCCGTCGCGAGCAGCTTCGCGGGCAGCCATGAGGGCAAGCGTGGCGGCCCCGCTCCCCGCTCCGCTGGCCAACCACTCCACGAGCGTGCCTCGACGAAATCCCCGCTCCGGCAGCAAGCCATCCAGCGTTGTGTTGCCGCTGGAAATCACCGCTTCGCCGACCGGCCGCCGCGCTGCCTCGATCCGGCGAACCTGTTCAGCTAGCGTTTCCACGGTTTGCAGGGTTGCGCGAGAACGGATCGGCTTGGGCATACACTTCCTCTCACTGGGGTGTAGTGTACATATGTATCGTATCTCTGACAAGACGAACGCCAGCCTTTTTTTGCGAGCCGGTAGCTCGGCAGAAAAATGGGCGAGTTGCTTCAGATGGCGGGGAGAGGAGGATTGGACGCCAGATGCAAGGGCCCGTCACTCGCTGGCGGAGGGCGCCTTGCCTGGCGATTTTTCGAGTTTTTCGACATCCCGAAGGCGCTGGGCGGCCTTTTTGATCAGCTCACGATCGCGGGCTTTGCGGGCGGCCGCTTGAGCGGTTATGGCCAGCGCTTGGGCCTGCTCACTCAAGCTTTGGGCTTCGGCCACGTCCAACAATTCCAAGGCGCTCGTGGCGATCTGTTTGGCCGATGCCGTGCTCGAAGACGCCGCCGTCG
>JACQFF010000324.1 GCA_016200205.1 Planctomycetia bacterium
AAGCAAAGCGGCGCGTTCAGCGCCGGCACCTTCGATGTCGATCCGTACATCCTGATGAACTATCAGGCCGACGTGCTCGATCACGTGTTTACGCTCGCGCACGAGGCGGGCCATTCGATGCACAGCCATTACTCGGCAAAGCATCAACCGTTTCAATACTACAATTACTCGATCTTCGTGGCCGAAGTGGCCAGCACGTTCAACGAACAGTTGCTCTCGCGACATCTGATGGCCCGGGCCACCAGCGACAAGCAACGCGCTTTCTTGATCAATCGCGAGATCGATTCGATTCGCGGCACGATTCTGCGGCAGACCATGTTCGCCGAATTCGAACGCATTACGCACGACCTTGCCGAAGCCGTCGAACCGCTGACGGTCGATCGCTTCAAAAGCGAATACCTCAAACTGCTCGCGCTCTACTTTGGGCCCGATTTCACGCTCGATGCCGAGCTGTCGCTGGAGTGCTTTCGAATTCCTCACTTCTACCGGGCCTTTTACGTCTACAAATACGCCACTGGCCTCTCGGCCGCGATCGCGCTGGCCGAGCGGGTGGTTAACGGCTCGCAAAAGGAACTCGACGACTATTTGGGTTTTCTGAAAGGGGGCTGCTCCAAATACCCGCTCGATCTGCTGCGTGGGGCGGGCGTCGACATGGAACAGCCCGCCGCGGTGGATACGGCACTGGGTTATTTCGATCGACTCGTGACCCAATTGGATCAGCTGGTTTAGAGCGGGCGGATAAATCCAATCGGTCGGTGCGACGCTGAGCCGCAAGCGGCGGTCAAGCGCCGCTTGCATCGATGGCCGTTGGGTTTCGTCCGTTTGTTGTTAATAGGCTGGAGGCCAGAGACTGGAGGCGGTAGGCTGAGGAACACGCGACAGGTGATTTTCTTTCCAACCACCTCCAGCCAACGGCCTGCGGAAATATATTACCTCCCGCCTCGAGCCCACAGCCTTACGGAGACACACGCGATGCAACTCGGATTAGTGACCTACCAATGGGGCGCGGAATGGGACCTGCCGACCCTGATCAGGAATTGCGAAAAGACCGGCTTTCGGGGCGTGGAACTGCGCACCACGCACAAGCACGGCGTCGAGCCGTCACTCAATGTGTCCCAGCGCAAAGAAGTCGCCCAGCGCTTTGCCGATAGCCAGGTCGAACTGGTCGGCTTGGGGTCGGTCTGCGAATATCAATCGCCCGACCCGGCGGTTGTTCGCAAGAATATAGAAGAGACCAAAGCGTTTATTAAACTTTGCCACGACGTGGGCGGATCGGGCGTTAAGGTGCGCCCCAACGGTTTGCCGGCCGGCGTGCCGGTTGCCAAGACGCTCGAGCAGATCGGCAAGTCGCTGGATGAAGTCGCTGGATTTGGCGAAGGCTACGGCGTGGAAATTCGGCTCGAAATTCACGGCCGCGGAACGTCGGAAATTCCAAACATCCAAAAAATCATGCAGATCTCAAAACATCAAGGCTCGAAGCTGTGTTGGAACTGCAACACCGAGGACACCGCCGGAGATGGTCTGGCGGCGAATTTCAATTCTCTCAAGAACCGCCTCGGCACGGTCCACATCCACGATCTGATCACCAGCTACCCGTGGCGCGAGCTATTCGAGCTACTCAAGCAAGCCGATTTTCAAGGGTGGACGCTGTTGGAAGAGGGCTCACAAACTGCCGATCCGCTGCGCGTGATGCAATATTACCGACTGCTGTGGGAGACAATGGCAGGATAGCTGAAGGGTTTAGGGATTGGGAAAAGTAGGATGCGTCAAGCGCGGCGCCGACGCACGAATCGCATTATGCCTCGCCAAAAGTTGTCGCGTCCGCGCTGCGCTCGCCACTCCAATCCGTAACCCCCGATGCCGCCTTGCTCTTGCGGCACCGGCTTGACGGTGGTGATCCACAAAAACGGCTTGTCGGCCTCGTCGAGACGCAGTTCGTACTTCAGTTTGGCCTGCATCAGCACCTTATTGAGAATCTGCGTGTAGGTCAGCCGCTTGCTCGGCACGTCGGCTTGCACTTGGGTCGGGTCGATGCCGTACAAGGCCAAGGCGTTGTGATCGAAGAGAAAAGGAATCTTCAAACGGCCTTCGATGGCTTCGAGCGCTTCGGAAACCGGAGTGTCCTTGATCTCGACATTCAAGAATTCGAATAAGTCGGGCAGCACTTTGACCGCTTTGGCCTCGGGTTTCCAGCCAACGGGCCAGGCCTGGTGATCGGCTTGGGCTTTGCCGACGCGGTATTGCAACTCGCCCCCTTGAGGTCGAACGGGCTCGAGCACCAGGCCCGCGGGCCGCAACATGACCGCCAGGGCGGTGCCGGACGAAATCCCGCTGAGCTCCTCGGCCACTTTCACGCCGGTCAATTCACGTTTGGCCTCTTCGTCGAGCACAAGCGGAAAGTCAAGTCGCGCGGCAACTTGGCTGACCGCCTTGACGCCCGACATGCCTTTCGTGGAAAAACCGACCGGCTTTTTCAAATCCGCGTTGACTTGCTCCAACTGTCGGGCGATCAGTCCAAACGCCGACCGCTTTTCGGTGACACCCGCGGCTCCCTGGTCGCCGAGCTCGTCGAGCCATTTGCGCAGCCGGCCGCTGTCGGTCAGGCTGAATTTTCCGCCCGGTAGATAGAGCGAGTTGTCGGCTGCAAGAATGCCGACCACTCTGTATTCCGGGCTGGCTTTGCTGCCTTGCTGCGTGATCGCCACCTCGTCGCGTGGGCCGCCCGCGTGGATCTGCAAGCCAGAAACGCCCAAGTCGGTCAGCACCTTGAACCACTGCTGCGAAGCCATCAGCGGCAGCCCCGGCCGCGTAAGCAATTCCAGCGAGACGCGCGGCTTGACGCCGCCGGCCCACACGGCCGAAGCCAGACTCACCGCAACGAGCACCGTTTTCGCCGCAGTCCGCATCTCAATTGCCCTATCCCGCGCCAGTTTTGTGATCCGGTCGAATTATAGCACGGCGGGGATCAGGAGGTCGGGCTGGCGCGATGGGTGGCTGGCAGAGCGGCCTTCTGCCGAATTTCCAAATCAATCCTTCAGTTGCCGGATCCAATCCGACAGCAACTTTACCGCCTGACCATCGACCACGGACGTGGCCAGCGGGGGCATCTGGCCCGCGCCGCGGCGAGCGATGCGCTCCAACAGAATCGATCGCTCGGGAGCGCCGGGAGCGATCAGTCGGGCATCGGGAATTTTGTAGGCGTCGTGCATCGGGGCGACGTCAAAGATGTTCGTCTTGTCGCGCGCGGTGAAAAACTCCAGTTCCATTTTGGCGTTGCCACCGCCGGCCGCCACGTGGCACTGGGCACAATTGGCGTGCAAGTACGAGCGCGCTCGCGCATCGAGATCGGCTTGGGAGTCGTAAGGATCAACCAGTTTGCGGTATTGATCGAGCGGTTTGGTCAACTGGAGCAAGCCCAGATGCGCAAGCGTGCGCAGTTGATTATCGACCACGCCGCCGTAATCGTGATCCTTGTTCATTTGCAATTCGGTCAATCCGAGCACGAAATTGGCTGCTCGGCTGTGACAGACCATGCACTCGGCCCGGCTGGGATAGTGCCAGGTTTGCTTGCCAGCGCCCGTCACCGCGTCTGTGGCGGAGTCGCGAATTGAAAACTCGCGATCCACGCCGGCCGCTTCCACTAACACGGCCTCGGTTTGCTCGTCATTCCACAGATAACTGTAACCGACCCACTCGCCTTCCTGCCTCGTGAGCAAGCGGGTTTCGATCCAACGCCGCGAAGCCGGGTTGCCCACTTCCAATTCCAGGGCGAACGATTTGACGAGCACCGTCTCGTCGGGAAAGTTCCAGCCGTGCGACTCCGTGAACTCAATCCGCCGATCAGTGCCCTGTTTGAATGGAATGGCGATATAACGCGCCTTGATCGCACCGTCGGACCAGAGCGGCGAATTGACCGAGTACGGCACTAGTCCTCCTTGCGGAACCAGTGGACTGATCGACTCGAACAGCCCAGTCTGACTGAGCCGAGCAGGAAATTCCGCGCGCGGTCCGTCGGTCGGCATCGGCTCCAGAGTGTAGAAGCCCCCTTGATCCTGGCCTCGGTAGTCGACGATCAATAATTCGCCGTGGGTATCGGCGCCGAAACCGGTGATCTGCAGCGTCGTGTCGGCAAGCTCTTTGTGCCAGGTGATCTGGCTGCCGTCGTGTTTGACGCCCCAAATCTTGCCCGTCGAATAATCGCCGTAAATATACGCGCCGCGCAACTCGGGAAACTTTGTTCCGTGGTACACGACGCCGCCAGTGAGCGAGCGGGCAACCGAATGTGGATGCTCGACCGTGGGTTTGACGAAAGGTGTCGGGCCCGCTTGGCGGTCGAGATAAAACGGGTGACCCCCTTCGAGCGCGCTCCAGCCGTAGTTATCGCCCCTGCGCACAAGATAGGCCTGTTCCCACAGATCCTGGCCATTGTTGCCGACCCAAATGTGTCCGGTCTGTTTGTCGACTGTCATTCTCCAGGGGTTGCGCAGGCCGTAGGCCCAGGTTTCCCCCCGCGCGCCTTCCATGGTGACAAACGGGTTGTCGTTGGGCACCGAATATTGCCGGCCGGAATCAGGGTGATCGACATCGATGCGCAGTACCTTTGCGGTCAGTCGGCTGAGGTCCTGGCCCACGATGTGGGTGTCGGAATCCGACGTGCCGTCGCCCGAGGTGACGTACAACATACGATCGTGCCCAAATACCAATGCGCCGCCATTGTGACCATCGGAAGGCCACTCGATGATCATGGTTTCCGACCGCGGATCGATCGCTTGCGGCGGCCGCCGACTCATGGTGTAGCGCGTCACGCGCGTCGTCTTGACCGTCGGTTCTCCCGTCGCCGGACCGTTGCTGCCGATGTAGAGATAGCCGTTATTCTTGAAGTCGGGATGAAACGTCAGGTCGTACGCCGTGCGGTCGATCCACAGCAACTTCTCGAACCGTTCGGCCTCGCGATCATCCTTGAAACGCACGATGTTCGTCGGTCCGTTGGACGCGTCGTGCGTAAGGCAAATGAGCCAGTCGCTGTCCGGCTGCTGGAGGACGGTGAGTGGAAATGAGGTGGTCAGTTTGGCAAACGTCTTTTTTGCGCGGTACGGCAGCGGCGGGTCGGGTGAGCCCACCACGCGCGACGTGGTCAGCGGAACCAAAGTGTCGATGCCGAACGGCTTGCTGGCCGTCGCCGGCGGCGGATCGGCGCTCCTGGCCGGCGCTATGCCGAGCATGGCCCAACTAAGCGCCACAAACAACGCGCCTTGCAGCTTGACGCCGCGCCGCGCCAACCCAATGGCTTCGACGTTCGTTCGCAAGCCACGCGCACGACCGGCGCGATTGGGCTCGGCTCTGTCACTCGAATTGCTTTCGATAATCATCTTGCGGTGTGCGTTGCCGGCTTGCGGGTCGTGGAGGTAGATCGTTGCCAGATTATCAGTCTTTCTCAGCAGTCAGTACAGCGTCAACCGGCGGCAGGTGCAACGGTCGCAACGGGCGCCGAGGGCGGTAATTTCCGAGAAAAACCCACCCAATCGCGGGTTCCAAGTCCGAATCCTGCCGGGGCATGGTTTTTCGATTGTGGCCCGGCCCGGCATGCGGCCCATATCGCGAATTTCGGGCCATGGTCGTATTTGGCCATCGCTTGGACTAGAGTAGTTTTGTCGTTGTCGGCGGATTCCTGAAGTGCAATCCCCACGCAGCGCGAATCCGCACTCCGCACAATCCGCCGGGGCGTACAATTGCAACACGGCTCCGGCGTAACGATTCCCGGGCCGCTCGAGGCCATTTCCAGGGTGCTTTCTGGCCATGCATCTGACCGATCCTACACCATTGCCCGATCGCGCCAGCGGCTGCGAAGCGCCAGCGCGCGTGGAAGTCGCGGGGCACGAGCTGACGCTTTTCGAAGAGTCGCCGCCCGTGATTGCCGCCATGGTCGAAGACATTCAGGCGGCCAAATCGCGGGTCTGGATGGAAAGCTACATCTTTGCGGGCGACGACGCCGGGCGAGCCGTGGCCGAGGCATTGGCCGACCGCGCGAAGGCTGGACTCGACGTGCGGCTGATGGTCGACGCCTGGGGAAGCTTCAGCATGCCTGCCGCGATGCTCAATCGCTTGCGGGCCGCCGGCGTGCAGATTCATGTTTTCCATGCCTTGGGCGAGGCGCTTTACGGCCGGCTGAAGTTCCTGCGCGTGCTCAACCAGCGCAATCATCGCAAGCTGCTGGTCGTCGATGAGCGCATCGCGTATTTCGGCGGCATGAACGTGGTCGATCAGAGCGGCATCCGCACGCCGGCCGACGCCAAGACCCGGCACTTGCCGGCCCAAGCCGGCTGGCGCGACGTGCACGTGCGAATGGTCGGGCCGCGCCAAGCCGAGATTGCCGCTTCCTGCCAACGGCTCTGGCGGCGCGTGCATCACCAGCGCAATGGGCGGCAGCCGCGCTGGCCGGTGCAGGAGATGCTGCGAGCGCCGAGCGGCTCGCTATACTTTTTCGATTCGCGTCCCACCTTCAAACATCGACGACCGCAGCGGATTCTGGTCCCCTTGATTCGCCAGGCCCGTCGCGAGGTGACGCTGTCGACCGCCTATTTCGTGCCCATCGGCCGGGTGTTCCGCGAGCTGCTGCGGGCGCGGAAGCGGGGCGTGCGCGTCCGGGTGATCGTCCCGGGACACAGTGATGTAAAGGTCGTGCAGTGGGCCTGCCGACACTTTTACGAATTCCTGCTGAAGCGGGGCATTCGCATCTACGAGCGGAAAGATCGCATGCTGCACAGCAAGGCGATGATCGTCGATGGGAAATGGTCGGTGATCGGCTCGTGCAATCTCGACGCCCGCAGCTTGCGGCTGAATCTCGAATTCTTCGCCGTCATCCACGCGCCCCAGGTGGCGCTGGCACTGAAGCGGATTTGCCTGGAAGACATGCGCAACAGCGTCCGCGTCAACGCGGCCTATTGCCAGCGCCGCCCCTGGTGGCAGCGGCTTTTGGACCGCACGGCATGGGCCCTGCGCAAGTGGCTCTGAGGGAGGTCCTACCCAAAAATCGCGCTGCTGTTCCCCTCGTCCACTCTCGGCTATGCTTACGCATAGTGGGACCTGCCGAACAGCAGAGTTTCCACTGGAAAACCGAAAATGGGCATTGGACGCGAGGTTCTCTCATGATCGCCTTTTGGCCTTCTCTGTTGGCGCAGTTGCCGCAACGACCGAACATCGAGGCGCTTGAGTCGACTCCCTGGTACATCCTGCTGGCAATCGTCTTGCTGCTGGTTTTCGGCTTCGCCTTTGTGATCACGGTCCTGGCCTATGGAAAGCTTTGGTTCCAGGCCTATATGTCCAATGCCCGGGTGACCATGCTCAGCCTGATCGGCATGAGCCTGCGGCAGGTGAATGCGAGAGTCATTTTGCAGGGCAAAATCATGGCCATGCAGGCGGGCGTCGGCAGCGATCCGCAGACCGGAATCACCACGCGCAGGCTCGAAGCCCACTACCTGGCCGGCGGCAACGTGCCGGGCGTGATCAACGCCATCATCGCCGCGCATCGGGCCGACATCGATCTGGATTTCGATCGGGCCGCGGCCATCGACCTGGCCGGCCGCGACGTGCTGGAAGCCGTCCGCACCAGCGTTTACCCGAAAGTAATCGACTGCCCCGATCCCACGAAATCGAAGAAATCGACGCTCAGCGCCGTAGCCAAGAACGGCGTGGAGCTAAAAATTCGAGCGCGCGTCACGGTGCGAACCAACCTCGCTCAACTCATTGGCGGAGCGACGGAAGAGACAATCATCGCCCGGGTCGGCGAGGGGATCATCACCTCGATCGGATCGTCGGATAGCCATTTCGAAGTGATGGAAAATCCGCATCGCATTTCCAAAGCGGTGCTCGACCGGGGCCTCGACGCGCACACCGCGTTCGAGATCGTTTCGATCGACATTGCCGACATCGACGTGGGCGAGAACATTGGTGCCCGGCTGCAAGCCGACCAGGCCGAGGCCGACACGCGTGTCGCCCGAGCCCGCGCCGAAGAGCGGCGTGCCAATGCCATCGCCCGTGAGCAAGAAATGAAGGCCAAAACGGCCGAAAACCGCGCCCGCGTGACCCTGGCCGAAGCCGATGTGCCCTTGGCGATGTCCGAAGCCTTCCGGCGGGGACATTTTTTCAGTCAGCATGGATCCGACGACGTCGATGCCAATGGACGTCCGATCAAATAGCTCGCCAACCGGCAGTGCCTAGGCGGCTTTGAAGGACGAGCAAATCCGTTCGGCCGCCTGCTGGCCGCTGTGAATGCACTGCGGAATGCCCACGCCATGATAG
>JACQFF010000328.1 GCA_016200205.1 Planctomycetia bacterium
GGCGAACGCTTCTGCGTGCGCAATAGCGGGGCCTCGGCGGTCGTCGAGGGAATCGGGGACCACGGTTGCGAGTACATGACCGGCGGTCGCGCGGTGGTGCTGGGAAAGACGGGACGCAATTTCGCCGCCGGCATGAGCGGCGGGATCGCGTACGTGCTCGATCTCGACGGCACTTTCCCGGACCTGGTGAACAAGGAAATGGTCGACCTGGAAGATCTCGGCAATCCGGCCGACCAGGATACCGTGCTGACTCTGATTCGCCAACACGTGCAATATACCAATAGCGCCCGCGGGCGATGGTTGCTCGACAACTGGCACGAGATGGTCGGCAAGTTCGTGAAGATCATGCCGAAGGATTACAAGTTGGCGCTCAAGAAACTTCACGATGAGGCCCAGGCAATGCAGCAAAATGGTACGCTTGAGGTGGCTCATGGGTGATGTTCGCGGGTTCATGAAATACCACCGCAACTACGTGCCGAAAGAGCCAGTATCAGAGCGGATTAAACACTACCACGAGTTCCTCAAGATCCTGCCGCCGGAAGAACTGCAAACCCAGGGCGCGCGGTGCATGGATTGCGGGACTCCGTTTTGCCACACGGGCTGCCCCCTGGGAAATATCATTCCCGATTGGAACGACCTGGTGCATCGCAACCAGTGGCGCGAGGCGAGCGAGCGGCTGCACGCGACCAACAACTTCCCGGAGTTCACCGGCCGCGTTTGTCCGGCTCCCTGCGAGGCGGCTTGCGTGCTGGGAATCAATGAAGACCCCGTCGCGATCAAGCAAATTGAAATGGCGATCGCCGATCGAGGCTTCGAAGAGGGTTGGATCATACCCGAGCCGCCCGCCGAGCGGACCGGCAAGAAAGTCGCCGTGGCCGGCAGCGGACCCGCGGGGTTGGCCGCCGCTCAACAGCTCAATCGGGCCGGACATGCTGTCACGCTGTTCGAGCGTGACGACAGGCCCGGCGGGCTGTTGATGTATGGCATCCCCGATTTCAAGCTCGAAAAATCGCGCGTCTGGCGGCGGATCGAACAGATGCGGGCCGAAGGCGTCGAATTTCGCACCAATGCCAACGTGGGTTTCAACGTTTCCGTCGCAGAACTGCGGCGCGACTACGATGCGCTCTTGCTGACCGGCGGCGCCACGCACGCCCGCGATCTGGCGATTCCCGGCCGTGAGCTCAAAGGCGTCCACTTTGCCATGGAATTTCTGCCGCAGCAGAATAAAGTCAACCAAGGCGACGTGATCGCGAATCAAATTCTGGCCACGGGCAAACATGTGATCGTGATCGGCGGCGGCGACACCGGCAGCGACTGCACGGGCACCTCGAATCGCCAGGGCTGCGCGAGCCTGACGCAATTCGAGCTTTTCCCGTCGCCCCCCGACGTGGGCCAATTCCCTCGCGCCGCCGAGCGACCGTCCAACACTCCTTGGCCCTATTGGCCGATTATCTTGCGCACGAGCACCTCGCACGAGGAAGGATGCAATCGAGAATTCAGCATTGAAACCAAGGAATTCCTCGGCGACAGTTCGGGCTCGGTGCAAGGCCTGCGCACGGTCCGCGTGGAATGGATCACCGACGCGAACGGGCGGCAAACCTTTCAGGAAGTGCCCGGCACCGAAAAAATCTGGCCCGCCCAGTTGGTGCTGTTGGCGATGGGATTCGTCGGCCCCCAGCGCAGCGGCCCAATCGAACAGCTCGGGTTGGAGCTCGACCCCCGCGGCAATGTGAAATGCAACGACTGCTACATGTCGAGCGTCGAGGGCGTGTTCGCGGCCGGCGACATGCGGCGCGGCCAATCGCTGGTCGTGTGGGCGATTCACGAAGGCCGCGAAGCCGCCCGAGCCATCGACAAGTTCCTAATGGGCGCCACCCACCTGCCCAGCGTCAACGCGGGGGATTTTGCCTGGCGGTGAGGTGGGCGACGCGAAAAACCGAGGCGATACGTGCCCCCATTCCCTGAGTATCCTGAGTACATTGCGTACATCACGTCGGAGCCGGTCAAGGCGGCGTTCCGGTACTTGGTTTCCGCCGCGAAGGACTTGGATGGTTACACTCTCGAACCGCGACCGCACGGAAATATCACGAGAGATGTAACTTACGTCTTTGGAGTCGGATTTCCGCCGTTTGCATTCACGCCAGCCCAAAAATTCCTGCGATTTTACCTGCGCAATCCAAGAAAGACACACCCCGATCTGACGACGAAACAGCTTGAAAAGAATTTCAGGAATGTTACGCGAGCGAAGGAGGGCTATCTCTCCTTTCGTATTTTCGATGTCGATGACGCCAAACGCGCCATGGAGTTGGCCTTCGGTGTTGCCCCTCCGGCATCATCACCCACGGAAGCAAAGGGCAAGGCGCTTGAAGCAAGGAACAGACCGGCGGTCAAATCGGCCGGCGAGCGCCGCGAACTGCTGCACGGCGACGAACTCGCCGCGCAAATCCTCGCCTACATGGCCTGCGATAAGGGCTCGCAGGCTGGGGGAACGTTGTATACCACCCGCGACATTGTAGTTGGCCTCGGCCGAGTGCCCGGGGCGAAGGAGGGCGATCCGGTGCTAACGCAGCTACACAAAATGGCGGATGAGCACCCGGCCCGTGTAATCAGGCATCCCAAGGGCTCGAATGATTATTCGGGCTATAGCTGGCAATTGCCCGGTGGAGGCAAATCGGCGCGGTCCTCCGAAGACAGGAAAGAGGCCGCAGCGCAAAGCTTAAACGGGTTGCAGGCCGGGGCTGGCTTCGGGAGCGCAGCCGAAAACAAACTGGTCGAAGACGCAGCGATTCGCGCCGTCACCGAGCATTACGAGGCCAAGGGTTGGGACGTTCACTCAGTAGAGCGCGACAAGTGCGGTTTCGATCTCGACTGTCGCAAGGGCCGAGCCGTGAAAAGTGTTGAGGTTAAGGGAGTCCGCGGGGTCGTGCAGTGCTTTGTGATCACCGCAAGGGAGGTCAAGCAAGCCGAGACGAACCCAAACTTCGTCTTGATGGTTGTTACGTCGGCGTTGTCCGAGTGCCCGGTCCTCACGCGATACACTGGCCCTGAGTTCTGCCGAAGCTTCGAGCTTTCAGGCGTGCAATTCCGAGCTATTCTCCGGAAGCCAAAGTCAGGCAACGCTTCCAGGACAGCCAAGTAGCCTTGGGCCCCGGTTCGGAGAGGAAAAGGGGATAAGTCCAATTACAACATGCGAGGTCGTAAACGACGCATCGATTGCACATCAATCTGCCGGCGCCCGCGTTGATAATTGCACTTATCCCCTTTTCAGCGACTGATGTCCCATTTTGTCCCGCCCCCCGGGTTGTCAGCTTCAATCCACACTTGGGTTGCAATCGATCAAACGATTATCGTAAAATCCATGCTCTCGGCCGCAGCAATCTGTCTGCAAGGAAGTGAATCATGGGCCTCTTCGGTTTCAGCAAAACCTCATTCTCCCAAACCACGCCTTTTAAAGACACTTTCGCCCACTACCAGCGTCTTCGCCCGATACGCTTTCGTCTGAATAACGAGCTCGTTCGGCGGCTTTCGCGCGATGCGCTCAATCAGGGAGCGAAAAAGATTGGCATCCTTCGTGGCGGAACGTTCGTCTTTGAAAATGAAGACGAGACTTCCGTGCTGATGGACTACTGCATCTACGACGTCTATCGTAAGGGGCGTAATGCGGTCGAGCAATACCTTTGTGACGTCCCGCCCGATCCTGATTCCGACGAGGTGGCATGTCTGCGCGCGATGCAGCAGGCCACGTATGCATTGGTAGCCGTGCTTCGCGTCGAATCGGGCGTTGGTTGCCATGTGCGGAATCTGTTTACGGAAGAAACGCGACTGTTAGTCGACATCGGATTGTCCGAAACGGCACAGCCCGGCATGGTGATCGCGACGCGGTTGCTGGACTTTGGTGACTTTGTCGCAACCGGAGGCGCGGCGCTACCGTTGGGCATTCTGGACAAGGACGAATTGGACGCATGGCAACGGAAGATTCGTGCGGGTGCGAACGACGACCGCTCCGACCCGGCCCCGCTAATCCGCGCTTGCCTTCAGAGAGGTGCGTCGGCGAATATCCGATACGAAGAAATGCACACCCAACGTCGATCCGACGTTGGAGGTTCCCCGCCAGCCGGGACTTCAGCCCAACGAAGACGGGCACTCGCAAAGCGTCTCGCAAGCAAGGCCGCGACGAACCAACGTTGCCGTTGTGGGAGTGGCAAGATGTACAAGAACTGTTGTGGAAAACGTTAACGCCATTTCGGACGGCCGCTAGAATACTCGCGACAGCGGGGCACTGACCTCTTGGGGAAAAGGGGATAAGTCCAATTACAACATCCGAGGTCGTAGACAACGCATCGACTGTACGTCGATGCGTCGGTGCCCGCACTTGAAAATTGGACTTATCCCCTTTGTGACGCTCGGTCCGGGTAGACGTTGTGCACGACAAAACGGCCATCGCGGTCGGTGGTGGCTTCATAGATCCCGGCAAAGTCACCGTGCGTGGGCGCGAGCCCGACGACGCCAACCGTGACGCCCTCGACGGGTTTGGCCCTTTTCAGCACGCGGTCCCTGATGGTCGTTCGTTCGATCAATTGCAACGTGTTTTGCTGTTTGCCCGGCTGTAGCTGGAAGATTTTTTGTTTCACAACCCATGGGGCGTCCACGGTTACCGCCACTCTTGCCAAGCCCTGGCCGCTTGTAATCGAGAATCGCCCCTCCTGGTCGGTCGTGGTCCTGGGGTCAATATGGAGCGCATCGCTTTGCGGGTCGGCCAATTGAAAATCCTGGACAGTTACCAGAACCCCGGCGGCCGGCTTGCCGCCGGGTAACAGGATCTGAGCGCTCGCGCGACGATCGGACTCCTGGGCCGACTGCAGGACTGGGGGGCCCCATTGTCTGGCCGCAACGATGGGCGGTGCGAACACCAGCCGCCCCGCGAGTCCAGCGACGAGCATCAACGGCCGAGGGCCCACGCTGCGGCCAGCCCAACGAAGCATGACAACCTCCTGCCAAAAAGCCGTCGTTGCAAATGGTTATTTGCGGTTTTTGGCGGTTATTCCGCACGGGGCGGTATCGTGCGCTTGCATAGTTTGGCAAAATCGCGTGAAGAAATTCGGCTGCCCAAGTCGAATATAATGGTAGGTGGCGAGGTTTATGACTTCCATGCAACCTGGCGGAACTTGAACGAGGCTACTTCCTGACATCCTAGGCCGACAGCTATGATCCACATCAAGAGCTCTCAGACCGTGATTCTTGTAATCGATGACGAACCCGCCTCGCTCGAACAGATCGCCGCGATCCTGGAGCAAGCTGGCCACGCCTGCCATTGTGCCCAAGATGCCGCTGCCGCCCAGGAATGCATCGAGCGGGCCACGCCCGATTTGATCATTTCCGACATCAACCTGGCTGGTCACAGTGGGCTGACACTGTGCGATCAACTCAAGCAACAATTTGGCTTGACCGACGTGCCGGTGATGTTTTTGTCGGCCGCGCAGACTCCCGATATCATTCGCCGCTCGCACGCCGACGGAGGCACGTATTATCTGCGCAAGCCGTTCGACTCCCAGGTGCTGCTGGAGTTGATTGGCAAAGCCCGGCTGGCTCGCCATCTGAGCGCCGCCCATTAAGCAATGGGTACGATAGCCAAGTAAGCCGAATTGGCCATGACGGGCGCCAGTCGTGTACATGCTCGCGGCGAGCGTGAGCGTGGCACCCAATTTTGGCCGGCGTGAAGCGATGAACCGCCATCGGCATTAATAATGCGGCGGCTTTTCGTCCTCGGGTTTGCGCTCTTCGGTGATCGAGCTGGCCACGGAACTCAAGTCGGCCCCTAACGCGGCGACTTTGCGCTCGATCACTTCCAACCGTTTCTGCTGCGCGAGCACCACCTGGTCCAATTCGTTCACGGTGCGTTGCAAGTGCATGAACAACGCCTCGAGCTCGACGACTCGCTGGTTCAAACGATCGAAAGCTTTCGATTCCGATTCACCCATATGCCCAAGCTAAGCCCGGCGAGGCATCCAGGCAAGTGCGCTCACCAGGCCAATGAAGGGGAGCGCAATTGACGTCGTTGTGTCGCGCGATAGGATTGGATGCCGGGGGACGTTTCACTCGACCTTAAAACGCAGCTCAGAGGATGCTTGTCATGCAAACCCAAACCCCAGAGCAACTGACGAACAAGAAATGCGTGCCGTGCGAGGGCGGAGTGCCGAAATACTCGCTGGATGAAGCCCGGGCCCAATTGGCCAATCTGACCGGCTGGCGGCTCACGCACGAAGGCCAGCGGATCCGCAAGGATTGGGTGGTGAAAAACTTCACGGCGGGCATCGATTTTTTCAACCGCGTGGCCACGGTCGCGGAAGACGAACAGCATCATCCCGATTTGCATTTGGAAGGCTATCGCAACGCGGCGATCGAGTTGTATACCCACGCGATTGGCGGGCTGTCGGAGAACGATTTTATTCTTGCCGCCAAAATCGACCGGTTGCCGATCAGCCTCAAAAAATAGCATCCATCACCCCAAGAACCGTGCCGATGTCGCTCGTCCCGCCACCCCCGACGCTCAGCCGGCGTTTCGAATTGACCAACACCGAGCTGACGATTACCGGGCGGACGTACGATCTGTTGCGGCCCAAGAACATTGACGATTTGATCAGCCAGGAAGATTTCGATCTCGACGAGCGAATTCCCTATTGGGCCGATTGCTGGCCCTCTTCGCGCGTGCTGGCCGAGCGCTTGTTGCGCGAGCAGGGGCAAAATCGCCGGCTACTGGAGTTGGGGTGCGGCATCGGGTTGGTGAGCCTGGCGGCCGCCCAGGCTGGGTTTGACGTCCTGGCAACCGATTACTATGCCGCGGCCTTGGAGTTTACTTCGGCCAACGCGGCGCGCCACGCGCTGGACCGCGTCGACACGCGGCTGGTCGATTGGCGCAAGCTGCCGGGCGACTTGGGACGCTTCGACATCGTGGCGGCTTCCGACGTGCTTTATGAGCGGCAGCAGCCGGCGCTGGTGGCCGCGGTGCTGGCCCGCACGCTATCGGCTAATGGATTGGGATTGTTGACCGATCCGGGCCGGCGGACGGCGGGTTCATTCGTGGACGAATGCGCTAAGCTGGAGCTGAAGGCCGAGCGAGTCGCGATGGTCCCAGCCGAGGACGCCCGCGCGCAATTGACTGTCTCGATTTTCGAAGTTCGCCACGGCTGAACCGACGAAAACGGGCAGGTGTCGCGCAAAACTCGCATTTCCATAGCAGCGATTTGACTCTTGCCAGCTCGGCAGGCAAGAATGAGCTGTCGTTCCTCTTCTCTGCACCCTCGATCGAGCAACCGCCATGCAATGCCCACATTGCCAGAGTCCGATTGAACCAGCCGCTTCGACTGGCGGCCAAATCATCTGTAAATCGTGCGGCGCGACGATTTCTCCGCAGGTCGACCCGGCCACGGCCCTCGCGGCCCGGCGGTCCCGCGGTTGGCTCTCCACGATCTTGTTGTCACTTCTGTTTCTCGTTTTGGCAACCATATCCGTGGCATCGACGATCGTGGCGAAGCGTACCTTGGACGAGCGCGATCGCGCGCGAGAAGATCTTCTGCAAGCCTCGGCGGCCATCGACCAAACCGTCGCGACGGCAGCGACCAGCACGCAACTCAAAGGCGCCTCCGCCGAGCCAGCCCGCAAGGAGTTCCTGGAACCGGCCCTGGCTTTCTATCAGAAATACACGCAAGCACACGTCGGCGACAAAAAAGCGCTGGTTCAGATGGCGGGCGCCTATTTCCACATGGCCGCGATTCACGCCAAGCTCGGGTCGAAGGAGTCCGTCTCCTCATTGAAGCAAGGCATGGATTGCATCACTCAGTTGGCCAAAGAACCCAACGCCGATCCGGCAAGTTTTCCTAGCGTGCAGGCGTCCGTCTTCAAATTGGTGACGCAAGGCGATTGGCTCGCGGTCAAGGGAGTGCCGCGCAACGAAATGCAGGCGTACGGATTGGGATTCTTGCTCACGCTTCAAGGAGCGACTTCGACGTTCGAACAAATGGCCAAGGCACATCCCGAGGTAGTCAGTTTTCGCGACGATGTGGCGGCCCTTCAAAGAGTAACAGCGACACTGGAGAGCCTGATCGGTCTCAACCAGCAGTCCCTGGCAGCCTGGCTGGGCGCGCGCGACGTGCTGGAAACGCTGGTGCGCGACCGGCCCGCCGACGCGGATTACAAAACGCGGCTGGCCGAGAGCCTGGTCGCGGCCGCGCGGCTGCAAAAGTCGGCCAAACAACTCGACGAAGCGGCCGCGAATTACAAGCGGGCGGTCGAAGTTCGCGAGCAATTGGTCGCGGCCAATCCCGACGACAAATCGCTGCAACAAGAGCTAACCGTCATCAAGCGGGATTTGGACAAGCTCAAGCCGGCCCAGGCCAGCAACGACCCTCCCGCGGCCGCAGAGCCAGCCGCGGCTCAATAAGGTAAACCGTTTCCGCGAGAGGCGTGTGGTGGCCCAGACAACTTGTTGTCTGCCGAAGGCACAAGAGGTGTGCCCAGCGACGGCTTGCACCGGAAAGGCCAGCACTCCATCGCACGGGTCTCGTGTTGCTTCGCAACGCCGATAACAAGTTGAGGCTGTCCGGGAATTCGTCACGTGAAATGTCCGGCGTCAA
>JACQFF010000054.1 GCA_016200205.1 Planctomycetia bacterium
CCTGTCGCGTTAGAAGCCGGAGCCGATGCCGCTGATGCCCAAGGGGAAACGGTTGATGGTTTGGACGGCCTGGGTGCTCAACAAGGTGAAGCCCATGATCCGCTCGAACGGCGCGATGATGTGATTCAAACCGGCGTCGAACGCAATCAGCTTGTTCTCGGCAATAAAAATCCGATCGCCGGGCAAGACCTGGTAGTTGGTGGCCGTCGCGGCGCCTTTGGTGATCTCCGTCCAACTGACCGGCAATATCGCGTCGCAGCCCGAGCCGCCGGGAGTCGGCCGGGCAATCCAAATGTGCTTGCTCGACAAGCGGCTCAAACCGTTGATCTGCGCGATCGCGTCGAGCACCGTCTCATTGCCCGTGATCGGCAAGCGGGCCACCTGGTCGCCGGAGCCGGCCCCTTCGGTGATCACGTAATACACCTTGCTGTTGTAGGAGAACACCGACAAGGAGGCCTGCGGGCGATCGAGGAATTTGGAAAGCTGCTCTTCCACGGCCAGCTTGGCCTCGTCCAAGGTCATGCCCGCCACGTTCACCAGACCATAGGTCCCCAGGTTCACCGTCCCGTCGGGCGACACCAAATGTTCGCCGCTGATCGGCTGCAGTCCGGCCGATTGGAACAACGTCACCGAAACCTCGGGCTGCCGGACGATATCCAGCAGGAACTTGCGGATCGCCTCGACGGCTTCGTCGATGGTCAAGCCGGCGACGTGCACCTTGTGGTAGCGAGGTCCCAAATCGACCTGCCCGCCCGAATCGACGATGAACCGGTCGCGGATGGGAGCGAAATCGGAAGTCCCTTCCACTTCGATCGACAGCACGTCGGTGGCTTTGATGCGATAGGGCGGCTTGGGCACCACCTTGAGCACATCGATCAGCAGGATATCGGGCGGTTCGATGGTATAAATGGGCAGGGTGCTTTTATCTTTTTCCGTGGGGACCGGTTCGCCGATCGGCGGGGGTGTTTGCGGGCCCACCAGTCGCGGCTCGGGCCGATCGACGATGGCGCGGCAGCCCGTAGCGGCGGCCAGAGCCACGATCCACAGCGTAGGCAAAGCGAACCGCTGGAGACGACCTGCGAGCATGATGGTGTGAGTTCCCTAAACCAAGTTGGTTCGAGCCGAGTCGCAAGCGCGCCAGCACAGGCCCTACCGCGGGTCTCAATCGGCACAGTCCACATAATCGGCAAACTCCCCCCCACACTTTGCCCCTTCCGCACCAACAGCCAGAAAATTCTCACAAAACTCGCCAATTTGAAATCCGCTTGGAACGCAAACGAATCGATCTTTCCTATTTTAACGCGCAGAGTATTGACCGTTCTCTTCGACAATTGGCTGCTGGGGGCCCATTGTTTGGTGCCGCGTGTGGGCCAACCGATTCGTTGACAGCACTGCTGCTCCAAGTAGGATAAGAAGGAATGCACTCCCGCCTCAGGGTGAGTCGAGAGAGGGCCAGAAAACGCCGAACTCGCCGATTGAGGTTTTTCGATCGCGACGCATTCGCGACGCGACGCATTGATCGCAGATTGGAGCGGACCTGATTTCACTGGTCTGCCGGGCAAAGCGCCGTTATTTACCAGTTCACGCACCTTTCCGGATTGCTGAGATGAGACGCCTGAACGTCAAGCTAACTCTGTGGCTCATTGGCATCACATTGTTCTCAGTTGTGGGCGTGCATTTTTTGCACGGCTACCAAATTGATCGCAATGCGGAATTCTTGCGCATGCAAGCGCAAACCGCGGAGAAAAACGGCGACTCCAAAGAGGCCATCAAGCAATACAACCAGTACCTCAAGTACCGCGATGATCCCGACGGCTATTCCGCATTGGCTGGCCTGGTAGTGGAGATTGCCAAAGAAACCGACGCCACTCGCCAAGACAAGTTCAAAGCGTACAACACGCTGGAAGTGGCGATACGCCGTCATCCCGATTTGGAGGCTGTGCGGCGTCGATTGATTGACTACTTGATGCTCCCAGAAGTGAGGCGGTATCCCGAAGCGATGGAGCATGTCAAATATCTCTTCGACCACGAAAAAGGCGACTCGGGTTTGGAGTACAAGCGCGCGCTCTGCTTGTGGAAGAATGGCGAGGAAAGCGACGCCCTAAAGCAGCTTTATTCCCTGGTGGGTTTCGACGAGGCGAGCAACCAGTTCAAGCCGGAACCTTCGGCGGGTGCCAAAGAGGTCGAGGCGTTCGAACTCTTGGCGATGATTTTAGGACTCAAGACCGATGGTCGAAAGCAAGCCGATGCGGTCATGAAGCAATTAGTCGACTTGAATCCCGACTTGCCCAAGGCCCATTTGACTTACAGCAGTTACCTGGCGGGCCACGCTGCCAAGGCCGCTCAAGTCGCGGTTTCGGCGACTGCACGTAAGGATTCTTTGGGGCAAGCCAAGGCGGAAGAGGAGGCTAAGGCACTCTTCGCCGAGGCCAAACAATCGCTGGATCGCGCTTTCGAGTTGGCCCCCGATGACATCGACGTGATTCTGGCTGCGGGGGCGTTTGCAATGTCAAATCGCGAGTTTGCCAAAGCTCAGGAGTTGTTCGATAAAGCGCTACAGAAGGACCCGAATCGCCAGGATGTCTACGTTCGTTTGGCGCAACTGGAGATTAGTCAAAACAATCCGAAGGCGGCCGCCGAGCAGCTAGAGCGGGGTCTACAGCAGGCCAATGACATCCATGCCATTTTGCAAATGCTCGTGGAGATTCAGTTCCAATTGAACGACCTCGATGGGGTTCGGGTCACGTGCAAGATGATGCGGGAGAAGGGCAATTTTGTGCCGGAGTTTGTTCGCTATCAGGAGGCGCGAATTGATATGGCCGACGGGGATTTCACCGAGGCCAGTCGCGAGCTCGAAGCCGTCCGCCCGTCCCTGAATCGGTCAGGTTATGTCAGTCTTGTTGCGCAGCTCGATTTTTTGTTGAGCCGATGCTATGAAAGCTTGGGCCAACCCGACCGCCAGCTCGAAGTATGCCGTCGAATACTGCAGACGATTCCAGACCAACTTGGAGCCCGACTTGGAGAGGTTAACTCTCTGCAATTGCTGGGAAGATTTACTGAGGCCGAGAACACGTTGAGAATACTGTTCGCCAATGTGGCGGATCTCGGTTATTACCGTGCGCCTGTCTTGCAATTTCTGATCAACGATCAACTTTCGAAACCCGAGGCCGATCGCGATTGGAGCGAGGTCGAAGCCGTCGCCGAGCTGATGTATCAGGACAAATCGCGGGCGGAATCGGACAATATGCTGCTCAAATCCGAGCTGTTGCTGTTGAAGAATGATCTTGACGCGGCGCAGCAGATTCTCACGGTGGCTCGAAAGCAATATCCGAAGGAAGCCCCAGTGTGGGTCGCTCTGGCCAAGCTCCTGCTGCGACAGGATCGGGCGGATAGGATTGGGCAACTGCTGAATCTGGCGGAGAAAGAGGTGGGGGACTCCGTGCTGCTGCGGCAGGAGCGGGCCCGCGCAATTTTACGCCAGGGCGGCGAAAACGTGGCCGTGGAATTGGCGAAATTGGAAGCCAATTTCGACAAGCTTTCCGAACCGAATCAAGTCTCGCTGATGTTTCAATTCGGCAACGCGTATCTGCAAATACGCGATTTCGAGAACACGAAGCGATGCTGGAAGTTTGCCGCCGACCACCAGCCAAGCAACGGCCAAATCAGGCAGACGTTGTTCGAATTGGCGGTCGACATGAAAGATCCGGCCGAAATGGAAGCCATCATCAAGGCCCTCGGGGAATCGAGATACTTCGGCACGCAAAGCCCGTTGTACAACTATTGTGCGTCCACCCTGATGCTGTTTCCCCTAACGTCCCAAAACCGAGCGACAGCCAAGCCGCTGTCGACGGCTGACCGAGCGGTCATTGCCGATGCGCGCCGGTTGGTCGACAAGGCGATCGCCGTCCGCGGCGAATGGAGCGTGCTCTGGCGGGTCCGCGGCGAAATCGACCAGCTCGAGGGAAACATTGCCGACGCCATAACGAATTATCAACGGTCGTTGGATTTCAGCCACGTCGGCCAGGTGGCTACGGCACGGCGGTTGGTCCAATTGTTGTACGTGAGCCGGCGTTACGCGGAAGCCAGCGAGGCACTGAAGTTTGTCGGACCCATTGGGCCGTCCGACGTGCTCTCGAAGATCAAAGAAGACATTCAAGTCCGAGGCGGCAAAAAGGAGGACATCGATGCCGCCCTGGCCATGGCCGCCAACGCCACCCATGCGGAGCCGGACAAAGCCTCGAATTATGTCTGGTACGCCAGCCTGTTGGATCGGGCGGGGCGACCGGACGACGCCGAGCAGGCTTTCCGCAAGGCCGTTGAAGTGGGGCCCAAACAGCCCGAAAACTGGGACCCCCTGGTCAGGCACTTACTTGGCGTCAAGAAGAAGGCTGAAGCTGTCGAGGCGGTTCGTCAGGCCAGCACGGCGATGTCGGAGAATCCCACCGCGGTCGCGATGCTCTTCGAGCGCGTGGCGGATCAGGTTCAAGCCGAACACTTCTACAAGGCCGCTCTGGAGGAACATCCGGACGACCTCGCCGCGCTGCGAAACGTCGCCGCGTATTACATCCGCAATGGCCGGGGCCCTGACGCCGCTGAATACTTGGACCAAATCATCAAAACGACAGCCCAATCGACGAAAAAGGAAGAGCTAGCTCAGTTGTTTTGGGCGCGTCGGTACAAAGCGCAGAACCTGGCGACCCCGCACACGGCGCAAGAGCCCCCGGATTACGAACAGGTGGTGCGAGCCACGAAACTGATCGAACAAAACATGCAGGATGGACTTCTTGCGCCGGAAGACATCCGCGTGATCGTGGCCTTGCTGGCCAATCGGCCGGAGCCCGAGTCGCGCGCCAAGGCCATCCGCTTGCTCGAGCAATTGAAGCAGAGGCAGTTAATAACGGCCCGCGAGCAGTTGGCCGTGGGACAGTTGCAGGATCGGGCCGGCAATTGGGCTCAGGCCCGCGATTGGATGTTCTCTGCTTTGAGCCGCAGCAGCGAGGATCCGGAAATCCTGACCGTGCTGGTGCAGATGCTGATTCGTCACGAAGAATATGACGAGGCGACGCGTTGGGTCGAGAGGTTGGACGAGATCATGGCCAAGTCGCCGGTCCCTCGAGCGGATATTCTCAAGGCGAATGTCCGCGAACTCAAGGCACGTTTGCTAATCAAAAAGGGAGAGCCCGAACAGGCCGTCCAGGTGCTCGAGGGATTGGTTCCGAATCCCTTGCCGCAAAATCAGCTATTCTTGTTGGAAAAAGTCGCGAACCTGTTGGAAGAGCTCAAACAATTCGCGGCGGCCGAGAAGCTCCTGAATGAGTATATGTCGCTTGAGCCGCGCGGCACGATCGCCATGGCGGCCTTTCTGGGTCGCCGCGGCGACATCGAAAAAGCGTTCGGCCTGCTCGAGGAGGCCCGCAAGAACCAGCCCGCCGTCGAAATTCTGCCGTGTGCTTTGGACGCGCTGCGCCGGCACCCGGACAAGGCATCGAAGGAGCGTTTCGCGTCGGTGGAAGAGTGGACCGACAGCGGCTTGAAGCAAGAAGCCAATTCGCAGCAGATTCAGCTCTTGGCGGCCGAACTTTACGACTTGGAAGGGCGATATCCCGAAGTGGTCAAGATCTATCGCGATCTGTTGAACAGTCCTGGAGCCAACGAGCACCAGAAAGCGATCGTCAAGAACAATCTGGCCTTCGTGCTCGCCATTACCAGCAATGCTCCGCAAACGGCCGCCGAATCGCTCAAATTGATCAATGAAGCCATGCGCGTCCTGGGTCCCAATTCCGACTTGCTCGACACGCGGGCCTTGGGGTACTTGGCCAGTGGCGATGTCAAGAAAGCGCTGGCCGACTTGCGGGCGGCCGCGACGGACTCGCCTTCTTCAAGCAAGTTTTTCCACCTCGCGGAAGCTGAAAAGCGAGCCAACAACATCGAGAAGGCCCGCGAAGCACTCGACAAAGCCCAAACCTTGGGGCTCGACGTCAATCGGCTGACACCGCTGGAAAAGCAGAACTACACGCGGCTGACCGGCGAATTGAAATAACGCGCCAAAACCCCAAAGGAAGTTCGACGATGGCCACGGACGCCGCGGAAATCTGGCGCCATTGCTTCGAAGAGTGGCCGGCGGAAGTCGACAGGCGCGGCGTGTTGATCACGTCATTCGGCGACCAAATCCCCTTCGAAGCTTTTGCCACGAGTTCCGAGATGCTCCTGATCGAACGACGGTCGCCCGACACCGTCGGCGCGCGTATCGTAATGGTCCCCTACGGCAACATTCAGGGGCTCAAGATCGTCGACGTCGTCAAGCTCAAGGACTTCCAGTCGCTCGGTTTTACCACTCCGCCGCCGCGAAAATAAGCTCCGATTGACACGTACCAGCCACGCCGGTTGGGCAGCGCATGCTCGGACGAGATCATCCACTACACAATCGATGATGGGCGCTTCCGGCTCATTTAGGTTGCCACGCCGGAGATCTCCCGCGATGCCAGCTCTCCGCTGCCAGGCGAATCCCCGGCCGGAGTCCGAGAATTCCCCGTGTCACTCTTCGCCGATACTTTGGTTGCATGTCGGAATGAGATAAAATTAGAAGCCGGGGATTCGGAGCTGCGCCAATCGACAGCAGGCCAAGCCCAGCGATGCGCGTGCAATCTCGCTGGGTCTCCCAGGAGCTTAAATCATGTCCGTGGGCCAAAATCCCAGCGGTGACCGACCGCGATCAGAACCGGACCCCGTCGTGCAGCCCCGCGTTCCGATCCACCGGAACTGCCCGCACTGCCACAGTCCGATCGAGCTTGCGGCCAATAGCGCAGGGCAAGAGGTGCTTTGCCCGTCATGCGGCAGTTCCTTTTATCTCGATTCGTATCGTGCGAATCTCTGCGGCGAGATCGAGCGGCCGCTCTTGGGCAAGTTCGAATTGATCGAAGTTGTCGGACGTGGGACTTTCGGCACCGTCTATCGGGCGCGCGATACTCAACTTCATCGCACGGTAGCGGTGAAAGTGCCGCGCGCCGGCCAATTTGGGACCATTGAGGACGAGGACCGCTTTGTCCGTGAAGCTCGCAATGTGGCCCAATTGCAGCATGGCGGAATTCTGCCGGTGTACGAAGTGGGCCGCACCGAATCTTTTCCCTACATCGTCAGCGAGTTTGTCGAGGGAATCACGCTGGCCGATGCCTTGACCGCGCGGCGGTTTGGCTTCCGAGAGTCGGCACAGCTTGTGGCTCGAATCGCCGCAGCGCTCCACCACGCCCATGCTCAGGGCGTGGTGCACCGGGATCTGAAACCCTCGAATATCATGCTTGCTGCTGATGGGAGCCCCCGGGTAATGGACTTCGGCTTGGCCAAGCGCGACGCCGGCGAGATCACGATGACCGTCGAAGGCCAGGTTTTGGGCACGCCGGCCTACATGAGTCCGGAGCAAGCCTCCGGCCAGTCGCATCACGTGGATGGGCGCAGCGACGTCTATTCACTAGGGGTGATCCTGTTCGAGCTGCTCACGGGCGAGCCACCCTTTCGCGGCAACCAACGGATGCTGCTGCATCAGGTACTTCACGACGAGCCGCGTTCGCTGCGCAGTCTGAACGACCGCATCCCACGCGACTTGGAGACGATTTGTCTCAAAGCGATGTCCAAAGAGCCCCCCCGGCGCTACCAAACTGCCCAGGCGATGACCGACGACTTTGCGCGTTATTTGGCCGGCCAGCCGATCGCGGCGCGACCAGTCGGGCGGATGGAGCGCGCCTGGCGCTGGTGCCACCGCAATCCAGTGGTGGCCGGATTGCTGGCGGCGGTCGTCTTCTCATCGCTATTGGGCACGATGTTCTCGGGATATTTTGCCGTTCAAGCCGATGCCCGGGCAACCGAAGCCATCGCCGAAAACAAGCGAGCCGACGGCAAAGCCGAAGAGGCGCTGGCCAATGCCAAAAGCGCGGCCGAAGCCAGGTCGAAGGCAACCGAGGAGGCTGAGAAAGCCACGAGCGTGGCGCAGTTCCTGGCCGGCATGTTCGAGGCATCGGCTCCCAATCAACACAGTGGCGTCCGGTTCACGGGATACCGCATTCGTGGGCCAAAGGGCTCACCGGATCCCACGAATCTTACCGCCCGCGAACTTCTGGACAGGGGGGCTCGCAAGGTTGTCGACGAGCTCCAGAACCAGCCGGCAGTCCAGGCTGCCTTGATGGACACGATCGGCAACGTCTACATCGGCCTGGACCTCACCGAGCAAGCTGAGCCGCTGCTGCGTAGCGCAATTGAGATCCGCCGCCGCCTGCATACCGAACCGCACCTGGACACGGCGGCCAGCTTGTATAGTCTCGCAGTTCTACGGGCAGTGCAGCTTCGGCTCGACGAATCGGCCGAGGCATCGAGGGAAGCATTGGCGATTCGCCAAAACCTGCTCGGCGCCGATCACAAAGATACCGTCGACACCAAATTCATGCTGGCCTTTGCCCTGGGTTGGGCCGGCAAGAACAGCGAAGCCGAAGAACTCCTGCGGGACGTACTATCGTGGCGATGCGCGCACTTCGGCAAGCAGCATCCGGAGACGGCGTTCGCCATGATAGGGTTGGCCGGAACTCTGCTGCATCGGAACGAGATCAACAAAGCGGTGCCCCTCTTGGCGGACGCGACGGCCGTCTTGATGAAAGACCCTCAAACCAAAGTCGTGGGACTGGCCATGGCCGAGATTCAGCAGTCGCGGGTCATGCGAGGGCTGGGACAATACCAGGCAGCCGCGGATATCAGCACAAGGGCCGTGGAGCATTTTCGCGAGTCCCAGGCGGACGACCATCCGATGTTTGCCTTCGTCGTTGTCCAGCATGTGCTTACCCTAACGTCGGCTGAGCGAGTTGATGAGGCGAAGCAAGTCTGTCGAGAGCAGCTCCAGAAACTCCACAAGCGCAACGGCCCGCGAAGCCCGTTGCTTGCCGAGGCGATAGGTGGCCTGGCCACGGTAGTGCTCAAAAGAGGAAATCTCAATGACCTGGATGAGGTGGAAGGATTGTGCCGCGAGTGGCTCGGAAAAACACAAGAGCCAGGAAAACCACCGACCCACGCCGACGCCGAGATTACCGGTGCCTTGGCGGCGCTATTGGCTAAGAAGGCGATGCGAGCGGACAATCCGCAAGATCTCGGCGACGCCGAAAAGCTGTATCAGGAATACGTATCGATCGAGCATGAGCTCGATGTGATGCCGACGGAACTTCTCGTCGCGCTGATGAAGAGCATCGCGGAGCCGCTGGAGCGTCGCAATCCTGTTCGCGCCGAGGCACTTTATCGGCAAGCGTTCGAGATGACGAAAGGGTCGCTTGCCGGACAGCGCGAAGCAAAACCACCAGGCAAGCCCGACGTGGGCCCGTTCGCGCAGGCCGTAGTGGCATTTGCAGGCATGTTGCGCCGCGGCGCGAGAACCGGGGAGGCTGAAACGCTGTATCGTGAATCTCTGCCGCTCATCCGCGAGCACGAGGATGGATTCTATACCATGAGGTTGCTGCAGGAGTTGGCCGATCTCAAACAAGCGGAACGGAAGTTCGATGAAGCAGAACGACTCTACCGGGACAGCTTGCAATTGGCCGAAATACTTGCCAAAAACCCGAAGTTTGCGGATAGTTGGATGAGCGCGATTTTGACCGAGTTGGGCGACTGCATAGTTGCGCAGGGAAGGATGAACGATGCCGAAGCGACGTATCGCAAAGCCATCGCGATCGGCAATAAGGATTGGGCGCCCCGCGCCGAGGCGAAATTGGCCGAGCTTTTGCGCAAGAATGGCAAATGACGCGCAAGCCCTGGTGCTTGTGCGCCAAGCTGATCGCAGATTCATCGGCAGTGAAAAACCAGTTTTAGTCCGGCGTGTGAATGATGTCCGAATTGACGAACCCTAGCGATGACCGACCGCGATCAGAAGCGGATCCCGTCGAGCCGCCCCGCATTGCCATGCAGTTGAACTGTCCACACTGCCACAATCCGATCGAGGTATTGGCGGACTGGGCCGAACACGACGTCCTGTGCCCATCGTGCGGCGACACCTTTCGCGTCGATCCGTACCACACGCGTCCGTTAACCCGCGAAAAACTGCAACAGTTGGGTAAGTTCGAGTTGATCCAGGCGGTGGGACACGGCACATTCGGGACCGTGTACCGGGCGCGCGATAAGCAATTGGATCGCACCGTGGCGGTCAAAGTGCCCCGCAGCGGCCAGCTCGCGACCGAAGAGGACGAGGACCGCTTTCTGCGCGAAGCCCGTAACGCGGCCCAGTTGCAGCATACCGGCATTGTGCCGGTTTTCGAAGTCGGCCGCAGCGACATGTTCCCCTACATTGTCAGCGAGTTTGTCGAAGGGGTTACGCTGGCCGACGCTCTATCGGCACGGCGTTTTGGCTTTCGCGAATCGGCCCAGTTGATGGCTTTGGTTGCCGCCGCGCTTGAACATGCGCATGGTCACGGCGTTGTGCATCGGGATCTCAAGCCCGCTAACATCATGCTCACGCCCGAGGGCAACCCGCGAATCATGGATTTTGGCCTGTCCAAGCGCGAAGCGGGCGAAGTCACGATGACCGTCGAGGGGGAGGTTTTGGGCACGCCGGCCTACATGAGCCCGGAGCAGGCCTCCGGCCAGTCGCACCAAGTCGATGGCCGCACCGATATTTATAGTCTGGGCGGAATGCTCTACGAGCTTCTCACCGGTGAGCTGCCCTTTCGCGGCAACCAGCGGATGCTGTTGCATCAGGTGATGCACGACGAGCCCCGTTCGCCGCGCACTCTCAACGATCGCATACCCCGCGATCTGGAGACCATTTGCCTTAAAGCCATGGCCAAAGAACCTGGCCGCCGCTACCAGAGCGCCCGGGCATTGGCCGAGGATCTCACGCGTTACTTGACCGGAAAGCCGATCGCGGCTCGGCCCGTCGGCCACGTGGAGCGTAGCTGGCGCTGGTGTCGGCGCAACCCCCTGGTGGCCAGCATGGCTGCGCTCTTAATCCTGGTGGTCATTGGCGCCTTTGTCAGCGTCACCTCCCAATGGCTCGTTACTCAGTCGGCACTGCGGCGCATGCAAGAGGCCCAGATGCAACGAGCCGCGGCGCAGGTCGAAGCCTTGCTCAAGGCGGCTCCCGAATCGCTGACGCCGATTCTGAATAACATGAAGCCCCAGTACGACGATATCGCTCCGGAACTGCGCCGCTTGATGACCCGGCGCGACCTCTCCGATCACGATCGTCTGCGCGTGAGTCTGGCCCTATTGCCAGGTGACCCTCGGCAGGTCAGCTACTTACGCGACCGCATGCTTTCCATAGGGTTGGCCGAGTTGCTGGCTGTTCGAGAGGCATTGGTACCCTATCAGGATCTGCTACGCGAAGATCTTTGGAGTGTACTGAACAGCTCCCAAGCGAAGCCCGAATCGCGATTCTCAGCGGCGCTGATTCTGGCCCATGGCGAAGCCGACGAATCTCAACGCGCCGAGAGTTGGCAGGCCCATTCACCGTTCCTAGCCGCGCGATTGCTCGATTCGGTCAGTACTGATCCCAGTTCGTATGAGCCGTTGGTCGCGGCCTTGCGTCCGGTCCGCCGAGCATTGTGGCCCACACTGGTGACCACATTTCGCGATCGAAGACAGCCCCAATCGGTCCGGGCGTTCGCGACGAATATCCTCGTCAGTTATGCGGCGGATCAGCCGGTCGAATTGGCGCGGTTGCTTGTCGAAGCGGATCCCTGGCAGTTCCTGGTCATCAGACCGCGGCTGACAAAATCGATGGCGGATGCGATCGACCTGCTGATTTTACAGCTTGACGAAGCGCCGCCGGCTCACGCTTCTGACTCGGAAAAGGAAGCAGCAGCACGGCGTCGCGCAACGACGGCGGTCGCCCTGCTGCAACTCGGGGTCGGCCACCGCGTTTGGCCGTTGCTTGTTCACAGCGACGACCCGCGGGTACGTTCACATCTTATCGAGCTGTTTTGTCTGTTGAAAACCGACCCTCGCCCGTTGATCGCCCGACTGGACGAAGAGCCGAACGCGTCCGCGCGCCGAGCCATCCTCCTGGCCCTTGGCAGCTACGAACAGGATCAGCTTGCGGAGCAGGACCGACGGACTTTGATTGACCGCTGTGCGAATCTGTATGCTTCCGATCCTGACGCGGGCATTCACGCCGCATCCGAATGGGTTCTGCGACACTGGGGCCAGTCAACGGCGCTATTGGCTCCGGCCGTCCCGCGCGCTGGCTCCGGTCAACCGGCCGCCGAATGGTACCTGGGACCAGAAGGACACACGCTCGCGGTGATCGACGGCCGAGCGAGCGCGACCATAGGGTCGCCGAAAACGGAGCAAAGTCGGTCGCTTACCGAAAAACCGCATCCCGTGACGATCGGACGCAAGTTCGCGCTGGGGACCAAAGAAGTCACCGTCGATCAATTCCGCCGGTTCATCCAGGCGACAGGTTTGAAGATGCCGCCCTTCACAAGCAAGCATAGCCCGGACGACAACGGTCCTATGATTATGATCACGTGGTATCGGGCCGCGCAGTATTGCCGCTGGCTCAGCGAGCAAGCGGGATTGCCCGAAGACCAAATGTGCTACCCCGCGATCGACGAGATCCGGGAAGGGCTGCAACCAAGAGTCGACTATCTCAAACGGACTGGATTCCGCCTGCCCACCGAAGCCGAATGGGAGTTTTCCGCTCGGGCAGGGGCAACGACGAGCCGCGCGTTCGGAAGCAGCGAGGAGCTCCTTCCGCACTACGCCTGGTATCTGTCCAACGCGAGCGATCGAGCGTGGCCCTGCGGTAATCTCAAGCCGAACGATTTTGGCCTGTTCGACATGCACGGCAACGTTTGGGAATGGTGCGGCGAGCACTGGACGAGTTACTTCGAGAAACCAACGGACCACGATAGTGCGGATCTGACGGTGGTGGATGCCGCGTCAAACCGGGTACTTCGAGGAGGATCGTTCGATTCCGCGGCGAAAGCGGTGCGATCTGCGTTTCGCGATCGTTTCGAGAAGCCCCAGTTTGGCAGCGACGAGATTGGATTTCGCATCGCACGCACTTTGCCCGACTGAGATCTGCCGACCCAATGCAAAACCCTACCGCAGCGTCATTCAAAGTTTCTAGCTGGGAAGCATCAACGCGAATCTCAAGCGAGGGCGAGAAGAGCGCAACTTCCTAGATCATCTTCGTTTGCGCTTTGAGTTAGTGTCGCGAAAAAACGATGGCGACTCTCCTAGGATGAAACAATGAATGGCCCTGAAGCCGGCCCGCCGCTTGCTTGACAGTCGCCCTCTGGCAATCATACTGAATCATGTGTTGCGCTCGTTTCTTGCCCTCATAGGGCCTGCTAATCAAATCTTTCAACGCGGAGGTTGCCATTGTTCAAGACAACGTGTTCTCGCCTGCGCGCTTCTCGCATTCTTTGGTTGTCTGCGGCGATAGTCCTCCTCGCGTCGAGCCGAGTCCTGGCGGCGGGCAATTTGGTCTTGCTGCCGGTGGAGATTTTTACCGGCACTGTCGATTCGGTTCCTGTCAACGTTCCTCTCAACGGCGGCCAAACCGGGCCCATCTCATTGGCGCTGGATAGTACTGCAACCAATGTTTTTGGGCTCGACAACGTTCTGGGGCAAGGCGCAATTGACGTCACGTTACTTCTAAATTCGGAACTGTTCACGTTGCTAGGTGAAACGCCTAGAATTCGCATCCAAGAATCAGGACCGGCAACTGTGACGTTGGCCCCCCCAGGCTCAGGATTTGATTTTACATTTCATGCGGAACTCACCGGTGGTGGAACCGTTGAAAATGGTCTGTTCGCGGGCACGATGTTCCAAAACCTCAACATCTATGAGGGAGATGGCCTGCTGGGGTCGTGGATCGTGCAACCCTTTACGATTGTCACTTGGAATATCGCCGGCGCTGGCAGCGTCACGTTTCCCGATGGCACGAAGGTCGCAGGCATCGGCGGCAGTGGTTACCTGGTGGTCACACCAGAGCCGTCAAGTTTGACTCTTTCCGGTTTCGGAATGGCGGCGATTGTTGTGCTGCTTCACAGACGAAGTCGAGCTAAACCACGTTAGCCGAAGGTAGTTTGTCCGCGGCGTCAACCAACACGGTCATCGCAAGAGATAGGACCAAATGGAACGCTCGAGACGCTTGATTGCCGGCGCGTCACGTTCAGCCCGAACGGTCAGCGGATTGTAAGCGGCGCGCGTGACGCAACCGTGAAAGTCTGGGACCCGGGCACTCGCGCCGAAGCGGCGAGCATGGCGCCTGCCCGCTAATTCCAACCTATGCGGCGCTTCAACAAGCGATTCGCTGACGAATCCACGGTGGACCGATTCGTGCAAGAAGAGTCCACGTGCCTTGACTCGAATCGGAGTTCGATCTTACCCCCGCCCTTGCAGCATCCGCGCGCGGATCGCATCGTCGTGCCGCTTGAGCCGGCCGTAAATCACCGCCAGCGCCGAGTGGGCCAACGCGTACTTGGGATCCTGCTCGACGAGCCGCTCGAGCATTGTGGCCGCCTCGTCCAGCTTGCCCTGGTCCTTCAGACGCTCCGCCTCGCTGTATAACTCTTCATTGGTGGCCATGGCACCTCCTAGCCGGACTTTATCGGTCACTGTAACTGTTCACGCTGGCCTTCAATCCGGCAGATCATCCGCGGATGCCAGGCTGGCCACATGAGGCTGTAGGCAAATGGTAGGGGATTTATTTTGACCTTCGGCTTCTCACCTCGCGCGGTGGTTGCGGCCATTGGCCGCGCCAAGTGCATGTGCGCCCCCTGTGGACTCCTCCTTCTGCGCTAGCCCGCTTGGTGGACGCAGCGCGGCCGTCAAATTCTACCAGTCTTGGCCCTCTTTCACACGGGGGCGGAGGTTGGGGACAATTTTCGGCCGGCTGATCTCACCGAATGGTTCTTTTTGGGGCTGCTCTGGCACTGCGAACGTGGACTGAAGCGGCATGCGCGGCACAGGTCATAAAGCCAGCAAAAGCGGCATTTTGGTTTGAATTGGAACAGGTCGCAGAACCGATAACGAATTCCAGAGCCAATCGTTTCCCTTTCGCACGAGAGGCATTGGAAAAACGTGTTTTCCAAAAAAACCCGCCACGCCCGAGCAAAGGTCCCTTCCGAGGGACAATCCGCCATCACGGCCGCCGGGCTGTACCCCGCCTCCGGAGAATTTGACGGTGAATATCCACCCCCAGGCTATCGTCAGCCCTCATGCCACGCTCGGTCATGGCGTCACGGTCGGTCCGTTCTCGATTATCGAACCCGATGTCGTGGTGGGCGACAACTGCACGCTGGCCAGCCGCGTGGTGCTCAAAAACGGAACCAGCCTGGGCTCGAACAATACGATTTATGAGGGCTCGGTCCTGGGCGGATGTCCGCAACACACTCGCCCGCCCGAACGGCTGGGCAGACTGACGATCGGGTCGAACAACACGATTCGCGAAAACTGCACCCTCCACCGCGCTCTGCACGAAGGCACGTCCACGCGAGTCGGCAACCATAATCTGTTGATGGTCGGCGCCCATGTTGCCCACGACTGTCAGGTCGGCGACAACGCCATTTTCGCCAACAACGTGCTCTTGGGCGGATTCGTCACCGTCGGCGATCGGGCGTTCGTGTCCGGAGCGGTCGGGGTCCATCAGTTCTGCCGCATCGGCCGCCTGGCGATGATCGGCGGGTGCGCGCGCGTCGTGCAAGACGTGCCTCCCTATGTGATGGTTGATGGCACAAGCGGCATGATCGTCGGGCTGAACCTGGTCGGACTGCGCCGCAATGGATACAGCCAAGATCAAATTGCCGAACTGAAGGCCGCCTACCGGCTGATCTACCGCCGCGGCCTGCGATGGGTCGAAGTGATCGAGCAACTCAAGCTGGAATTTACCAGCGGGCCGGCCGCCGATTTCCATCCCTTTTTGTCGCAAGGCACCCGCGGCTTTGTCCAAGAACGGCGCATGCCGCCCAATGCCACGCTCAAGCTGCGCCGCGCCACGGACGAAGAAGAAGATCGCGGGCTGACCGCCAAGGCCGGGTGACGAATTGAACACCAACATCCTGCCCGCCGGCTAGTGCCGGGCCATCGTCGCATTCTCGCGCCGTCCCGAGACGTGCGTTCGCCTGTCGCTCAGTATGCACGCGGCGGATTGATCTTGCTATTGCGTTTCTCTTTCTTTGATAAACGAATCGGGACTCGACCGGATCGCTTTGCTCTAACGAATCGTTCGTTCATCCAGAGAATTTCGGTCCGCGCGTAATCTTGGCCGGTCACGTCCCGCGTGTGCGTCTTAATTCTCTTTTTTGTCCATCCGCCATTCCTGACCAACATCTCCTGGTACAGCGTGTTGTCGTAACCGCTCAGCAAGATCATACATTTCGCTTCCAGGCATATTTCAAGTAACTCCGTATGAAAGTCGCGGTCATTCGCGTCGATCACGTACCCATGCTCACGCTTCGTGAAATACGGCGGGTCCAAGTAGACGAGGGTCGCTGGGCGATCACTGAACATGCGAAGGAGTTCACGTGCGTCGCGTTGCTCAATCCGCACATTCCGCAGCCGCGAGACGATGCTTTCCAGTCGATCGGGCAAGTTGTACCACCGATTAACCCTCGCCTCGCGTTCTTCCCGCGAATACGACTGCGAAAACGAGAACC
>JACQFF010000317.1 GCA_016200205.1 Planctomycetia bacterium
ACCCGACGCGCGAGCGAGGGCTGAGTCGCGATTTCCCCTCGCTCGCGCGTCGGGCTAGTCGCTTCGAATTCCGGACGGCCTCAAAAAGTTGTCAGTGCCACCCAGCGCGGAGCTCTGCGAGGCACGTTAGGTTTCCGCCCCTAAACACAACGTCAATTGCTTGCGCCGGCGGTCTGCCGGTACGATGGAATCCGCGTTTCATCGTTCCATCACGTTTCCTGGAGCGCAAGTGCATCGTGCAAGACGCCTCCGCCCTGCTGCTCGAGTTGGTCGATATCACGCGCCGCTTTCCGGGCGTGGTGGCATTGGACGGCGTCTCGCTGGCGCTTGCCGCTGGCGAAGTGCATGCTTTGGTGGGTGAAAATGGAGCGGGCAAGAGCACGCTGATCAACATCGTCTCGGGACTGCTGGCGCCCGACGCGGGCCACATTCTGCTCGCCGGGCGGCGCGTAACGTGGGCCAATCCCGTGGAAGCTCGCCGAGCGGGGATCGTCGCCGTCCATCAAGAAGCCGAGCTGTTTGCCACGCTTTCGGTGGCCGAGAATATGGCTTTGGAACAGGGCCTGCCCGCCGGACCCGCCGGCTGGGTGCACTGGAATCAAATCTTCGACGGAGCCCGGCAAGCCGTCTCGCTGTTGGGCGAACCGATCGACGTGCGGCAAGCCGCCGCCGGACTCAGCGTGGCCCAACGGCACATGACCCAAATCGCCGCGGCCGTGATGCAATGCGCGCGAGTGCTTGTGCTCGACGAGCCCACCAGCGCCTTGACGGCCAGCGAAACCGGGTGGCTCTTTGCGCAAATTAAGCGATTGAAATCGGCCGGCGTGGGCATCCTTTATATTTCCCATCGCCAGGAAGAAATCTTTCAATTGGCCGACCGCGTCACCGTGCTGCGCGACGGAAAACTCGCGTGGTCGGGCGCAAGCGAGGCCATCGATCGCGCCGGACTGATTCGGCACATGGTCGGTCGCCATCGCGCGGCCGAACTGGGTGCGAGTTTTTCGCACGCCAGAATCGCGCCCGGCACTCCACGACTCGATGTCCGCGGATTCACGGCCTCCGACGGGCGATTCGCGGACATCTGGCTGACCGTAGCCGCGGGCGAAATCCTGGGGATTTACGGGCTCGTGGGCTCGGGGCGGAGCGAGTTTGCTCGCGCTGTGTTCGGCTTGGACAAGACATCCAACGGAACGCTGGCAGTTGATGGCCGTATCACGACAATCTCCAGCCCCGCTCATGCCGTGGCCGCGGGCCTGGCCTACCTTCCGGAAGATCGCCTGCGGCAGGGCATTTTCCGCGGCCTGTCGATTCGCGCCAACACTGTCTTGAGCACCCTGGCCAACCTTTCCGGCCGCGGGCTGACCAGCACTCGCCGGGAGCGATCAGCCACAGGGCAGCAGATTGCCGCTCTGGGCATCAAGTGCCGCGACCCGGAGCAACCCATCGGGCAACTCTCGGGCGGTAACCAGCAGAAAGTCGTCTTGGGGCGGTGGCTGCTGCCCAATCCGGCCGTATTGATCTTGGACGAGCCGACGCGCGGCGTCGACGTCGGCGCGAAAGCCGAAATTCATCGCATCTTGCGCCAACTCGCGGCTGACGGCACGGCGATCGTTTTAATCAGCTCCGACCTGCCGGAGGTCATGGAGAACTCGCATCGCGTGGCCGTATTCCGAGCCGGCCGGATTGCCGGCCAATTCGATCCGGCCGGGAGCACCCCCGATACAATTGCCGCCGCCGCGCTGCCGGAGGAATCGACCAGCCAGCGCGAAGTTCCGCCGCGAGCGGCCCACGGCGAACGACGGCGCGCGGTGCCCAACGAAATCGCGCTGGCTACCGCGATCGCCGTGCTGTTTGCCGTGCTGGCCTTCTCGACCGATTCTTTCTTCACGGCCGACAACCTCCGCGGACTGCTCTCACACGCCTCGGTGGGGACCATTCTCGCACTCGGCGCCGCCGCGATCATTCTGGCCGGCGGCATCGACATCTCGTTGGGCTCGTTGTTGGCCCTTGCGGCCGGAGTCGGAGGCCTGGTTCTGAAGCTCCCCTACTCGCCGGCGGTGACTCTTCCCGCGGGCATCCTCGCCGCGTTGGCCGTGGGCACCGCCGGCGGCCTGACCAATGCCGGTTTGACCCTGCTGGGCCGCGTGCATCCGATCGTCGTCACTTTGGGGACCATGACGATTTATCGCGGGCTGCTGATCTCGCTCACCGGCGGCGATACGATCACCGATCTGCCGAGCGCATACGTGCGTTGGTCGAGCACGCAAGTGCTCGGCATCAACGGGTCGGTCGTGCTCAGCGCCGTCACCGCCGTGGCCGTCTACGTGCTGTTGAACCATCTCCGCTGCGGCCGGCATCTGCTGGCGTTGGGCTCCAGCCCGCGGGCCGCCCGCCTCGTGGGAATCTCACAGTCGCGCATCTGGCTGCTGGCCTTCGGAATCGGCGGAATTCTCGCGGGGCTGGCCGGACTGTTGGAACTTTCCCAGACCGGCGCCATGCAGTCCGGCATGGGCAATGGATATGAACTGCAAGCCATCGCCGCGGCCGTCATCGGCGGCGTCTCCATTTCCGGCGGCCGCGGCAGCGTGCTGGGCGTCTGCTTGGGCGCCCTGCTTTTGAGCCTGATTTACAACGCGGTCGTGCTGTGGGAGATTTCGCGCTATCACGCCTCGCTCATCACCGGCGGTCTGCTGCTGGTGGCCGTGCTGGTCGATCTGGCCTGGCGGAGGTTCGAGGAAGCCCGATGAACAAGCTTTTTTCTCGTCGGGTCTTTTCCTACCTCACGCGCGCGCGCGGCCTGCTGCCCTGGGCGCTGCTGCTGCTGGCGGCGGCGGTTTTGGTCGGCTCGCAAACCAATCGGCCGGCGGCAGTGCTGAACATGTGGCGCCCGTGGGGTGAAATCGGCGCCCTGGCCGCCGTGATGACAGCCATCGTGCTCACCGGCGGCATCGATCTGTCGGTCGGCTCGATCATCGCCCTGGCGAGCGTGACCTTTGGCCAGCTATGGCAGAATGGCTGGTCGAGCGAACTGGCGGGCATCGCCGCCGTGGCTGCCGGGTTTGCCGCCGGGACGATCAACGGATTGCTGATTACGCTGGGCATCGCTCCCCTTGTCGCGACGTTAGCCACGATGGCCTTCTATGCGGGGCTGGCGATGGCCATTTCGCATGGCGAGCGCATCGCCGGATTGCCCGAGAGTTTTAATAACCTGGGGCAGGGTTCATTATTCGGCGCGCCCGTCCAACTGGTGTTGTTCCTGGCCGTGCTTGGCCTGGCCTGGCTCGTGGTGCACCATACTCGTTATGGCCGCTACTTGTACGCCATCGGCGAGAATCGCCTGGCCGCGGAATTTGCCGCCGTGCCGGTGCGAAAAGTCGAATGGTCGCTGTACGCCGCCAGCGGAACCGTGGCCGGAATCGTGGCGCTCGTTTATACCGCGCGCGGAGGCGCCGCGGTTCCAGGCGCCGGCGCGGGCATCGAACTGCAAACCATCGCCTGTGTCGTGTTGGGCGGTACGCGCGTCACCGGCGGGCTCGGCGGGCTGGGTCGCACCCTGTTGGGCGTAGCCATCATGTCGCTTTTGGATATCGGCCTGCAATTCGTTTCCCTCAAGATTTATCTCCCCTGGAACGAGGTGCCCTGGCAGTTGAACGCCAACGCCCGCCTGATCCTGGTTGGCATGCTCGTGATCGGCGTGGCCATTTGGAACGAACGTTCGGCCGCGGCGCGCAATTTGTAGGCGCGAAGAGATCGTGTACCCAAGTTCGATTTCGCTAAACTAAAAGCCTGAACGAAAACCCTCTCCCCTTGCGGGAGAGGGCAGGGCGAGGGGGCGGTATACCGAGAGGTTTTAAGGCACCCGAGGCGAGCCATGACCGATACCCTCCAAGTCGTCACCGCCACCTCCAGCAAGGAAGAGGCCGAGACAATCGCGCGAGCACTTATCGAGCGACGGTTGGCCGCTTGTGTGCAAGTGGCCGGACCGATTACGAGCACCTATCATTGGAAAGGCCGGATCGAGAGCGCCCAGGAATTCCTGTGCATCATCAAGACGCGCGAGAGCCATTATCTGGCCTTGGAAGATGCCATTCGTGAGCTGCACTCCTATGAAGTGCCCGAAATCCTGGCGTTTCAGGTCTCGGCCGGCAACCGCGCTTACTTGGATTGGCTGCGCCGGGAACTGGCCGATCTGAGCGGTCCGGACGTCGTTTGAAGCTTCGGTATGATGTACGACTTTTTCATCACCGTGCACGCACAACCGGCCAATGCGACCGCCGGGGCGAAGATCGAGCTCAATGGGCGGACCGTGAATACGCTTCACGTCGAGCCCGAGGCCCTGAGCACGACCACCATGGACCGCACCTTCGAGGCGGCGCGGACGAAACTCGAACAGTTGCCGAGATTGTTTTGCGAGGCCGACGGGTCGTTCGTGTGGGCTTCGCCCCAGGGCGCGCCGGCCTGGCAAGTAGACGGCAATCTTTACGATCGCAACGAGCGGTTGTTGTTCGTCGATCTCAAGGGAACCTGTCCGGCGGAGGAACTGGATCGCTTCTTGGCCGCGCTGGGCTGGCCCGAGACCCGGCTGATGTTTCAACTGACCCGCGAAGCGGTATTTTTGGAGGAAGCGGAATTTCGGCGGTATGCGGAGATTGGTTCGTCCCCCCGCCCTTCGGGAAGAGGATTAGGGTGAGGGAATCGGCGTCCCTTGGATCACCCTCACCCCGGCCCTCTCCCAAAGGGCGATGGAGAATGCGCGGCTCTATCCCACACTGGCTCGGCCGATCGAATGGTAGGTAAATCCGGCCGCCTTCATGTGGGTCGGGTTGTAGAGATTGCGGCCGTCGAAAATCACCGGCGAAGCCATCAGCGAGCGCATCTGGGCGAAATCGGGTGTCAAAAATTCTTTCCATTCGGTCATGATCGCCAGCACATCGGCCCCTTCCAGAGCCCCATATGGCTGCTCGGAATACGAGAGCCGCTCGCCGTAGATCCGCCGCACGTTCTCGAGCGCTTCCGGATCGTGCACCTGAACTTTCGCGCCTTCGGCCAGCAGCCGATCAATCAAAACCAGCGCCGGCGCTTCGCGGATGTCGTCGGTGCGCGGTTTGAACGACAGTCCCCACACGGCAATCGTGCGGCCAGCCAATTTGCCGCCAAAATGCCTTTTGATCTTGTCGGCCATGATCGTCTTCTGATTCGTGTTGACTGAATCGACCGCTTCCAAGATGCGCGGTTCGACGCCGGCGGCCCGGGCCATCGCGCTTAAGGCACGCACGTCCTTGGGAAAGCAACTGCCGCCGTAGCCGACGCCCGGGAACAAGAAGGCAAAGCCGATGCGGCTGTCGTGGCCGATTCCGCGCCGCACGTCGTTGATGTCGGCCCGCATCCGCTCGCAGAGATTGGCGACCTCGTTGATGAAGCTGATTTTGGTCGAGAGCAGCGCGTTGGCGACATACTTGGTCATTTCGGCGCTTTCGGGCGACATCACCAAAAATGGTTTTTCGGTCCGCAGAAAGGGAGCATACAACTCGCGCAGCACCTCGGCCACTTCCGGACGCCTGACGCCGACGACCACGCGATCGGGCTTCATGAAATCGTCGATGGCGGCCCCTTCTTTGAGAAACTCGGGGTTGCTGGCCACGTCGCAATCGCGGCCGGTCTTGGTTTTGAGCCGTTGGAAGATTTCCAAGTTGGTGCCCACCGGCACGGTGCTCTTGGTAACCACGATTGCCTCGGCGCTCAAGTAATCGGCCATGTCGTCGACGACGCGCCGCAAGCTCGCCAGATCGGCCGAACCGTCATCTAACGAGGGCGTGCCCACGGCCAAAAAAATCAGCCTGGCCGAACGAACCGCCGCGGCCAGGTCCGTGGTAAAGTGCAATCGTTTGGCGCCCGCGTTGTGTTCGACCAACTCGCTCAGCCCGGGCTCGTAGATGGGAATCTCTCCGGCGTTGAGCCGCGCGACCTTCTCGCGATCAATATCGATACACGTGACATCGTTGCCACTTTCGGCAAAGCAAGTGCCGGTGACAAGTCCCACATAGCCTGTGCCCACCACCGCGATTTTCATGGATCAGCATCCCTCGGACGAGCCTTTGAAACTCCAACGAAACACCCCGAGGACCGTTCCCCTCCCCGATGCCGCTTTCGTTGGAGTTTCATTGAAGTCTATTTGACAAGCGTAGCACAACCCCGGCGAAACGTGCGAATTATTCGGCCGACTGGGCGGGGGAAATTCAATCGAGCCGCGGCGGGTCGGCGGCGGCTTTTTCGGCGGCTATCGACCGCCTGACTCGCTTTAGATCTTCATCGACCATCGTGGCCACGAGTTGAGCAAAGCTCATTTTCGGTGTCCAGCAGAGCTTTGTGCGGGCCAGGCTGGCATCGCCACACAACGTGTTCACTTCGGCCGGCCGCAACAGGTGGCTGTCCGTCTCGACGTATTTCTTCCAGTCGAGCCCTACGCGCTGAAACGCCAGGTCGACCAGATCGCGCACCGAGTGTTTGATCCCGGTGGCGATCACATAATCGGCCGGCTCCGACTGTTGCAGCATCAACCACATGGCTTCCACGTAGTCGCCGGCGAAACCCCAATCGCGCTGGGCGTCGAGATTGCCCAGAATCAGTTTGTCCTGCAAGCCGTACTTGATCCGCGCCGCGGCATCGCTGACTTTGCGCGTGACGAACTCCTTGCTCCGCAGCGGCGACTCGTGATTGAACAGGATGCCGGAGCAGGCAAACATGCCGTAACTTTCGCGATAATTGATCGTAATCCAATGGCCGTAGGCTTTCGCCACGCCATAGGGACTGCGGGGCCAAAACGGCGTGCGCTCGTTCTGCGGCTCTTCTTGCACCCGGCCAAACATCTCGCTGGAGCTGGCCTGATAAAAGCGAATCCCAGGATCAACGTCCCGAATCGCTTCCAGCACCCGCGTCACGCCCAAGGCGGTGAATTCCGCGGTCAACAGCGGCTGCGTGAAACTGGTTGGCACGAAACTTTGAGCCGCCAGATTGTACACTTCATGCGGCTTCACTTCTTTGATCAGCGTGATGATCGAAAGCTGATCGAGCAGATCGGCCTGGTGCAAATGCACTCGGTCGCGAAGCTGAAGATGCCCCATCCGCTCGAAGCCCTCGGTGCTTGCGCGGCGCACCATGCCGTGGACTTCGTAGCCCTTGTTCAGCAGGAACTCCGCCAGATAAGCGCCATCTTGGCCCGTAATGCCGGTAATTAATGCGCGACGAGACATGGGTAGAGCGCCTGAGGCCAGGGAGCGTAAAGATGACTCGGATGAATCGTGAGGTTCTCGGTCCTTCGCAATGGCGCCCAGCGGTTCAGCGTCAAAAGTCACTCGTTTCGGGCGGCTCGGTTTCGATGCGCGACGTGGGACTCGGCGGCGCCGCGGAGCCATTACTGGCCGCTTCATCGCGCGGCACGCGCACAATGGCCGCCAGCGTGTCGCCTTCGTCAAGGCTCATGATCCGCACGCCTTGCGTATTGCGGCCGATGACGCTGATTTCGCCCGCCACGATCCGCTGCAACTTTCCGCGGGCAGTCATCATCAGCAGTTCGTCGTCATCGCGGACGCAGGCCACGCCGATCACCGGGCCGTTGCGCGCGGTGGTCTTGATATCGCGCACCCCCTTGCCGCCGCGGCGCTGGGTGCGGTAGCGATTCGACGACGAGGCGGCCTCCTCCTCTTCTCCACTTTCGGCGGAATTGTCGTCGGCTTGACCGTCAGCCTCGGCCGACGCCGCATCGCTTTCCGGCAGCTCGCCTTCTGCCCCCTCGCCCTCGGGTACTGGCCCCTCGCCTTCTGGCACGATGCTGTTGGGTCCAAACAGCGTGCGCTTGCCGTAACCATTGAGGCAAGCGGTCAACAGCGTGGCATCGGGTTCGGCTACGACCATGCCCACCAGGCGATCGTCTTTGCCCAGGCGGATGCCTTTCACGCCGCTGGTGTTGCGGCCCATCGGACGCGCATCGGCCTCGCTGAAACGAATGGCCATGCCGCGGGCGGTCGACAACACCACTTCGTCACCCTTTTTCGTGATCGCCACGTCGACCACTTCGTCGTCTTCGCGAAGTTTGATGGCGATAATGCCGCCTTTCATCGGGCGGCTGAATTTGTCCAAGGCCGTTTTCTTCACCAGGCCCGCGCGCGTCGCCATGATCAAGTAATGGTCGGGTTGATTGAAATCGCGCACGGCGCGGCAATCGGCCACTTTTTCACCTTCGGCAAAGTTGAGCAGGTTGACCACCGCCCGGCCGCGGCTTTCGCGGCTCAACTGCGGCAAGTCATACACCTTTTGCCAGTAGACCTTGCCGCGATTGGTGAAGAACAGCAGGTAATCGTGCGTGCTGGCCACGAACAAATGCTGAATCGGATCTTCCTCTTCCGTCTTGGCGCCTTTCATGCCCTTGCCGCCGCGATGCTGGGCGCGGTAGGTGCTGGCCGGGGTGCGCTTGATGTAACCATTGTGGCTGATCGTGACCACCATCGTTTCTTCGGTGATCAGATCCTCTAGGTCGATCGAGCCGATCTCTTCGCCGCTGATTTCGGTGCGTCGCTCGTCGCCGTGCTTGCGCTTCAGTTCCAGGCAATCGTCGCGGATCATGCCCAGGATGATCTTGTCGTCGGACAGGATCCGCAGATATTCGGTGATCTCGTCGAGCAGTTTTTGATATTCGCCGGCGAGCTTTTCCTGTTCGAGATTGACCAGCTGGCCAAGGGTCATTCGCAAGATGGCCTCGGCCTGGACGGGCGTCAGGGTGTAGGTGTCGCGCACGCCACGGTCCGACTGGAACAAGGCGAATCCGGCCTCGCCCAGGGCCCGCTTCATCATCGAGGCCGGCGCTTCGACGCCCATCAGCCGTGCCTTGGCTTCGGCCTGATTGGTCGAGGAGCGGATGACGCGGATGACCTCCTCGATATTGGCGTGCGCCAGCAACAAACCCTCGACCGTATGCTTTCGAGCTCGGGCGCGGCCCAACAAGAATTGAGTCCGGCGTCGGATCACGATCAAACGATGTCGAATGAATTCTTCCAGCAGGCTCTTGAACGGCAAAATGCGCGGTTTGCCGTCGACCAGCGCCAAGAAGATGATCGAGAATGAATCTTGCAGCGGCGAGAACTGATAGAGCTGATTGAGCACGACCTCCGGATCGGCATCGCGCTTGAGTTCCAGGATCAAGCGGACTGGCTCTTTCAAGTCGCTTTCGTTGCGGATGGCCGAAATGCCCTTGATCTTGTCTTCGTTCACCAGCGCCGCGATCCGTTCTTCCACCCGATCGCGCGCTTGCTGAAAGGGGATTTCAGTGACGACAATCCGAAAGCGGTTCTTTCCGAATTCTTCGATGCGAGCCCGGGCGCGCAGCGTGATCGTGCTGCGGCCGGTGTAATAGCCGCGGCGGATGCCGCTGCGGCCGCAGACGATGCCGCCGGTGGGAAAATCGGGGCCGGGGCAAATCTCCAAGAGCTCGTCGGGGGAAACCTCGGGATCATCGATGACGCGCACCAGGCAATCGCAGATCTCGCCCAGGTTATGCGGCGGAATCGAGGTGGCCATGCCCACGGCAATGCCGTTGGCGCCATTGACAAGCAGATTCGGAAATCTCGACGGCAGAACGGTCGGCTCGGTGTGCCGTTCGTCATAGGTGGGAGTGAAGTCGACGGTGTCGAGCTTGAGGTCATCGAGCATCAGCGCGGCGATCGGCGACATGCGGGCTTCGGTATACCGCATGGCGGCCGGCGGCAGCCCGGCGATCGAGCCGAAGTTGCCTTGCTTGTCGATCAGCACGTGACGCATGTTCCATTCTTGGGCCATGCGCACGAGCGTCGGATAGATCACACTTTCGCCGTGAGGATGATAGTTACCGCTGGTGTCGCCCGAGATTTTGGCGCATTTGACCCGGCTGGCCCCCGGCGTGAGGTTGAGATCGTTCATCGCGACCAGAATGCGCCGCTGCGAGGGTTTGAGCCCGTCGCGGACATCGGGCAGCGCGCGGCTGACGATCACGCTCATCGAGTAGGTGAGATAGCTGTCTTTCAACTCCTCTTCGATCGGCAGGTCGAGAATCCGACCGGCCATTGGACCGCCATTTGTTGGCGGCTCTATCGTATCGTCAGGCTCATTTCCGTCGGTGGCCAAATTCAGTCCTTTCAGCAGACATTAACCGCGCTGGACCGCGACCGTGCGGTACCTATCGGGCGGCAGACGAACGACTTGCAAAAGCACCGTCCCAGGAACTCGCCAATATACCTTTTTCAGACCCTTGCCGCAACGGCCGCTGGGTAATCGGCACGGATTGTAAGTATTTATGTGGATGCGTTTTGCGTCATGTGTTCAGGGCTTCTCGCTCGCGGCGACCATCGGACAGAGCTCGCCCCTGCATTTTGCCTATTTTGACATGCCCAGGACCCTGATTTGGACTCAATTTTGGCCCTCGGCGCGCGGCCGGAAAATGCCTCAATCCACTGCCAAGAACCGGCTCTGTTTTTGGTCGGCGGTTGAGCGGCTACTTGCATTCGCCGCGCAAGTTAGCGTAAGACGGCGGGCACCGCAGCATAGCAGGTCATCCCTTGCCCGGCGGGATCGAGTTTTCGGCGGTTTTAGGCGTGCCGAAATAGCCCAACTGTTCAAGGCGTTGCACGAGAGCTTTCGCCACCGACCCAGCAGCGGTCGCCCCACTGCCGGCATGCTCGAGGACGACCACGAACGCAAATCGCGGCGCATCGGCGGGCACATAGCCGGCGAACCATGCGTGATCTTCCTGGTCGCCCCCGGTTTCGGCAGTGCCCGTTTTTCCGGCGATCGCGAGTGAGTTCAGCCGCACGGTGCCGAAGGCCGTGCCGTTCGGATCTTCGACCGTGCGACGCAGTCCCTCGCGCACGGCTGCCAGAGCCTCGGGCGTC
>JACQFF010000055.1 GCA_016200205.1 Planctomycetia bacterium
CTGGTTTGAGGTTGGCAACGGGCGCGCTTGTCGAAGCCGTTGAAAACGGCCAGTCGCGGCCGGCGCGCGAAGCGATGGCCCAGGCAGCGCTGCTCTCGGGCATGGCGTTGGCCAACTCCGGGCTGGGCATGGCGCATGGCGTGGCCGCGGCGCTGGGCGTTCACGTTCGTGCGGCGCACGGTTTGGCGTGTGCGCTGATGCTGCCGATTGCGCTGGCGGTGAACCGGCCGGTTTGCGAGCGGCAAATGGCCGAGCTGGCTCGCGCGGCCGGATTGACACTCGCGCAATCCGACACCGCCGCGGCCGATACTTTGATGGAAACCATCGAGCAGATTTGCCAGCGAGTCCACGTGCCTCGTCGGCTGTCGGAATTGGGCGTTTCGGAGCGGCACATTCCCGACCTGGTACGCGATTCTCGCGGGAACAGCATGGACGGCAATCCGCGCCCTTTGTCGGATCGGGAACTTTCGCGGATTCTCGCGGCCCACCGGTGATCGTCGCCGCGGGAAGGGATTTCGACCGGACGTTGCAGCATAATCTTCGCCTTTGGCCGGCTTTTAACGGATCCAAATCTGTTGCATCGCGATCCAAGCTGAGTTAAAGTAAAACTTGTAGGATGCGAGATATAGGATGAATGGAGTAAATGTATCGACTGGCTGCGATGAGCGATTTTGCCATGACTGTCGCTTCGATTCGGTGTTGGGGAACACGCTTGTTGGTTGGTTGCGCGCTGGTGCATTTTGCCACCCAGGTGCCGGCTCAAGTCGTCGGCAATCGCAGCCAGCTTCCGAGTAATGGACAGGCGATCCTGCCCTTGCCGGGACCGATCACAGGAGGGAATCTGACGCCGCAGCAGATGCAATCGATCATGATGATGCGGGCCTTATCGGGGCGTGGGCGACACGGCGTGCAAACGGGGTTTCCACAGATCATCGGGATGGGAAACTCGGGCTTTGGCGGCGCTCCGGTCCAATTGCAATCTCCACCGCAGCCGAAGTCGACCCGCAAAACCTCGGCGCAAAAGCGCGCCGAGACACGCAAATTGCGCGACGATCAAAAGCACGCCGTTCGCCAGGACGAGAAGTCGAAGAAGGGCAAAGCCGCCAAGAAAGCCCACGACGGCGACCAACAGGAAGCCGCGAAATAGCGCACCCACTCTGGGTTGCAGGCTAACTGGGCACGTCGCCTTGCGTCCAGTTCCCATCGATCAGCCGCCACATCGTTCCAGTCGGATTCTTGTTTTGCAGCGCGGCCGGCAATCGATGAGGCCGCACGTTGTCGTAGCACTCCAAGGCGGTGAAGCGCCGTAGGGCGGCCGGAATGCCGACGGCCGTAAAGCCGGGATGGCCCGTCGCGGGATACGGACCGCCGTGATTCATCGCCGGGCTGACCGCTACTCCGGTTGGCATTTTGTCGTTCAACAGCCGTCCGACTTTGTGGCGCAACCGTCCGGCCAGGTCATCGTAAAGCGCGTCGTCGCTGCCGTGCGTGTCCGAGTACACGCAGCCGGTGAGATTGCCTTCCAGCGAGTCGATGATCCGAGCGGCTTGCGCTGCGTTTTCCGAGATCACCGCCAGCGTTGCATTGCCAAAAGCCTCGGTTTGATAAAGCCCGGGGTTCGCCAAGAATTGGGAGCCGCCGATTTTCAGCAGCGTATTGGCGACGCAATATCCGTTTCCGCCGCCCGGAGTGCCGCCGGCCAACAATTTCGCACCGGCGGATATGAGTGTGTTCAAACTTGCTTCGAGCGACTGGGCAACCCCCTTGGACAAGAGGGTTCCAACGGGCGCGGCGCGGAATCTGTCGGCGACGGCCGCCACGAAACTGTCCGTTTCAGGACCCGCCAGCAAAATGACCAGCCCAGGGTTCGTGCAGAACTGCCCGGTGCCCATCAGGCAACTTGCCGTGAATTCTCCTGCGAGCTGTTCGCCTCGCGACTTCACGGCGCCGGGCAAAAAGACGACCGGATTAACGCTGGAGAGCTCCAGATAAATTGGTTTTCCGGCGCGGTCCGCGACCGCTTTGAGTTCGAGGCCGGCCGCCCGACTGCCCGTATAGGCGGTGGCTCCGGTACGCGGATCAGCGACGGCGCGGGCTCCGTCGGCGTGGCTCGTGCGGTAGATCAATTGAATGCTCCCGACGCTCAGGCCGGCTGCAATTGCCGCTTCGTGTGCCGCGATGGCAAACAGCCGGGTCGTGCCCGGATGTGACGTGTTGGCTTTGGCGATCACCGGATTGCCGGTGGCAATCGCCGCGGCAAAGTCGCCGCCGGCGATGCTGTTGAAGGCGAACGGGAAGTTGTTCGGTCCGAACACCCAGATCGGCCCCAGCGGCGCGTGGCAGGAGCGGATCGTCAGTTTGGTGTCGATCGTGGGCAGCCTCCAACTGCCGCTGCGAGCAGCCCGGGCCGCCTCGCGCAACTGGCCGGTGGTGCGCGGCAACTCGACTTCGGCCAGTCGCGGTTTGGCGGGCAGTGCGGTTTCGGCATGTGCCATCGCCACGAGTGGCTCGGTTTGGCTTTCAATTTTCCCGGCGTACAGATCGAGGAAGCGCGCTATTTGTTCTCCGGAGGTTTGGCGCAGGGCGGTGGCCGCCGCGTCTGCCGCTGCCAGTGCAGCGTCGAGGTCGGCCCAGGAGCTCACCGGGTAAACGGGCTCCAGTGGCTGCTTGGTAGCCGGGTTTTCCGCCTGGAAAGTACTGCTCGATTGTGATGGGCGCCACTCGTTGGCGATCAAAACGGGTTCTACAGTCATGGCGATTTGGCGCGCTTTTTCGATGGAGTCGCGAGTTCGTGGCGGTCGGAACACCTATCATGACGCAATTGCCGAGCGAAGCAAAGAGGCCGCGGTGCGAGCGCGTGGCAAAACTTATCGGCCGGGACTTTTGCCGCAGCGGTTCGTTTGTCTGGGTCCCAACGGGACCGCCTGCAATAGCCAGGGGCAACGCGCCTGCTTCGCTAAAAATCGCCGATCCGATTGACTCTCGATGCCTCGCGGCGTTATGTTCGCGCCAAGGCGTCGCCCAACGGACCACTGGTTTGCTCGCCAGGGAGTGAAGGAACATGAAAATTGCCATCGGATCGGACCACGCTGGGTTTGAGTACAAGGAACAGATTGCGCGCATGCTCCGCGATCTGGGGCATGAAGTCAAAGACTTCGGCGCCTACTCGACCGAGACGGTCGATTATCCGGTGTTTATTCGCCCCGTGGCCGAAGCAGTAGCGGCTGGCCAGTTCGAACGGGGCATTGTGTTGGGCGGGTCGGGAAACGGCGAAGCCATCGTGGCCAATCGCGTGAAGGGAATTCGCTGCGCGGTGTGCTGGAATTTGGAGTCGGCTCGCTTGGGTCGCGCCCATAACGATGCCAACCTGATCTCGTTGGGGCAGCGAATGATCACGGTCGAAACAGCGCTGGAAATCGTCAGGGTCTGGCTTGCCACGCCCTTCGAGGGAGGACGCCATTTGTGCCGCATCCAAATGATCGATGCCTGACGATGTATATAATTATAACAAGGTAGCGCGGCTTCAATTCGGTAACGCGGGCATAAGCGGTGGAAATCGTCGGCGACTTGTTCAACTGGGCCAAAGGCAACGTCCCGCTCGTTTTCGAAGGGGTCGGCATCTGGATCGTATGTTTGGCCATTACCGTCTGGGCGGCCCGCTATTACTTGATTTCGATTCCGCCGGACTATTTTGCCAGAAAGCATAAACCGTTCGATGCCTGGCGCGATTCGCATCCGGCGCTGCGCTGGACGCTGCTCATCGGCAAGAACTTCTTTGGCGGACTCTTCCTGATGTCCGGCTTGGTGATGTTGGTCACGCCGGGGCCGGGCTGGGTCGCTTTGCTATTGGGCCTTTACCTGGTTGATCTGCCGGGCAAACGGGCGGTGGAGCGGAGAATTCTGCAACGGCCCCCAATCCTGCATTTCGTCAACCGCATGCGTGCCCACGCCCAACAACCCGCGCTCGAGTTTTCTGCCCAACCGCCGCCGGGCGAGTAGCCGTAACCGGTAGCTAATGCCGCGGACAGCCGGCGTTCCCGGGCCGCAAGAAAAACCCCTGATGGCTGGTCGCACCTGCCGGGATGTGGTAACATGTTGGCGCAACATGATGCTTCCGGTGCGCTTGCGTCGAATCGGGTTTTCTCGCGGCGCAACTATGCGTCCGCGTGCCTAACCAGCCCACGCGACACCACACGATTAACCTGGAGCGGATAAACGATGCTGCGGATCCTCGGGTCGGCTCGAAAGCTGTGCGACGGCATGGCTCGCCGCGACCTGCTGCGAATCGGCGGGCTTGGATTGGCGGGCATGAGCCTGGCCGATCTTGCAAGCTGGCAGGATCTGAGCGCCGCGCAAGAAGTCGCGCGGCCCAAATCGTTCGGCCGGGCCAAGTCGATCATTCTGATCCACTTGTACGGATCCCCCAGCCAGATCGAATGGGTCGATCCCAAGCCCGACGCTCCAATCGAAATTCGAGGCGAGCTGAACTCGATCCCCTCCAGCTTGCCGGGCTGCCGGGTTTGCGAATTGTTTCCGACGTTTGCCAAGGTGATGGATCGGACCACCGTGCTCCGCTCCATGACGCATCCCTATCCACTGCACGGCGTGGCATTCGCGCTGACCGGAGTGCCCACGCTCGATCTGCCGGCCGAATTGAATCCGCGCGATCCGCGCAATTGGCCGTTCTTCGGCTCGGTGGTCGACTACGTGCAAGCGCAGCGCGAACGCACTGGCCTGGCCGCCCGCCGCTCGGTGCCGGCCAACATCGCGCTGCCCTTCAAGTTCTCTAGCCGCCGCACCGGCGAAGTGCCGCGCAGCGGTCCCTACGCCACGTTCTTGGGCGCTGAATACGACCCGGTTTGGACCGACTACGTCGGCACCGCCACGAAAGGTTTGGCCAAAACCTTGGCCGACAAGCGATTCGACGAGAACGATCCGTACATCGGCCTCAGCCCCGACAGCTATTTCTACGTGCCGGCCGCGACCAATCTGCAAGCCGAGATGACCTTGGATCGGCTGAACCGCCGTAAGTCGTTGGTTTCGCAGTTGGACGAGGCGCGCCGCGACCTGGCCACGTCGCCGCGCGGGCGGCAATTGGATCGTTATCGTCAGATGACGTACGAGCTGCTCGAATCCGACAAATTGCGCAGCGCCCTGGACCTTCGCAAAGAGCCCAGTGCCATGCGGGAACGGTACGGCCATACGTTGTTCGGCCAGTCGTGCCTGGCGGCTCGGCGGTTGGTCGAAGCGGGCAGTCGGATCGTGAGCGTTTTTTGGGACGAGTACGGACTGGCCGGCAGCGGTTGGGATACACACTACAACCATTACGCGCGCATGAAAGTGGAGCTGTGCCCGGGCCTGGACCAGGCCTGGTATGGCCTGATCACCGACTTGGACCAACGTGGCCTATTGGACGATACGTTGGTCGTATGCACGAGCGAACACGGCCGGACGCCGAAAATCACGACCGGACAAGGTGGCGGACGCGATCATTGGTCGCGCGTGTACTCATCGCTCATGGCCGGCGGCGGCACGAAGCGGGGCCACGTGGTGGGCGCTTCGGACAAGCACGGCGGCGATGTGGCCGATCGGCCGATCAGCCCCAAAGACTTGCTGGCCACGATGTATCACCTGCTGGGAATCGATCACCAGATGATCGTTCACGACACGTTAAGCCGGCCCCTGCCGCTGGTCGATGGCCAGGTCATCCCCGAAGTCCTCGCCTGACGACCAGCCCGCCAGAACTAGCCTGCCCTCGACATAAGATTGCGTGCCGTGAATTAACAGAACAGGGAGATGGGCGCAATTGCATCTGGAGTGCAAGTCATGCTCAATATCGTGGGCCGATCGCAACGCGTTTGCAGCCGGTGGACGCGGCGCCAGATCTTGCAAGCCGGCGGGGCCGGGCTGCTGGGGTTGAGCTTGCCCAAGGTTTTGGCGGCCGAATCCGAGCAGACGATCAAGCGGGCCGGCGCGAGAAACGCGATCTTTTTGTTTCTCTTCGGCGGGCCGAGTCAACTCGAAACATTCGATCTCAAGCCCGGCGCCCCCAGTGCGATTCGCGGTCCTTTTCGGCCAATTGCAAGCCGAACGCCGGAACTGAAGATTTGCGAGTTGATGCCGAAGTTAGCGCAAATTTCGGACAAGTATTGCGTCGTGCGGACGATGACGCACCCCTATAACGATCACAGTTCCGCCGGGCACTACATCCAAACGGGCCGCCCCTGGTTCGTGCCGATCGGCGGCGGGTTCAATGCCACCGAAAAAGATTGGCCCACGTATGGCTCGGTGGTCGACTACCTCGACGAGCGTGCGGCGCGCGGTGCGGCGCGCGACATGCCCGGCTTCGTTTATTTGCCGAATCGGCTGGGCCATTTGCAAACCTACTCGACGAAATTGGATCGGCCCGGCCAGTACGCCGGCTGGTTGGGGCGCGGCTACGATCCGCTGGCCACCAAGATTGGCAAGCGCAACGACAACGATAACCCGTTTTTCCGTCCCTGCACGGATGAGGAGCTCGATTTCCGCATCCAGGGTTTAGCGCTCAACGACGACTTGACACTCGATCGCTTGGAGCGACGGCGTTCGTTGGTCGACCAATTCGACCAGGCCCGGCGCGCTGGAGATTTGAGCCGGGCCGAGACGGTTTACGATCGGTTCCGCCAGCGAGCGCTGTCGTTGGTCAGTTCGGAAAAAGTACGGCGAGCGCTCGATATCCGCCAGGAGTCGCCCTCACTGCGCGACCGTTATGGGCGCCATTTGTTTGGGCAATCGACCCTGTTGGCGCGGCGTTTGATCGAAGCTGGCACCCGCTTCGTAACCGTCGCCTGGGACGCTCCTGACGGGTATAGCTGGGACTCGCACACCTCGAGCAATGACGTGAAGAATCATTTGATCCCGGGCTTGGATCAGGCTCTTTCGGCGCTTTTGGTCGACTTGGAAGATCGTGGTTTGCTCGCCGAAACTCTTGTCGTGACGGTGGGCGAAATGGGGCGAACGCCAAAGGCGAATGGCAATTGGGGACGCGGCCATTGGAGCACGCTTTTTCCGGCCGTTCTAGCCGGAGCCGGCGTGCGCGGTGGAATGGTGTACGGCACCACCGACAAGGACGCCAGCTATGCCTTGGACCATCCGACCAGTCCCGAGGATCTGGCGGCCACGATTTTCGATCGCCTGGGCATCGACCCTCAGTTGCGAATACGCGATGCCCAAGGCCGGCCGGTGCCGCTGGTCGATGGAGGGCAGGTGATTCGCGAGATTCTGGCCTAAAGGAGTCGAGAATTCCGAAACGGCCGCCCCCGGTACGAGACCGGGGGCGCAGACGCGGAAGGGCCGCCTGACGCAGACGCTTAAGCGTTTCGGAATCCATCGGTTAAGTCGCAAGCCTTACGATCGGAAATACCCGCTCGGCGCGTTGTGTGTTGCCTCGGCGGAGGTTAGTATAAGGACTTGGAAAACTGCTTCCCGCCTGACCTCCAACCCGCCGCGAAATAGGCCTGCCATGAAGCCACTGTTGCGAGCGGCTGTAGTCCTCGCCCTGTTTCCAGCTAGCGTGGCCATTTGCCAACCGCCCACGCTCAGTCACAGCGTGCCTGCTGGCGTACAGCCCGGCAAATCGGTCGATGTCGTATTTCATGGCGGAAACCTGGCCGGCGCTAGCGGCGTTTGGGCCAGTTTTCCCCTTTCGGCCGTGCTCACCCCGGGGGTCGATCAAAACGGCATGCAACCGGCCAGCGTCAGCTACCGCTTGACGATTCCGGCCGAAGTGCCGCTGGGCGTTGGGGGCATTCGGGTCGTCACGGGCAAGGGCATTTCCAATCTGCGGCTGCTGTTGATCGATGACTTGCCTGGGATCGCCAAAGCGGGCAACAACAAGACCATGCAATCGGCCCAGCCGCTCTCCTTGCCCATTGCCGTGGATGGCGCGTGCGACGCCGAGTCGAGCGACTTTTACAAGCTTACGGTCGCCGCCGGACAGCGGATTTCGGTCGAGGTTTTTGCCCGCCGATTGGGCTCCCCGCTCGATCCCATGATTCGCCTGCTGACCGCGGGCGGCCGCGAACTGGCCTTCAGTGACGACGAGTTGGCGACGGGCGCCGACTGCCGTTTCAGCTACAAATTCGAAACCGCCGGCGATTATCTTCTCGAACTGCGAGACATTCGCTTCCAGGGCGGTGCCGGCCATCGCTATCGATTGCGGATCGGCGATTTCCCGCTGCCCAGCGTGCCCTATCCGCTGGCCGTGCCAAAAGGGACCAGCGCCAATATTCAATTTACCGGCAAGAACGTCGAACTGCCGGGTCCGGTCGGCGTGAGCGTGCCGGCCTCCGTGCCCGGCGACCGGCTGAACGTGGCTGCTGGTTACGCGCCGGGTCAAGGTTCGTCGTGGGTCACTGTGTTGGCCAGCGACACGCCGGAGCAATTGGAGCAGGAACCCAACGACGCTCCTGAAAAAAGCACGCCGGTCACTGTGCCAGGCGCGATCGAGGGACGCTTCGAAACGCGCAATGACCGCGACTTCTACCAGTTCGAAGCCAAGAAGGGCCAGCGGTTCGTGTTCACCGGGCAAACCCGCAGTCTTGGCTCGCCCAGCGATCTTTTCATGCGGCTGTACAACGCCGACGGCGGTGTGCTGGCGGAAGCGGAAGACACGGGGCCCGAGGAAGGCATAATCAACTACACTTTTCCCGCCGATGGGATTTATCGCCTGCGGGTTGAAGATACCAATCATCGCGGTGGCTCGGACGAAGCTTATCGCATTCTGGTCGAGCCTTTTCAGGCCGGTTTCACGCTGGCTGCCGGGGCCGAAAAAGTCGATGCGCCACAGGACGGCGTGTTCGTGGTGAAGGTCACTTGTGCGCGGCGCGACTACAACGGTCCGATCACGCTTTCGCTCGAAGGCGCCGGCGAGGGTTGCGTGTTGGCAAACAACACCATCCCCGAAGGCAAGCCCGACACGACAATGAGCGTGACACTCGGCCCATCGCTCAAGGCCGGTCAGATCGCGCTGGTGAAAATCGTGGGCCAGGCCAAAATCGGCGAGACCGAGTTCCGCGCAACCGCCAGCACTTTGGTGGCGATGCGGACCGCTTTGAGCGGACTGCCGTTCCCGCCGGCGGTGCTCGACGGCACGTTGGGGTTGGGCGTTGGGCCGGTATTCCCGCAATTCTTTCAGCTTGTGGCCGCTTCGCCCGTGGTGCCTTTGGTCCAGCCCGGCACGCCGGGCAGTTTGAAAGTGCAGCTAACACGCTCGGGCGGTTTTGATGATAAAGTGAATTTGGCTGTCGAGGGGCTGCCTGCCGGCGTGACCGCGAAAGCCGCCGCGATTGAGAAAGGCAAGGCTGAAGCCGCTCTGGAGTTCACCAGCCCACAGGCGATTCCACCCGGCCGGCATGCGTTTCGCCTGGTCGGAACGGCGACCTTTCAAAATCAACCTGGACGGATCGTGTTGGATCAGGTGGCGCTGGAAGGACCTCCGATCGCAATCGCTCTTGCCCCCGCTGGGCCGGTGGCCGTTGGCGGCAAGCAAAAAATCGTGTTGAGCTTCGCCGGCGACGTGCAGCCGGTTGCCGCCTCGGCCACCTACCAAAGCGGCGTCACTCGCGGCGCCGAGGGTCCGCGGGCCCCCGCGCTGTCGGGATTCGAAGCGGATAACAAAGCCGCCAGCTTCTCCGGAATCGATAAAGCGCCCGGAGATGATCGCCTCACGGCCCAATTGCCGACGTTCGGCTCCGGCGACTACACGCTCGAGTTGTGGCTTTACAACACGCGCGATCTGAGCCAGCCAAACTCGCCGGCAATTTCCGGTTACTTCTACAGCCGGCCGGGGACGCCCAGCGCCGGCAACTCTCAGCCGGGCGATCATCTGGGGATCGGCGGCATCGAAAGCTCGCCGCGCGACAAGCTGTTCTTCTACAACGGCCAGACGCTTGTGTCCGGACGCACCACGCTTGCGTTAAACACGTGGCATCACTTGGCTTTGGTTCGCGCCGGCGACGATGTGAAAGTGTATCTCGACGGCGACGTGGCGAATCCCGAAATCCAGACCACGGCCGCCAAGAACTTCAATGCCAGCCAGATTTTCTTGGGCACGCGTAGCGACGGATTTGGGCCGTTCCAAGGTCGTCTCGATGAAGTCGCCGTGTTCGACGCCGTCCTCGCGCCGGCCCAGATTGCCGCGCACTATAGCGCCGCCAAGGCCGCGGCTCCGGCTCGCGACGTGATCCTCAAGGACAACCCCTTGGCTTACTGGCGGCTCGACGAAACCGATGGCCAGGTGGCACGCAGCATCGCGCCGGCCCACAAACGGCTTGTGAAACTGGCTTGGAAAAACTTGCCCGCCGGTTTGACGGCCC
>JACQFF010000318.1 GCA_016200205.1 Planctomycetia bacterium
AAAGGGCAAGGCCGGCGGGGGCACGTTCTCGTCGAAAGGCCCTGGTCCTTGACCAAGGAGAATACGTACTCCGCAACTCTCCCCACCCTCCGTCCTCTGGAGCGCGCATGAAGCCATGGATTTGCGCGTTCACACGGCGGTCGTGTCACCAGAAGCGGGCGAAGCAGCAGAAATGCGCCGAACCCCGAGCGGGCACCAAGGACGAGGGTGACGTGCCTTGGATCATGCACCGCTTCGGGGCTAGCTCCATAGTCATCCCGTGGCGCCGTCGCTCCCGCAAGGTCGGGGCACACTATTCTTTTTGAAGAAATCGAGAACCGCCCCGGCCCCTCGGGGAGCGGCGGCGCACAAATCTTTTTCTTTCGCCGCCAGCGCGATTCAATGTTGCGCTGCGCGCGGACATAGGCGGTAGGCGGGAGGCCGGAGGACCAACACGATTGCTAAGGATTCGCGCCCCCTCACCCTGCCCTGTCCCACGCGGGCAGAGGGATTTCCGATTGCCAAACCTACAGCCTCCCGCCTACAGCCTGCCCCCATTGTTCGCGCGCACAGAATTCAAAACGGGCCAATTACACGGCACTTTTTTTCTTAGGTCATGGTGAAGTGAAAAAACCCGGGCGGCACCGAGCAATGGCATTGCGCCGCACACTTACGCCTCGCGAGCAGACTACCAGCGGTATTCGATCCCGGCGTTGAGCCCGTGGGCGTTGAAAGTGGTGTCGTGGAAGGTGAAGGCCGGCCGGGCCGGGCCGACCAGCGTGCCGCCGATCTGGGTCGGATTCAGCGTGCGATCGATCGCGTCGCCGGAGCGTTGCACCCGGTTGATATAGAGGAAGGTGTAGCCGACCGTCAACCGCAGGTTGCAAGTCAGGTCGTAGCGCAAATTGACGTTGGCTTCGGGCAGGATCGCAAACACATCGCGGCGGTACGTGCCGATGTTGGTCGGTTGGGTCAAAAGCCCGCCGGCGGTTGTCACACTCTGGCCCAACGTCGTTTCGGTAGTGAAGCCGTTGATCGAGACGCGCTGGGTATTGTTGCCGAACGCGACTTTGGCCAATCCCTCGAGCATGAACCGGCCGTGATAAGATTGACCTTTGAGCCCAATTTCACCGCCGTGAAACTGGTTTCGCGCGATCCACTGGTCTCGGCTGACAAAGTCGATTGGCGCTGTGATCGTGCCGGCAGGGATCGTGAAGTTGTCGTCGACCGTGACGCTGTCGTCGCTGCGGAAAAAACGATATCCCCCGATCACTTCAAGGCGGCGATTGGCGGTGAAGTCGATCCAGATCAATTGCCGCAGGAGTGCATCGGCCGACTGGACATTGCTGGTCGTGCGAATTTTGATCCCGCCGGTGAGGTTTCCGCTGATGCCGGGCTCGGTGAATCCGGGAAACCCAATCAACTGGGCATCCTCCCTCGGATTCGGAAAGATTGGGTTGACATTGATAAACGGCCGGGCCAGGATCGGATTGCCATTACCATCGTTCGAAATCGCGTTGAACGTGGTGTTCGCTTGCTCCAGGGCGAAGTACTGTCCCTCGACGCCCAGGAACTCTCCATCAATCAGCCAATAACCGACGTTGATTCGCCCCCCATTACGCTGCCGGTTGTCGACGTTCTGGTTGCCAAACAGGATCGAGGTATTCGCGTTGACTGGCAGAACGCCCGCCTCTGGTTGCAAGGTGCCGGGCGTGCTGGTCGTGGCCAGCGGCGGCAAGGGGTTTCCTTTGGTCCACCACGAGAGATAGTCGGTTTGCACAAAGATTCTGCGGTGCGAGTGGACTTCAGTCCAAAGATCATGGAAATAGGGACGGCGATGCAGACCGCAGCCCCCGCCGGCTGTCCCATTTTGTCCATCGGGATCGCACCAAGCCTCGTCCGCGTCGGAATCGTCGACCATCACGCCGGCGCTATCCACCGGCGGCAGGGCTCGCGGCGTGGCAAGTTCTTCACTATCGCTCACCCAAGTGCCTTGGGTCGATTTGGGCGCACCGGCGGCGGGGTGGGTGATCAAGCCAGTGGGCAGCGACGCCGATGGCGCCAGTTGCGGGATGCCGGATCCGATGGCAGGTGGTTGGCCCGAGCAAAGGATTGCCGAGCTAATCAAGGTGGCTATCGCGATGGCTAATCTGACGACGAATCTCACGGTCATCCCCCTTTGCACACCGTTTAATGCGGTGGTAACGGACGTAGCGCTTCGGTTATTTGTATCGATTCGACCGATGCCGCCGATAATTCCAGACAATTCGGAAGAATTGGTAAGCTTCGCGTAGATTCCGGATGTCACACAAACTTCCTATCCTCGTCGCAGACAGCGCCCGCAGGCGAATTTTGCGGTCGAAATTGCTCGAAACTTGAAGAAATCGTTTGGAAGCGTTGCGTTTGTGCGGTAAATTAAGTGTTCTAAGGAAAGCTTGAGAACATCTGCCGCGAGCGATGAGGGCTCCTCAGGCTCCCGGAAAATCATTTTGTTAAGGAGCGGTCAGTGGCTAAAGACGTAGAAATCGAGGAATCGCAACCGCAAGCATCCACCGCCAGCACGCCGAGCGCCGAGCAATCGCAAGTGCGCCAGCAGGTTTCGGTAGATGCCTCGAAAGCGCACGCGGCCTATTGCAACTTTTGTCGCGTGACCGGCACTCCCGAAGAGTTGATCATCGACTTCGGCCTTAACACCCAACCGATGGGCGTACCCAGTGAGCCGATCGAGATCACCGAACGAATCGTGATGAACTACTTCACGGCGAAGCGCATGATGGCTGCGTTGCAGATGTCGTTGCAACGGCACGAAGCGGCTTTCGGGGTTCTGGAAACCGACGTGCAAAAGCGCGTCATGCCGGGCATTATGCGGCCCGCTCCGCAGCGCTGAGCGAGCTGCGTCTGGCAGTGCTGTCGTCTGACGCCGCGCGCCAATCCATCTCTCACCAGGTGCAAGCCAACAGCCGTTCTTCGGGGCGGCTGATTTCTTTTACGCTTCGTAAATGGCCTGGGAATTTATTGCATCTCAGCGGCATTTTTCGCGCTTCGTGCATCACCCGCACAATTATTGCAAGCCGTCGCCAGGGGGTGGCGGAACGCAAAAAGAACCCAATCGGAACACCTTGCGCTGATTGAAATGTCAACGGGCTTGGTGTAGTCTGAAACTCGGGGCAGGTCCACCAATCTTATCCAGTCTGGGGCTCACGTTCGGCAGGACACTCTTGTCGACGAGTGGCCGATACGTTGCTCGACGCAGCGATTCATCACCAATACCGCGGGTCCGGCTCATGCCACATGGGTGAATATCTATCGTCAGCAAATCGCCGTGCAGTGGCATCCGTAGTTGAGCACGCCAACTTATTACTCCTACCTCTTTCGCTCTCGATCGTCGGCGTTCAGGGTTAACTTTGAAGAGACACCGGGCAACAGAGAACAATGAAGACACATCGGAATCGCTACGGCGTCAAGACACGCTCCTTCGGAAAAAAATCATCCCGCACGAGTGCCTTCAAGCGGCTCTCGATCGCCAGCGTCGAGCGATTGGAAATCCGCACGATGTTAACGAGCAGTCCCTTGCAGAATCCGCTTGATCGGTGGGACGTCAACAACGACGGCCACGTTACCGCGGCGGATGCATTGACCGTCGTCAACCAGTTGATGTCCGGCGGATCGCAAACCGCTCCGAGCGCGGCGCCAATGCTCTCGGCCCTGGCGCTGACGACTTCCACGGACACGAGTTCAGCCGGTTCGAGCACCACACAAACCTTTACCGACGTGAATGGCGACGGGCAGGTCACGGCCTCGGATCTCCTCTCGGTGATCAATCAGCTCGCGGCGCCCAATCCCAATGCCATCTTCGAATACCGTTTGGAAGTCGAGGATACCCTGGGCAATCCAATCTCCAGCATCGCGGCGGGCCAGGACTTTCAACTGGCGGCGTTCGTGCACGATTTGCGCACCCCGACGGCTCCGCATCCTGGCGTGTTCGCCGGATTCGTGAATGTGGCCTACGACGCTTTGGCTACCATACCCGCCGGGACGGCGGTCGCACATAGCTCGTTGATCATCCACGGGGCAACTGTTTCTGGATTCTACACACTTACTCCAGCCGGTGATCTGTCCACGGTCGGACAAATCCTCGGGGCCGGGGGGGCCGATCAGAAACAGAATGCCGAGGACAATCCGGCTGAACAGCCGCTGTGGACAGTCCATATGCACGCTGCCACCCCGGGCGTTGAAAACTTTACGTCTTCGTTCGACACAACGTCGCTCCCACCACCCGCGGGGACCAATTCGGGCCACGATTCGCTCTTGTACGGCATCGACCCGTCGATCCTCGCCGACCAAATCCAATTCGATACGGCGCAACTCACGATTACACCGTCGACTTCGGTGAGTATCAGCCCGGCGAACATATCGCTGGGCGAAGCGGCTTCGGTCACCACTCCATTCCTTTTCACCGTCAGCTTGTCGGGTCCGGCGTTGACGCAGAACGCGACCGTGGTGTTCAGCACCGGCGGCGGGCTGGCGACCGCGAACGTGGATTATCTGGCTACCAGCGGTACGCTAACGTTTACCCCGGGAGGTCCGACTACGACGACCATCGCCGTCACGGGGATCGACGATCAATTGAGCGAATCCGATGAGACGTTTAGCGTCTCGCTGAGCGCGCCTACGACGGTCGGACTTGGCACGTCTACCGCGGTCGGCACCATCCTGGATGACGACCCGCTGCCGACGGTCAACATCACCACCCCGCCGCCACAGAATGACGGTAGTGCGTCGACCACGATGCTTTTCACCGTCAATCTTTCGGCCGCCAGCGGCCAACAAGCGACCGTCAAATTCACGACAGCCGACGGCACCGCCACCGTGGCCGCGCAGGATTACGTGGCCACCAGCGGCACCCTGACGTTTGCGCCAGGCGAAACCAGACAGGTCATCACGGTCACGATTCTTGGCGACAGCGCGCCAGAACTCGACGAATCCTTCAACGTCGTACTGAGCCAGCCTGGCCATTTGACGCTCGGAACGGCTACCGCAGTGGGCACGCTACTCAATGACGATTTTCCGACGGTCATCGTAAGCAACGTCTCGCAATTGGAGGGCAATTCGGAGTCAACGCCTTTTGTGTTCACCGTATCGCTGTCGCAGCCTACCCCTTCAGAAGTCACGGTTGCTTATACCACGGCCGATGGCAATCTGGCCGACTCGACCCGCAACGCCACGCTGGCCGATAACGACTTCCAACAGACCAGTGGAATCGTAACCTTCGCACCGAATGCGACCATGCCGCAACTCGTCACGGTTCTGGTGAACGGCGATACCGTTAATGAGAAAAATGAAACCTTCCGCGTCTTATTCTCCGATCCCACGAACGCCGTGATTGGCGGCACCGGGCCGCTCGCGGCAACGAGCATCATTCTCAACGACGACGGGCCACGCGTCACGATCACATCACCGCCCACCATCATCACCGCGCCGCAAACTGGCACGACCAATGCCGTTTTTACCGTCAATCTGCTGGCCCAAAGCGCGATTCCCGTGCTGGTGACGTATACCACACACGACGGTCTGGCCCCCAATGGCGCCACCACGGCCGATGACGACTACGTGGCCCAAAGCGACACGTTGACTTTCCTCACGGGTGAAACCAGTCGCGACATTACGATAACCGTCAATGCGGAATCCCGCTTCGAACCAGACGAAAGTTTTTCGGTGAATCTGACCGGCGTCGTTGACGACACCGCCACGATCCAGCAAGCCACGGCCGCGGCCACCATTCACAGCGACGTCACGCCGCCGACTTTGAGCTTCTCGGCGTCCCAGTTCGAAGTCACGTCGAGCACCACGGCCGCTACGCTGACACCGCTGCTGTTTACAGTCAACCTCTCGGCTCCCGCCGCCGCGCCCGTACTGGTTGCTTTTCAGACGGCTGACGACACGGCAACGACGGCCGCCAGCGACTATCTCGCCGCAAGTGGGACGTTGACATTTGTTCCCAACTCGACGCAACAAGTCATCACCGTGCAGGTCCTTGGCTCCACGTTGCACGAGGCCGACGAAGACTTCCTCGTCAACCTGACCGCAGTCACAAATTTACCACAGTTAGTCGCTCCCATCGTCGCGACGGGCCTGATTCACAACCCGAATCCGGTTCCAACTGTGTCCATCAACGACGTGTCGCACACCGAACCCCATTCGGGCCAAATCAACTATGTGTTCACCGTTACGCTCTCGAGTGGCAGCGACCAACAGATCTTAGTCAATTACGAAACCGCCGACGACACCGCCAAAGTGGCCGACGGCGATTACGCGTCCACCAGCGGCATTTTGACATTCGCGCCGGGTCAGCTCACCAGGCTGATCACCGTCGTTGCCAATGGCGATTTGGTCAACGAGGCGAATGAGAAGTTCGATGTGAATCTCACCACGAGCGAGCCTGCGTCAAAGGTGACAATCGCCGATGCGCAAGGCGTTGGCACGCTGGTCAACGACATTGCTGGGCCAATTGTTTCGATCTCCAACGTTTCGCTGGGCGAAGGCGATTCGGGGTCGACGCCGTTTGTATTTACCGTCAGCCTTTCGGCCGCCAGCGGCCAGGACATTACCGTGGCCTATACGACCGTCGACGGTACGGCGACCACAGCCGGCAGCGATTACGTCGGTCAGGCCTCGACGCTCACCTTTACGGCGGGTACCACCGTTCAACTGATTACCGTAACGGTCAACGGAGACACCCTCAACGAGGCGAATGAAACCTTTAAGGTCAATCTGACCGGTGCGACCATCGCCACGATTTCGGCGACGCAAGGGTCCGCGACAGGCACGATCCTCAATGATGATCCACTGCCAAGTGTTTCGATCGTCAGCACCTTTTCGCATGCCGAAGGCGATTCGGGGTCGACTCCATTTGTGATCAACGTCAGTCTCTCGACCATCAGCGGCCAGCAAGTCACGGTCGCCTATTCCACCGCCGACGGCACCGCCAAGGTCTCTAGCAATGATTATCAGGCGACCAGTGGCGTACTGACGTTTAATCCGGGAGTTACCAGCCAGGGCGTCACGGTGATGGTTAAGGGGGATTTGTTCCAGGAAGGAAACGAAACATTCTTCGTTAATTTATCGAATCCCCCGTCGAACGCCACGTTGCAAACCGGCCAGGCAACCGTCACGATCGTCGACGAGCTGACCGACAACATAAAGTTCACCCCCTCGACGATAGCCGGCTCGGCATTTGTCGATACCAACGGGGATGGGAAGCTGAATAACGGCGAAACCCGGTTGGCGAACATTCCCGTCACGTTGACCGGCACTCCGGCTGATTCGACCACCGTGGTGACCGTGAATGCCGTTACCGCCGCCGATGGCAGCTACCAGTTTACCGATTTGGCACCGGGCACCTACCAGGTGACCTATCCTCAACCAGCTCATTTCTTGCCTGCCCAAGTACTTGTTAGCCACTCCGACAATTTCGACGGGCACGTTACGACTGATGGCACGGGTCTGGTGTTGAATGCGGCGATTTCCTTCCCCGGCGGGGTCAATGCGACGGGCACCAATTTGACGGTCCGTGGATTGGATCCCAAGTCATTCTCGACGCTGGATTTGTGGCGATTGTTCCATCCCTCGAGCACACAGTCCGGTTCGACAGTTCAACAGGCGGCCGGCGCACAGTCGTTGGCTGCCGCACCGGCTGCCGGCGCCGTTACAGCTCTGGCCACCACCGACAGCACGGCCGGTCTGTTCACCCAGAGTGGCAGCACGGTGACGGTGCATGGGACGGCCGGCGACGACAATTTCGAGTTCACGGCCGGAGCCGTGGACACGGTCAAGATCAACGGCGTCACGCGCACGTTTGATCCCACCGCGGTGACCGCGATCATTTTTGACGGCGGAACTGGCAAGAATACGGCCAAATTGACCGGTTCCACTGGCGATGACGTTGCCGCGCTGGGACTCGGCTCCGGCACGCTCACCGGGGCGCACTTCACCGTGAGCGTCAATAATGTCAGCTCATTGACGGTCAACGGCGGCGGCGGTCACGATACGGCCACGCTGCAAGATTCAGCCTTGAGCGATCATCTGCGAGCGGCCGGGGACGGCGCGACCCTGTCGAACGATTTGGGCTTCCTCACGTCGCTCATGGCGTTTAGTCAGGTTCAGGCCAAATCGACCAATGGCGCAACAGACACGGCCCACGTCGACGCCATCGATTTCGCCCTGCAAGAACTGGGTAATTGGCTGGCGGTGTAAGCCACTAGCGTCGTTAAAAATTGCACTCGAGTCCCAAGTTGATCCCCTGCATCCAAACGTCCGAGTTGTGGAAGGAAAACATGGGGAATGTGGCGGGCGACGTGGGAGGGGGGAACTGGCCCAGTCGCGTGTCGATCTGGTCGCCCGGTCGGACCGTGTTGGTGAGCACCAACAGCGTGTAACCCACGTTCAGACGCCACAACGGGGTGAGTTGATAGTGCAAATTCGCGTCGAATTCGGGCAGCACCGAAAACTGGCTGCGGTTAAATCTGCCGATATTCGGGGTAACGGCCAACAGGCCTCCCCCAGGGACCGGCGTTGGCGGCGAGCCCTGCACGGTGGCGATGGTACTGCCATTGATCACGACTCGCTGCGAAACGCCACCGAGCGCCACCTTGGCCAATAGATCGAGGGTCCAGCAGCCGCCGATGAATTGTGTGTTCAAACCCATTTGCCCGCCGTGAAACTGATTTCGAGTGCCGAAACTATCCGTCACGTCCAACCGAACGGGAAGACCAGTTTGTGGATCGGTCAGCGTGCTGCTGGTCGCCACGTTCAAGCCTTCGGCGAAATGAAAAAAGCGATATCCGGCGAGGACGTCCACGCGGCGGCACTGGTCGATGTACAACGCGCGGCGTACGTTTACGTCGCTGCCGAGCGCCTGTCTGCCCGTCGTCACGTTCACCGACCCCGGGAGGTTCCGAAACGCAATTGGGATCGCGTCCTGTTGCTGTGATTGCACATTGAAGAACGGCCGTGCCAGGATCGGCGAACCGGGGGAACTCGCCTTGAAGGTGTCTCGCGACTCACCCACGAACAAAAAAGAGCCTTCCACTCCCATCGTGTCGCACTCGTTGAACCAGTAACCCAGCGTAAAGCGGCCTCCCGCTCGTCCCTGCCTGTTGAGGCGGTCGCCGCCGAAGAGCACCGTAGCGCCGGGTAGCGCGCCGGGAATCACACCAGTGGGCGTATTGTCGGGGCTGGTAGTCACCAGCGGCGGCGTCTGGCTGCCGCGAACCCACCAGTACAAGATCTCGCTTCGTCCCCAAAAGCCGGGTGGAGGGCCGTCCTTCCAACCGCACCATAATCCGGGCCAGGCTCCGAGGGGGTCATCCCACACGGTCTCGGCCTCATTTTCTTCCGCGGGCACTTCCTCTTGGTAGCTGGCGGCCTGGCTGCGCGGCCGCGGTCGCTCAGTCGCGCCGCTTGCGTCGTATTCCCTCAAGCGGTTTGAGAGCTGATCAAACGGGGCGGCCATCGCCCACGATGAAAGGCAAATCCAACTCGTCGCAACCAAAATGGCAAAGCGGCGCATGACCGTGGTCCTCAAATCCTGCTTATTTCGCGGCGGGCAAGAGCCCGGCTAGCTGGTCCCATCGCCGGGTGTCCGCGCTTCTTGAGCGCGGACACACTCGATACCTAGTTTGTCGGTTAAAGCGGCTGTAGCAGTTGAAACGAAAATATCGGCTCTGCGGGATTTGTCGGCTGTGAGGGTCAGCCAATGGGCGCAAGATCATTCCTATTGAACGCCCACCGAAATGCGCAACTGCCCAAGGCTTTTGCCGCGGATGCTTCAACGTTGAGCAAACGGTGCGAACAGCCAGTCATATTCGAGATCAAAACATGTCTCTCGTATTCGCATAAGTCAAATTTATGACATGACTTGCGCAATTAACTGGAGGCAAATCGAAGGCGGTTGGCGCGGCAATTGCCTTGCTGCCGGGAAACCGACCAATTCGTCGATTCTTGCAACCACATTCATCAGCCGGGTGATTGAAGAAACTCGACGTGATTGCTGTACCTCAATCCTTGCGCAACTCGATGACTTTCGCTTGCATGCCGGCATTGCTTGCGTTCGACTGTCTTGGCAATAATCTCGCGATACAAGCCGCAGGACATTCCCCGTGTTCGCCATGTTCGCCGGCCACCTGGCACGCCGTCGAAACCGCTAATTTCCGCATTTTGAACTGCGGCACAAAGGGCGTAAGCCAAGAGACCGCGAAAGCTTGCGAGGCATTGCCATTTTGGCGGATCCCGCGGAAAAGTAGGGCCGCCATCTGCTCGATCTGAGAAGCGCAATGGCGTCGCGTGCGGAATTCCGCGTTTTCGAACTTATCACGCTGGCCGATTACCCGCCGGCAGAGCGGTGGGGCGCTTTTTATGGACAGAGCACCTCACTCGTGCAATACCTAGTCGCGCAAGGCGGCGCGGCGCGGTTTCTCGAGTTCGTCGAACTGTCGCTGGAGAAGGGCTACGAGGCCGCTCTCAATCGAGTCTACCGTTTCGGAATCGCCGAGTTGGAACGCCACTGGAAGGCAGACGTCAAAGTGTCATCAACAGCGGTGGCTGGCGCGAACTCGCCGTCCGCGTCGGCATTAGCTCCGTTGCCGACCGCCGCAGCGATACCGGCACAAGTCGTCTCGCTAAAGACCTCTCACAGGCAAGCTGTCCAGCTCGAGCGTTAGCGGGCCGAACTATTCCTGTAACAGGGCAACAAAGATTCGCTACCCGGCGCTCAGTAGCGCCAAACTGGCGAAACATTGGCCTTTTCGACGAGAATTGACCATTCGGCGAACATCTCTTGCGGACCCAAGTAGAATAAATAGAATTCTAGGGTCGGTTGCCCGGGCGAGCGTAATTTCCCGCCGGCGAATTGTTCCGGAGAGGTGGCTGAGTGGTCGAAAGCGCCGGTTTGCTAAATCGGTGATCGGGTAACCGGTCCGCAGGTTCGAATCCTGTCCTCTCCGCTTTGCCTAGCGCCTGGAGCCATAATCGAGCGGCTCTGGCGGTTTTGCATTTCTGTGTCGCTACGAGGCCGTCCCGTTTGTAACGGAACGCTGTTCCGGGAGAGGCCCAACGACGGGCTCAAAAACTTCGCTGGCAGCAATTCCCACGAAAAACTGATCTAGCCCTCCGGCAGGGGCAGCGGATGGACACCGTGTTTTGCGAAGATCTCAGCAGCCCGGTCGAGCATCGCTTGACGCTCGTGATCTTCTTGCTCGACCGCGACTAGGATTTTTCCGCGAGTGACGGCCTGGTCGTAGTAATTGGCCAGCTCTTTTTCCACGCCGCGCGTCATCATGGCGCCAATGAGTCCGCCGGCGACGCCTCCGCCCCATAGTGCAATGCCACCGGCAGCCAAAAGTGCAATGCCGCCCAACGACGTTGTGCCGGCTAACGCGACCGCCGCCAGGCCCCCAAGCGCCGCTCCGCACGCTCCTCCAGTGAGAGCGGCTGCCGGCGTATTCGTCCCCGCCGGGTCTTGATGTTCGAATTGCTCGAAATGACGCTGCACTGTCGCTTCGGAGCAAATCACGGTGACTTGATCCTTGGTAAAACCTGCCGCGCGCAGTTCGTCGACCGCATCGTCCGCCTGTTGCACCGCCTCAAAAATGCCGACGCGAATAGGACATTGGGTCTTCGTTATGGGTTTCATGGGGCGAAAAGTCCTCACGACGAGAGGAAGGTCAGGCGGGCACCCTTTCGCCATTTGCCAGACAGTCGCCAAGTCGCCTTTCGGCACCGCTGACACTCATTGCATTTCAATCCACGCAGAATCCCCTTCGCCGCGGGGGCGGAGCCATTTCAAAAACGGCAATGAAATCCGGGTCTCCGCCGGACCGCTTTAGATGCGTCTTCGCGCTCCAATGTTTGCGAATGACCGCCGTTGCTCGGCGGATTTCCTCGGGACTTGGCGCATCTTGGTCGGAATTCTTACGACATGAATGACGTGAGCGCGAAACGACGATCATGGCGTGCGGCCTCCAAGTTTTCAAGGACTCCAAAGCGTAGGTCAGATCAATGCAAATCGTGCGCCGGATGTCCGTCCGGGCCTGAATCGCGCCGAGAAAACCTGGCAAGGCAATCGAGTCGCCGGCGCCGCCTTTGACGCTCCATGGTTCCCAGCCGGCGCTTTTGTGAGCTGCCGAGCGTCGCCGCTTTGCGCGCTTGAGCCGAGGACAAAGCGTTGTCGCTCTTGGCGGGTGCCCCTGGGTTTGAGCCACGCTCATGTGCGACGCGTCCGTCAGTTTGAAGACGGGCGTTTCCTCCCCGTGCTCCGGCCCCACAATTTCCTTGCCAGCGACTTTGGCATCGATCAATTGCTAAGCTTGCTCGTCAACCCATCTTCATATCGCGCCATTTCGAGTTGCTTTCGAGTCGACTCTTCGATCAGCTTGGCTGCCAGCCGCAAATCTTTCCTGGGGAGCTCCGGCAGCGATGCTGACGCTTCATCAAAGAGCGTTTTTTGTGGCCTCATTTGGCTAACGCCATTTGTCACATCTCCGAATCCCGAATATCGCTCGATACCTGAGGAGCATAGGGTCGCGGCACACGGCCACCTGTCTGCAATCCCTATGCCACGAGCCCAGGCCAATTTGCGTATTTTTGCGCGGCCGCTCCACTAAGATTGGCTAATAGACGGCCAATCTGCGCGATGAACGCCCGCAGCCGGGCGCTGGGATCCCCTCGCATCCCCATGAATCGGGTCAATATGGCAGGTTGGCACGCCAACTGCATGAAAGCCGTGCAGTGTGTTTCAGGAATTTCCGGCTTTTTAAGGAGTTCAAGCCATGCGAATGATTACGACAGCCGCGGCGGTTTGTCTGGTCGCCTGTTCGACCGCGTGGGCCGCCCAGATCGTGCAGCTCCCAGGCGTCGACGTGCGGGTGCCAGCAGCCAACGTGCAGGTCCCGGGTGCCAATGTCCAGATCCCAGGCGCCAATGTCCAGATCCCAGGCGCCAATGCTCAGTTACCTGGCGCGAACGTGCAAATTCAACCTGGTGGCGCGGTCGCACCGAATGCCGCAATCAATGGCGGCGTGCTGTCCCAGGATCCCAATCGTTGGCGCTACCGATACCACAACGGGCAATGGTGGTATTGGTTGCCTAGCAACAGTTGGATGATCTGGTCCGACAATCAGTGGGCCCCCTACGACGCCGCCACCTATCGCCAGCCCTATACCGCCGGTTACCGCGGCATTATTGACGGCACCGCCAACCCGATCAACAACCTCTACTACGGAGGCCGCTACAATCGCCGCTACGGAACCCGATACCGACCATAGGGTTGCTACGGGCATGGATGGTGGAGTCTTCGGGGTGCGCGAATGGCTGCTTGTCGTTCCCATTAGCGAGTTGCAGTTCAATCACGGCAGATATGAAATATGTTTTGTGGTAGACATGCCAAAGGAGGAAATCAATGCGGCGCCTGGATTCGACAAGCAGGATTCGCCCGATTTCGCTAACCCCAATGGGAAGCAACATATCGATGACCGCGACCGGCGCGGCGAAACCACGGCCACCGGCCGCAGGGACGTGATCCCAAGATGAGATCGTGAAACTTCAGTCGCCATTGAGGCCGGCTAGGGCGAAACTCCCTATCTTCCCCAAGAAAAGGCCAGCCCTGGCCGGCCTGCAATTTGACTTCGGCCGTTGCTCAGTCCAAGGGCAATGCGGTCGAACGGCACGGAGGACTCAAGGTGCTTCGGCCAGCTTGAGTTCGTAGCAGGCGATTTCCTCGTCGTTCCTGACGTACAGCCTGCCGTGGGCAATCACCGGGTGATTCCAGGTCTTGCCTTTGACGGCCTGAAACCACGCAAGTTCCTCGTGCCCCTCGGGACTGGCCGTGACCAGTACCGCTTCACCGCTTTCCGAGATTACCAGCAGAACTCGCTGATCAGCTATGAGCAGGACCTGGCCGTGACCGTAGCGGCCGGCCTTCCAGCGGCGCTTGCCGCTTTGCGCGTCGACACAGCAGAAGAGACCCTCGTCAAATCCATGAACAAAACCGTCCGAAAGCACGAAGTCGTTGTAAGCCGGCCTGATCGCTCGCGAGCGGAAACGCTGTGCTGGAGTCCAGGACCCGGCGTCATGGGCTATGTCAAGCCGCACCGAGCCGAGGTCTTCCGAACCGATCAAGATCCCGTTGTCGTCGACCTGGCGAGGCTGCACGACCCGCCATATTCCCGATCCGGGTGCTTCGTGTTGCCAGAGCACGCTTCCGGATTCGGGATCAACGGAAACCAAACCACGGTCGCTCAGCAACAGCATCTGCGGCTGACCATTGATCGACACGAGTTGTGGCGAACTGTAACTGATCGGTCCCGTGGCGGTCGTCCATGCTGGCTCACCCGTCGCGGCACGATACGCCAGGAGGCCCTTGCTCTCGTCGCCGCCGGCAAAGACGGCG
>JACQFF010000322.1 GCA_016200205.1 Planctomycetia bacterium
ACGACAACACCATCGGCACCGATCCGGGCGTGAACAAGAATCCTGCCGCCGCGGGAAACTGGGGCGGGCTCGTCTTCCGCCAGGATTCGGATCGCGTCTTCCGCACTCAGACCCAAGATTATGATGATCCAAATCAGCCGGCCGGCATCTTTTTGAATTACGTCAACCACGCCCAAATCACTTTCGGCGGCGGCCAGGTGGTCGTCAATTCCCAGCCCCAAGTGTTCGACCCGATTCACCTGATCTCGGCGCGACCCACGATCTCGTTCAATACCATCACCAAGAGCGCCGATGCCGCGATGTCGGCGGATCCAACCAGTTTCCAGGAAACCGAGTTCCAGGGGCCCACGTTTGATTCCGACTACAGTCGCGTTGGGCCATCGATTCATGGCAATACGCTGGCCAACGACAGCATCAATGGACTGTTCGTGCGCATTCGCACGGATCCCAATTCCAGCCAGGTCTTGGATCCGCTTACCGTCTCAGCGCGCTTCACCGCCACCGATATCGTCTATGTCGTGGAAGAGAATCTGGTCGTTCAGGGCTCGCCGGGCGGCTTCTTCCTCGACCTCAATGGCCAGCTTCACGACCGGCAGAGTGCCCGGCTGGCCATCGATCCGGGCGTCATCGTCAAACTGAACAGCGCCAGGATCGAAACCCAAATCGGCGCGCAGTTCATCGCCGAGGGGACCGCGGCCAAGCCGATCGTCTTCACTTCGGTCTTTGACGACACTTTCGGCGCCGGCGGAACTTTCGACACGACCAATGACGCCAACTTCGTGTCACCGTTCGAAGGCGCTTGGGGCGGCTTGTATTTCGGTCCCTTGTCGATCGGCAGCGTCGATCACGCGCTCGTCCAATATGGCGGCGGCCGGACTACGATCGAAGGCGGTTTTGATAACTTCGACGCCGTTGAAATCCACCAGGCTCAAGTGCGCATCGCCAACAGTACGCTCCAGAAAAACGGCCCCGGGGGCGGCGGTGATCGTAATGGTCGTGGCACGGCGACCCAGGCCGTCATTTTTGTCGTCGGCGCCCAACCCGCCATTTTGAATAACGTCATTCAAAACAACGACACCGCTCCGATCACCGACCCGAATGCGCCGTTCAAAAATACGGCCGCGATCAGCATCAACGTGAACTCGCTGAATTCGACGTTGGTCAACGACTGGGGCCGCAGCACGGGCAACGTCGATCTGGCGGGACAATTCAATGCGAACACCGGTCCGCTCATTCGCGGAAACAAGCTGACGAACACTCCCATCAACGGCATGATCGTCCGCGGCGGCGAAATCACGACCAACGTCGTCTGGGACGACACGGACATCGTCCACGTGTTGGAAGATCAAGTCATCGCCAGCAACGCGCATTCGACCAGCGGCACGATCCGGCTGCAAAGCACCGCCACCGAAAGCCTGGTCGTGAAGCTGTTGGGCGTCAACGCCGGCTTCACCGCCAATGGCCAGCCCTTGGATATTACAGATCGCATCGGCGGCACGCTGCAAGTCGTCGGACTGCCGAATCATCCGGTGGTGATGACGTCGTTGTTCGATGACACGGTCGGAGCCGGCTTTACTCCCGGCGGCGAACTCCAAAAGGATACGCACAATACGAAAGGAGTTACAACCGGTCCGGCACTCTTTCCCAATTCCGGACCGATCTTCCTGGACGGTGGCGATCGCGACGACCACGGATCGTTTTCCAATGGAAAGAATAACGACGGCTGGAAGTTCATTCAACAAGCCTTGAACTTCGCCCTGACCAATTCGAAAAACACCATACCCGGCGCCGACGGAATTCTTGTCATCGGCGTGCATCAAGGCACGGGCACGCCGACTCAGGCCGAAGACGCCATTGTCCATGCGGCGGGCGCTTTGAATCCGGCGCCCAACCTAACGTTTGTCACCGGGGCCGATATTCTCAACGCGGATTTCTCCAAGTTCAAGATGATCTACGTGCCTTCGGATGACGTGCAGAATTTCACGGACCCCGTCACCGGTCAGGTATTTGGCTTCGATACGGTCGGCGGCATTACGGACGAGGACCTCGCGTTCCTCACTCAGCGCAAGTTTGATACTGGATCATTAATCGGTCTGCAAACTTTCGTCGACGTCACCGGCGGCGGCCTGGTTGCGCTGACGGAAGATGCCGCGACAAATCCTTATACCTGGCTCGCTCTTCCGGATCCTTTTACGATCCAGTCTCGATTCGGCATTAATTTGACGCAGACGCCGGCTTTGGCCGCCGCAGGTTTCAATATCACCGACAAGGAACTTTCCGCCGGCACGCCCTGGCACAACAACTGGGTCGGACCGCCGGGTTTCAATCGCTTGAGGCCCTGGGTCGTCGATCCGGCCAACGGCGAAGTCGTCACGCTGGGCTCCGGGCCCGGCGACGGCGGCATCGGCACCCGGCTGGCCATTCCCCAGCCAGGAGACTGGGCAGGCCTCACGCTCGACACGCTGAGCAACGACACCAACGTCGAGGTCGTCAACGAAATCGAACAAGGCTTTTCCGCCGCGGGCGATACCAACAGCTTGCCGACCATCGCACAATTCCTGGGAATTCTGGCCAAGGATTCCAAGAGTGGCGACGATAACAGCCGACTGGGTTTCGACGTCCGCGGGACCATCAGCCAAACGAAATCCTCGCCCGGCTTCGGCGACGTGGATGTGTATAGCTTCCAAGCCACCGCGGGTTCGACCGTCTGGCTCGACATCGATCGCACGGCTTCCGCTTTGGATTCCGTCGTTGAATTGATCGACGCCAACGGCTCGGTGATCGCGCGGTCGAACGATTCCCTGCGAGAGCAACAGAATCCCGCGCTATTGGTTGGAGATCCCAGCATCGTCAAACCTCTGGCGCAGGGTTTCACCCAGTCGCCCAATTTCACGGGAACCCCCAGTCCGTTTTCCAATCCGGACTTTTTCTCCACGAACCCGTTTGACGCCGGCATGCGGGTCGATCTTCCGCCCGGTCCCAGCGGGCCGGTCAGCACTTATTTCGTTCGAGTCCGGGCAAACAATGGCCCTTCCGGTACCAATACCAATTTGGCTTCGAATTCGGGCGTGGGCCCGAACCAGGGTCTTACCAAGGGAGCGTACGAGCTCGTAGTCCGCTTGCAGAATCTCGACCAGGTTCCCGGCTCCACGGTGCGCAATGCCGACATCCGCTATGCGGCGACCGGAATTCAAGTGATCGGCAAGCCGGAGCACTCACCCCTGTTGGGCGATACGGCCGAAACGTCGCTGGATCACAGCACGCTCGAAACCGCGCAAGACTTGGGCAACCTCGCGGGCACCGATCGCGCCCAGATTAGCGTGGCCGCCAATCTGGCCACCGCCACGAGTGTCGATTGGTTCAAGTTCAATCTCAACTACAATTTGATCGATGAGTTTGGCCCGCAGTTCGCTCTCAAAACGCTCGGCGCTATGTTCTCGGTCAATTATGCCGACGGTTTGAATCGGCCCGATACGACGATTTCGCTATTCGACGAGAACGGCAACCTGATCCTGGTGGGCCGCGACTCGAACACGCCCGACGGCCAGCCGCGGCCGGGCACCGGCGCCGACCTGGCGAATTTGAGCCACGGATCTTTCGGAGCCTTGGATCCCAGCATCGGCCCCGTGCAATTGCCTGCCGACAGCCAGGTGCCCGCACCGGCCGGAAGTTTTCGCGTGCCGCGGACCTATTATGTGGCCATCTCGTCGAGCGCCGTTTTGCCTGCCGTTCTCGATGCCACGTTCACTCCCGGTCCCACTCCCTCCAATCCCAACCGCCCGAGTCCCACCGATGAGGCGGTGCGCTTGGAGCCGATCAACTCGATCGCGCGCCTCGTCGACGACCGCATCGGATCGACGGGCGATACGACGGCCGCGGGCTCGCGGCAGATCTTTCCGGGCAGCGCGCCCCAGCAATTGAACTTAAGCGCCAACCCGCTGCAATTGGGCGATATCCCGCTGTTCGTCAATACGTTGTCTAGTCTCGGCATCGTAAATGGGTTTACCGGCGCTTCTGAGACGACCGTCGCGACCAATCTTCCGGACGGCATTACCGACATCGCGTTTCGCGATGACGGTCGCCTGGCGTCGACGACGACCACTGATCCGGCCGGCAACCAGTTCAGCGAGCTCAGTCCAGCCGACGGCTCGTTCATATACCAGACTCCGATCGGAGTGCAGACGTTCGACGTGGACACGATGGCGCCGATCACCGCGGGAAGGCCTCCCAGGTGGAATTACGGTGCCCCGGCCGGCAATTCGGGCGTCACCTTTCAGGCATTGGCCTATGAGAATCCCTTGATTGGCACGTCGGCAGTCTCGGGAGCCGTTAGTGGTCCAGTTCCTCGTGAGCTGTTTGCCGTCGGCAGCCGAAGCGAAGGAAACCAGATCACCGAGGCAAAAAACATACTCTTCCAATTGGATCCCTCGACGGGCACCGGACTTGCGAAGGATTACCAAAGAGCCCACCCGGGCGGCAACCAGACTTACCAGCCATTTTCGGACAGCCCGGCGTCGTCGGGGACCGACCTCATTCCCCGCGGCCAGATCCTCACGGGAGCCACGATCCTGCTCATGCCGGCCACCGATCCGACCAATCCCGCCAACGACATTATCAGCGGAACGACAACGATGACCATTGTCGCGGCGGTAGACACCAAAAAGCTCACCTTCTTCAGCGGCCCGGAGATCAAGATCTCCGCCGCCGGAGGAGCAGCTTTCGTACGGCCCGCGGGTCAGCCGCACCTTACCATCACGCTCAATAAGAGCAACAGCATCCTCTTTCCGCAGGGCTACGTGTTTGAATTCACCCCGGACGGGAGCCTTAATAATGGCACGCATATTCCCATAATCTTCAACCCGACGACGGATACGGCCAGCCAGATCGCGACTAAAATTGCCACCGCCGTCAACAGCCGCGCCGGCGATTATCAAAAACCCGCGGGGGCAAACGGACCGAACGATCCATCGCTCAGGGCCGGCGCCGGCCGCGATCGCGTCACGTTCCTTGGCGCCGATAGCGCCGTCACCGATTTTTCGCAGCTCTTTAATGCCGGCGCAATCGCCGCTCTGCCACTGGGCACCAGTTTTACCGCTCCGCCCAATCCGATTTTCTTTGGCGCCGGCGATGATGCCACGGCACTTGGCAATGACATCAAGCAGGGCATCTTTGACGCACACATCGTCGTGAAGGTGGGCGACCCCACCACGTTGCCTTTCCCGACCCCCGACACGATCGTGACGTCCACGGTGCAAGGCACTCATCTGGTCGTCAAAGACGGCAAGCCGACGGTCGACGCGCCGTTGTCAACCGATGTGGTTGCTGGGCGGAGCGGCGATATTAACGGCATCGCCATACTGCCGTCGCCAAACAATCAAGAAATGTTCGCCGTCAGCGACTCCGGCGGACTGTACCAGGTCCAGAATCTCAACCAAGATGACGCCGCTGTCTCGACGTTGATCGCACTCATCAAAGACAAGAGTGGCAAGCCAATCAACTTCACGGGTCTGACCGTTGGTCCTCCGGACGTGGAAGGGGGCAAGTTCAAACAGGTCTTGTTTGGCATCGATCAAAACGGCGTTATCTACGCCATCGACCACAATAATGCCAATTTATTGCCGATCTTCCTCAATGGAGAGACCTCGATCGCCACCGGCGTTGGCGGCGCCCAGGGGTTGTCATTCTCGCCAATCGACTACAACTTGTGGCACGTCACAACGACCCGTAAAGACGACCCAGGGCACGGACTCACGAATAGCTTTGATTTCGACGCGAATCGGAACCCGCTGGCCAATAACGACGTCTTTAGGCGGGGCGGGAATAGCTTCTCCTTTGGGTTGGACAATCTGTCGGGAAATTACCAGCAACAGCCGAACGCCGGCTTCTTTGATAAACCCGACAGGGACGGCAACCAAAGTCTGATCAACACGTACAACGTGCCGGGCGGCGCCTATGGCAGCTTGACTTCCGGCACTTTCGACCTGACCGGCTATACCGCGACCGACAAGCCGACTGTGTACTTCGACTACATGCTGGATACGCAGGATGCCACCAGCACGAAAACCGACCGGACGACAATGCGCGATAGTTTCCGCGTGTTCGCTTCCACCGACGGTGGCCGGTGGACTCAGCTGGCCACGAACAACTCGCTCAAGTCGGACACCGACACTACCGATGCGGAACTGCCGGCATTTGCCTCGGTTTCGGGCGGGACATATATGGGTTTCGGCACCCTGAGCAATCAAAACGTTCAGCAACTGTTCAATGTGCCAGGGACCGCGAGCCAACCGCAGATATGGCGCCAGGCCCGCATCGACTTGGGGGATTTCGCCGGCCTATCCAACATTCGATTAAGATTTGATTTCAGCAGCTCCGGCTCGCTGGGCACCGGTTCGCCGCTACTCGGAGGCTCGTACCTGGCCGCCGCGGCCGGTTCGAAACTGAAAGGCGGCCAGTCGTTTGCACTCACCGATCCGAACACACCCGGGATCAACTATCGCTTTACTTTCCGATCGGGCCTGGTCCTGTTGGCGCCCGCGGGCGCCGGCGGTGCGATCCAAAGCGGCGAGACATTTACCATCAACGGCGGCAATCCGTTTGAGTTCACCAGCACGGGTGGGCTGCCCCCGGGCGATACGAACTTCCCGGTTTTTATCAGCAGCGCCTCGACCGCCGAGGATGTCGCCAGGGCGGTCGGCAACGCGCTGGCGGTTCATCCGGTTGCTGGAGTTACGCCGATCGTCGTCGGTGCCCGCGTGCAATTGCTCGGCGCTGCCACGGTCAACGCCGGGCCGATGATCCTCGAGGGCGCGCAGGCGCTGCCGGCTCCGCTGCTGCAGGCGCCTGTGAACGCGGGGACGGCGATTAAATCCGGCGAGACCTTCACGATCAATAGCAACGGCACCTCTGAAACGTTTGAATTTACCACCAACGCGAGCGCCATTCTGTCAACCGGTTTGTTGGCGAACGGCCATGTTGCGATTCTGACCAATACTACGTTGTTGCCACAGGACGTCGCCACGGCTATCGTCAATGCGCTCTCGGCCCATCCCGTCATCGGAGTGACGCCCGTTCTGGAGGGAGCCAACGTGCAATTGCTCGGCGCAACCTCGGTCACGCAAAGCGCTTCGCCGGCTCTGGTGTTGCAAGGCCCGGCGCAATCGCCGGCCCTGGCCCGAACTGACGTGCCATTCGCCCTCGACATGACCCCGGCGCAAGTCGCGACTCAGGTTGCGGCCGCACTGGACAGGGAGTTCAGCTTCGTGGACGGCGGCACCGACGATCCGACGATCTTCACGTCGAGCAAGGTAGATGGAAATCTACTCCACATCTACGGGCGCAGCGTCGCCGACGCGGGACCGCTGGCGTCTCAATCGCAGTTGCCAGGCGAAGAGTTTGGCAATTTCACGAATGCCCAGCGCGGCACGGACAACAGCCACGAGGGCGTGTACATCGACGACATCGTTGTTGGATTCGCCGGCCGTGGTGAAATGGTGAGCAATTCCGCAATCAAGTTTGACCCCACGACGGGTCAGCCGATTGGCATACTCAGTCCGCTGGAACAGCTCAACACCGACCTGAGTCCGTCGACTCCTCCGGCGATCACCGGATTCCACACATTCTTCAGCTTGCCGTCCGATCCCAACTCCATTGCTCCCACGAAGATCCTCGCGGGCGATTACGAATTGAATATCCGCCGCGCCACCCCATACGCGAGCTCGACTTCGCTGGTGTTCCCGTTCATCGACTTGAACCAGACGGGCGACATCAACGACCGATTAGCCTCTGGGATTACCCTGCTTGCGCTGCCGGCGTCCCAAATTCCCGACGACTCGACGTTTTCGATCCTCACCGAAAACGCGCTTCCGGTCACTCATTTTCCCAACGTCCTGGGCGTTCCCGGCGTAACGACATTCCAATTCGTTCGCGCGGGCGAAAGTCCGCCGAATGACAATACAAATATTCGGGTGTTGATCAATACCGATGACGACGCGGCGGCCGTTGCCACGAAAATTCGCGACGCGATCAACAACGTCGCGCCCAGCGTGAATTTCGTCGTCAAAGCCGGACTCGGTACGTTGAGCAATCCGCTCACCGGCGCGCGTGTGAATCTGTTCGGCGCGCTGGATGTGAATCCGGGGCCGCTAGGAACGGCTGGGACAACCTTCTATGCAAATCGAATCAACGTCTTCAAGAATTACGGAGACACGATCCCGATCCAGGATCAGGGCGAAACCATCATCCAGTCCAATCGGATCAGCAATACGCTGCGCGCGGGCATCGCGGTCAAGCCGGTGGAGGGCACAACCGGCGAAGGGGCCACGATCGGCGTGCCGGGTCGCACCGGCGCCGTCGTCAATCTGCCCACGCTGAACACGACGAGTGTTATCCCCGGCACGGCCAT
>JACQFF010000323.1 GCA_016200205.1 Planctomycetia bacterium
ACTTCGCTTAGCCAATCAGGTTTAGCCATGATTTCCGACACCCCGCTTGCCCAGGGGAATACCCCTCGCCGTGCCTCATTTTCGTTTCTCGCGCCAGAATTTCCCCCTCTCCCTCTGGGACAGGGACGGGGTGAGGGTGCCTATGGTTCGAGTAGGCCCCCACACCCGGCCGTCTCTGATGATCATGCTTCGCATCGTGCCCGGAGAGGGTTGTCCGATCGACCCCGATCGCCCGCCTTCACGCTGATCGAAATCCTCGTCTCGCTGACCATCACGCTGATGATGATGGGAGCAGTCGTGACATTGTTTGGGGTGATGACCGATAGCGTTTCGGGCAGCCGAGCGGTGATCGAAATGTCCGAGCGGCTGCGCGCCTGCCGCAATCGCCTGCAAGCGGATTTGCAAGGCGTCACCGCCACCATGCAGCCGCCGCTTCGGCCAGAGAACGACGAGGGGTATTTTGAGGCCATCGAAGGTCAGTATACGGACATCGCGCCAGGCCCGGGGCTCGATCCACTCAATGGCTATGGCGACACCGATGACATTCTGCTGTTCACCACGCGCACAAGGGCCGAGCCGTTCGTGGGGAAGTTCGGAGGTGTGATGGTGGAATCGCAAATCGCCGAAATTGCTTGGTTCATGGTGCCAGACACAACGAAGACGCCGCCAACCTACACGCTGTATCGTCGCGTGCGGCTCGTTAATCCGCAGCTCAGCGTTGCTGCGGCCAACGTGAACGACGATATTTCGATGCACGCTGAGGGAACGAACTACAAGGCAAATTCGTTGGGCGACCTCACGAAGCCCGAGAATCGCTGGCTGCATGTTGGAACGGGTGCCGGCGCGGGGTTCCCATATCGGCTGAACACCACCAACATTCAGGCAATGCCGTTCACCGGGGCAAGCGGCCGGCTCGGCGACGATGTGATTCTTACGAACGTGTTGGCGTTTGACGTGCAGTTTTACGATCCCGGCGCGCCGATTTACATCAGCAACAATGTGTCGGTCGAACCGCGTGACGCGGGATTCTCAAGCTTGATTGGATCTCCAACGGCTCCAAACATTCCGACGCCAACTGCTCGCGGCGCCTACGTTGATCTTGGATATTTTAATCTCTACGCGAGCAGCCATAGCGGAACGGACCTATCCGCGTTCAGTGGCCTTCCGAACGCGAAATGCGGCAGCACTGCTCGACCATTCTCTTACGATACGTGGTCACTGCATTACGAGAATGATGGGCTCATGGAAAACGGAACGACCGACACTGGAACCAACGGTCTTGACGACAACGGCAATGGCATCGTCGATGATCTTGGAGAATATGACACTCTGCCGCCGTACTCCGCTCCGCTGCGCGGCATTCGCGTAATCATTCGCGTTTACGAGCCCAGCAGCCAGCAAGTCCGCGAAGTTTCCGTCGTTCAGGATTTTCTGCCCGAGTGACGCGCGACGGGAATGAGGAAATGGTTATGCTGTTTACTAACCCGACGCGCCAGCGAGGGCTGCGTATTCTCTCCCTCGCTGGCGCGTCGGGTTAGTGGAATGCGTTCGGCGAATCCACTTGATTTTCGCCGCCTCACTTTGTGACCTTTGGGCCTTCGTGGTTCGTACTCTCTCGTGACGATCCAGAGCCGGCTCGACCTCATTTGATGTCTGAACCTTACGTCATTCGCCTGCGTGGGCCGTGGGAGCTGCGCCCGCTGGCGCGATACGTGGCGACGGGCGAGCAGCAGTTCCGGGAGGAAACGCGCGATCTGCCGCCGGGGGGCAAAGTGCGGGTGCCGGGCGATTGGGGCGAAATTTTGGGGCACGATTTTATCGGCCGGGCCCGCTATATGCGGCGTTTCAACTGCCCCACGAATCTCCAGCCCGACCAGCGCGTGTGGCTGGCGCTGGACGGCGTCGATCCGCGGGCCGACGTGATTTTGAACGGCCAGCCGATTGGCCAGGCACTGGGTTATCGAGCCACGACTCGGTTCGACATCACCGCCGTGCTCCAGCCGCACAACGTGCTGGTGGTCGAAGTGTGCATGCCCATTGCGTCACTCGATGACGAGGTTTGTCGCCCCGGCCGCGCGGGCCTGCCCGGCGGATTAATCGGCGAGGTGCGACTCGAAATCCGTGGGGGTGGATCGAAGTAGGAGCGCCGGAATTGTTGTTCTCCCTCTCCCTTTGGGAGAGGGCCGGGGTGAGGGCCAGCGCCGAGAACGTACCCTCAACCTAACCCTCTCCCAACGGGAGAGGGAACCGCGAGTGATGGTGGCAATGCTTTCGATTGCTTGCTAAAATCGGCCTCGCCCACCGACGGCTAATCCCTTTTGAGCGCATGGGGCCGCCATGAAATTCCTGACCCTCTCGGCCGCTTGCGGCTTAGCAGTGATTTTGGTTGCCGCGGCTCTGGCCGCCGAGCCGAACCAGCTCACGCCGGAGGAACTCGACGACGGCTGGATTCTGCTCTTCGACGGCGAAACCGATTACGGCTGGAAGGCCGGAAGCAAGGCCAACTGGAAAGTGACGGGCGGCGTGATTTCGGTCAGTTCCGGCGAGATGGGACTGCTGCACACCACCAGCGAGTTCGGCGATTTCGTGTTCAAGGTCGACTTTCGCAATCCTAAGGGCACCAACAGCGGCATTTTTCTGCGCTCCCCGGCCCAGCCCAAGGATCCGGCCAGCGATTGCTATGAGCTCAATATCGCCGACGAAACGCTCAGCCCTTTTCCGACCGGCAGCTTCGTCAAACGCGAGAAAGGCCAAGGCCATCACGACAGCAGCCAGTGGCGCACGTATACGATCCGAGCTGAAGGAGGCCATTTCACCGTCCTGCTCGATGGCAAGCGGGTGCTCGACTATGTCGATCCCAAGCCGCTGGGGCGTGGTTTCATCGGCCTGCAATTCAACTCCGGCAGCGTCGAGTTTCGCAACGTAAAGCTCAAGCCACTGGGACTGGAAAACATTTTCAATGGTCATGACCTGACCGGCTGGAAAGCGTTTCCGGGCAAGGCCAGCGTGTTTTCGGTCACGCCCGAGGGGGCGCTGAACGTCAAGAACGGGAATGGCCAATTGGAGTTTCACCAGTCGTTTGGCGACTTTGTGCTGCAGTTGGAGATTTTTTCCAACGGCACGCATCTCAACTCCGGTATCTTCTTCCGCAGCATTCCCGGCGAGTTTTGGCAGGGCTACGAAAGCCAGATCCAAAACGGCTACAAAGACAACGACCGCACCCAGCCGATCGATTGCGGCACGGGTGGATTCTATCGCCGGCAGAACGCCCGCAAGGTGGTCTCGAACGATCGCGAGTGGTTCCACAAAACCCTGATCGTATCGGGCGACCACATGGCCACCTGGATCAACGGCTACCAGGTCAGCGACTGGACCGATACGCGCGCCCCCGACGAAAACCCGCGCAATGGGTTGCGTCTGAAAGCCGGCACGATCAGCATTCAGGGGCACGACAAGACGACCGACCTGTCGTTTCGCAAGTTGCGGATTGTCGAACTTCCCGCCCGCTAGCCAAAAAATTTCTTTGACGCGGCAGGGCGATCGAAGTATGCTGACTCCTGCGGTTCAGAGGGCAGGCGGGCACGCATTTCACTTCTTGTGCAGCCATCTAAATACGTAAAGGGAGGCGGCGGCCATGACGCTGCGTGAAATTCTTCACGCCAAGGGCCACGTGGTTCACACGATTGGTTTGGCGGCCACATTGGAAGACGTGGTGCAGAGCCTCGTTGGGCACAATTGCGGATCGCTGGTGGTCTGCGACACCGATCCACCAGTCCGCGGAAAAATGGTGGGGATCGTCACGGAGCGCGACATTCTGAAAGCCGTCGCGAGCCGCCAAGGCCCACTGTCGGGCGTGCGAGTCGCCGACGTGATGACCCGAGACGTGGCGACCGGCACTCCGACCGACACGGTCGAAGACACGATGGGCCTGATGACCGAACTGCGCATTCGTCACCTGCCGGTGGTGGAAGACGGCCAACTGTTAGGGCTCGTTTCCATCGGCGACGTCGTCAAGATGCAGCACGATCGGCTCACGATGGAAAACCATTATCTGAAGAGCTATCTGCAAGGGTAGTCTTGCGAAGGCAAGCCGCCAGTTGCAGCGAGCGGTTTCGTGGGTCCGCGCCAAAGCTCATCCACCCACTTGATACAAGTCGAGCTTGTCGCGGTCGACTGCAACGCCCAGACCCGGGGCGGATGGCACCGCCACCATGCCATCGACAATGCGCAGCGGCTCGGCCAGGATGTCGTCTTGAAGTTTGGGGTACGAACATTCGTGGCCACTGATGAAGCTGGGCGTGGCGGCTGCCAGTTGCAAGCTGGCCGCCAGGGCCAGGCCCGAGGTACCCTCGATGCGCAAACTGGCTGCTAGTCCGGCGGCTTCGGCGACCGCCCCACATTGTCGCGCACGCAACAATCCTCCGACTTGTACGGGATCGACGACCACGAACGCGGCGGCATTCGCGCAGGCCAGGTGGAAAATATCGGCCGGCCGCTCGATTCCCGCGAACACGCCCAGCGGAACCCCGGACACCGAGCGCAGCGCCGGGAGCCGCTCGGGCTGACCGCCAGCGAGCGGATCAAGCACGAACTGCACGCTACCCGGCTCCAGGGCCGCGCACAGGTGCAGGGCCTTCGGCAAATCGTATTGACCGCGGGCGTCGAGGCGGAATTGGACGCGGTCTTCACAAGCCTCGCGCACGGCGGCCAGCAGTTTCAAATCGGCCTCCGGCGACCCACTCGAAGTGATCATCTGCGATTGGACCGCTTGAGCGGAGAAGGCACGCGACCAATGCGCGACCGTTTCGGCCGCGCCGGCGGGCAAGCGGACCGATAGCGGAACGCGCTGCCGATAGCCGCCCCCAAACAGGTGGCAGAGGGGCTGTTCGGCCGCGCGAGCGATCAGGTCCCAGAGTGCCATTTCAACGGCACAGGCCACCGCCCGATCGCCTAGCGCGTCCAAGGCCAGCATGGATTCGACGTCGAACACCTCGCGGCCGGCCAACACGCTCAACAGCGCGCCGCGGCGGGCCGCAAGTTCGCCCGGTCGCCAGGCTTTGCGGGTTTCGCCCCAGCCCTCCAGGCCTGAATCGGTAGCCAGGCGAACCACCAGCGAGCGCACGGCGCCGCCGCTGGCGGGCAACTCGATGACGAACAGTTCCAGGTCGCTGATGTGCATCGGCAGGCGCGATCGCGCTAAGTGGGGACCAGGAATTCCCAAACTTCCCGTTCCATCGATGGGAGAGGGCCGCTCTTGAGGGTGATCATGCCTCGTTCAAGCCCCCTTGCCGTAACCCTCTCACACAAGGTGCACGGGAACTTGAGCACGACCCACTCCCCGTTGCTACGCTAGGATCGGCTGCCCGCCATGTGCCGAAATTCTTTGGGCAAGGGAAAATACACTTCTTCTTCGCGGATCGAGTGTGATTCGACCGTGGCGCCGAAATGATCTTCGAGCAGCTTGACGCATTGCTCGACCACGGTTTCCGGGGCGCTGGCGCCGGCGGTGATCAGCACGGTATCGGTGGCTTGGAACCAACGCATGTCGATGTCGGCCGGTCCGTCGATCAGATGAGCAGCGACGCCCGATTCCACGGCGAGCTCGGCCAATCGCTGGCTGTTGGAGCTGTTTTGCGATCCCAATACCAAGGCGACGTTGGCTTCGAGGGCCAAGACGCGCACCGCCTCTTGCCGGTTTTGGGTGGCGTAGCAGATATCTTCTTTCGGCGGGCCGACGATGTGCGGAAACCGCTGCTTGAGCCGGGCGATGATTCGATTGGCATCGTCGACCGACAGCGTGGTTTGCGTCAAATAGGCCAGCTTCGGCGTCGTCAACTCCAGCCGGTCGACGTCATCGGGCGATTCGACCAGCACAATCGCCTCGGGCGCTTCGCCCATCGTGCCGATCACTTCGTCGTGCCCTTCGTGGCCAATCAACACGATCGTATAGCCATGCTTGGCGTAGCGCACCGCTTCCAAATGCACCTTGATCACCAGCGGGCAGGTGGCGTCGATGGCCTTCAGATTGCGCTCGAGCGAAATACGGCGAATTTCGGGCGAGACGCCGTGGGCCGAATAGAGCAGGTGTGCGCCCTCGGGCACTTCCAAAAGGCTCTCGACGAACACCGCTCCCATGGCCCGGAACCGCTCGACGACGTGTTTGTTGTGTACAATTTCGTGGTACACGTAGATCGGCCTGCCGAAGAGCTTGATCGCCAGCTTCAGCGTCTCGATGGCCATGTTCACGCCCGCACAAAAACCGCGCGGACTGGCGAGGATGATTCTCATACGGAGTAATGGGGAAGGATTCGTGCTTGCATCGTCGATGGCTGCGCGGGTTGCCCCAGGGATGGCTGCTACAAGACTTTGCAACGGGCCGACGATTCATCATAATGCACGCGCCAAGGATTGGATAGACGCGGTGAACGTTTCGCCTCAAGCCGACCGTCAGGCGTTCGAGTCATGCTTCAATCAGACGCGAAGTCATCCCTTTTCGAGAATTCGTGCACAGGGGTGGTCCCGGCAGGGTGCGTGTCTGTGTGCGGCAGGCACACGACGTGCTGGCTTGCGCGTCGCACCACCTCTTGTCGCTTCGCGACCCAGACAGACAATGCTGTTTGGGCCACCCCGGATGGGCCTAATTAATAGGCTCCACACCAGAATGGAATCGGCATTGCGATGTCGCAGTTTTCCGTAGCAACCGAACTTGCCCGATACGGACCCCACGCGCGCCGAGCAGAGCCTCTCGCCCGTGCCGAGGCAGTGGCGTATTGCCGCAACCTGGCGCGCGGGCATTACGAGAATTTTACGGTGGCCAGTTGGCTGTTGCCGCGCCATTTGCTGCCCCATTTTTACGCGGTTTACGCTTACTGCCGCTGGGCCGACGATCTGGCCGACGAAACGGACGAGCCCGAGGAAAGCCTGAAACTGCTCGATTGGTGGGAAGGCCAGCTCCGGCGGTGCTACTCAGGCCAGGCCGAACACCCGGTGTTTATCGCCCTGCTGTCGACGATCGAGGAGTTCTCGATTCCGCCGGAACCTTTCGCGAGACTTTTGACTGCCTTTCGCCAGGATCAGTGGGTCACGCGCTACGCCACGGCCGAGGATCTGCTCGGCTACTGTCGGAATTCGGCCAATCCGGTAGGGCGGTTAGTCTTGTATGTCGGAAAGTGCCACAATGAAGAGCATGGAGAGCTTTCCGACTCGATTTGCACCGGATTGCAATTGGCCAATTTCTGCCAGGATGTGGCGCGCGACTGGGCTCGAGATCGCGTTTATCTGCCACGCGCGACGCTGGATCAAGCCGGCTATACCGACGAGATGTTCGCCCGCGGCCAATACAACGAGGCGTTTCGCCAGGCGATGCGCGTGGAAGTGGATCGCGCGGAACATTATTTGCGCGGCGGAGAGGCACTCGTCGAGCTGATGCCGACGGAATTGCGAATTGACATCGCGCTATTTATCGCGGGTGGTTTGAGCATTCTGCGCGCGATTCGCGATTTGGACTACAACGTCTGGCGCCGGCGCCCTCGCGTTTCGCGCTTGAAGCAACTTGGGCTTTTGACCCGCTGCTGGTGGCGCACGAAGTGGCCAAGCTTCGGGAGGCTGGCCGCATGAACGAATTGGCCGCCAGCTATCAGGAGTGTCAGCGCATCGCCCGGCGGTCGGCGTCGAGTTTTTACTATTCCTTCCTGCTGCTGCCCAAACGGAAACGGCTGGCGATGTGCGCGTTGTACGCGTTCTTGCGGCGAGTCGACGATTTGGGCGACAGTTTCGATTCGGTGCGCGAGCGCCGCGGGGCTTTAGAGGCCTGGCGGCAGTCGCTGGCTAGGGCCATGCAAGGCGTCTATGACGATCCTATCTTGCCGGCGGTTGGCGACACGATCGCCGCCTTTCAGATTCCGCCTGAGTACCTCACCGAGGTGATCGATGGCGTGGAGATGGACCTGGAACCCTGCCGGTACGAGACTTTCGAGCAACTGGAAACGTATTGTTATCGCGTCGCATCGGTCGTGGGTCTGGCCTGCCTGCGCATTTGGGGCTGCACGATCACCGAGGCCCAGAGGCCTGCGCGGCAATGTGGCCTCGCGTTTCAAATGACCAACATCCTGCGCGACTTGAAAGAAGACGCCGAGCGGAATCGGATCTATTTCCCGCAACAAGACCTCGATCAATTCGGATACACGGCCGATGAATTGCGCGCCGGCGTGCGCAACGAGCGGTTTCGTGCGCTGATGCGATTCGAGATCGACCGGACGGAAAGGCTGTACGCCGAAGCAGCCCAACTCGAGCAATGGCTCGAGCCCGAGGGGCGGCGCGCGTTTGGCAGCATGATGGCGGTCTACCGTGCCTTGCTGGCGGAGATCAAGAGGTTGGATGGCGACGTGCTCTCGAGGAGAGTGCGGCTGAGCGGTTGGCGCAAGATGCGGATTGCCACCCACTGGTTTTTGGTCCGCTCTCGGGCGGCCGATGCCGCGGAAATCAGTTCGCCATGAACTCAGTCGCCGCACAGTGCGCACCCTCGGTGGCCATCGTCGGCGGAGGGTTGGCCGGTTTGGCCGCGGCGGTTGCCTTGGGCACGTCGGGCTGCCAGGTGGACCTGTTCGAAGCGCGACGATCGCTGGGCGGACGCGCGGCGTCGTTTCGCGATCCGTCCACCGGCGAAATGGTTGACCATTGTCAGCACGTCAGCATGGGCTGCTGCACCAACCTCGCTGACTTCTGCCGGCGAACGGGAATCGCCGAATATTTCCGCCGCGATCACGTGCTGCACTTCATTGGCCCCGATGCCAAGCGCTATGAACTCGAAGCCACCCGCTGGCTGCCGGCTCCGCTGCACTTGCTGGGGAGTTTCGCGCGATTGCAATATCTTTCGCTCTCCGACAGGTTTCGTATTGGGCGCACTTTGTGGAATTTGATGCGCAGCCGCGTGGTCGACGATATCGCTCAGCCTACTGTCGGTCAGTGGTTGGTTTCGCAGGGCCAGTCCACGGCGGCAATAGAGCATTTTTGGAGCGTGATTCTCGTTAGCGCGTTGGGAGAAGAAATCGATCGGGCCTCGCTGTCGGCGGCACGCAAAGTTCTGATCGATGGTTTTCTGGCGGCGCGAGAGGCGTACATTATCGAAATCCCCAAAGCGCCGCTGGGCACGTTATACGGCCAGCGGCTGGAGCACTGGTTCGCCGAGCAGGGTATCAACCTTCATCTGAACGCGCCAATTCGTCGGGTCGGATGGGACGGGTGCCCCATGTTGGTCCGCGCGGACGGCCAAGAAGTTCGACCCGATTTCGCCATTGTGGCCCTGCCCTGGTCGAAGCTTTCCGAGGCGCTAACGGTCGACGTTGCCGCGAGATTGCCATGGTTGGCGGAAATCCTCCAGGTTAAGGCGGCGCCCATTACGGGCGTGCACTTGTGGTTCGACCGTCCGATCACGTCGTTGCCGCACGCGGTGATCGTGGGTCGACTGAGCCAATGGATTTTCAATCGAGGTCCACGGGAAGACACCGCCGCCGGCGAGCATTATTATCAGGTCGTGATCAGCGCTTCGCGCGAATTGGCCGGACGCGATCGCCAGGCGATCGTCGGCGAGGTATGTCGCGACTTGGCGGCTATTTGGCCCGCGGCCGGTTCGGCCAGGCTGCTTCACGCCCGGGTGGTCACGGAGCAAGGAGCCGTGTTTTCCTCGCGGCCTGGGTTGGATCAACTGCGGCCAGCCCAGCAGACCGCGATCCCGGGCCTGCTCGTAGCCGGTGATTGGACGGCGACGCATTGGCCGGCCACGATGGAAGGCGCCGTGCGCAGCGGGTATCTGGCGGCCGAATCGGTCCTGAGATCGGTTGGGCGCACCGGGCACTTTCTGGTGCCCGACCTGCGACGCGGTCTTCTGGCGCGATTGCTGATCAAGGCCGGCTGAATGCGGAGCCGGCCATATCGGATTAGGAGTTCTACGACTGCGCCTTTGCCTCTTTGCGTAGCCGCCGACGCTCGGCACGCGACAAGAAACGGGCGGCCCCGACGTTCGAATCAGCCGATGGCGGCTTGCTGGCAGGCATTTGCGATCGAGAGGACGAGCCCGTGGCGCTGGATGAACCTTGAACCGGGCCCAAATCGTTCCTCAGAAGCGGGGCCGCCTTTTGCGGCGGATCGACTAGGACCGGCTCGGGACCGTCGTTGGCTGCTGATTTCGGCTTCGACAGATTGGATTTGGATGGCGGCACCACCGCCAGGCCTTCGATTTCGAGCATCACGTGCCTGGCGTACAGGAGAAACATGCCAAACGTGAATACGTATCCGACCAGCCAGCAACCGCGCGCGACGAGTGGTTTGGCCGATTCGGACATTGACATCAGCCAACCATGTTCAACGGCGGCGGCCGCGAGAAAGCTCGCCGTGCCGAGCGCCAAGGTGGCCAGGGCCGCGCGACATGCCCGAATTTCGATGACCATGCGAATCCCCAACACGGTCAGCACAATGCCGAGAACCGAAGGCCAAACGATTCCTTCGGCCAGGCCGCAATCACTTGCCACGCGGCGACCGACTCCTTGAGCGAAGAGGACTAGGTCGGTGGTTTCTCCAAGGCTCACGAGCATGCAGGCCATGGCCGTCCAAAGCCAAATGCGGTACCGGCCGTGGTAATCATCCACGCGATGTCGCCGGAGTGAATAAATGAAAATCGCGGCCAGGCCGATTACGCCGAGCAGCATCGACGCAAACCATTGGCTGATATTTCGCGTCCCGGTCAGCTCCAACGGCGCGGTATCCTCGGGCTTCAAGAAGCGCGCCAACGAGCCTGCCCAAACGTGCAACAGTTCGATGCCGCCCACGAGCAGCAATCCGGTCGCGACGACTAGCGCAATCGCCAGGTAGCGCGCCGGCAAAAGATCGTGAATCCGTCGCTGGCGGTCGAAGCGAGCCGCGGTCGCGTAGGCTCGTTGCGCGGGCTTGACCTCGCGATCCGTATCGGGGGCAATGCGAATCGGCCCATCGTCCGGCGAACTCGGCCCGCCGCCCGGCGAATCCTCGGTAAACAGAAGGCGGCGACGGTCGTGGCGTAGAGTCATGAAATAACACAGCAATCAGCGCGACGGGTACGCGTCGGGAGACAGCGGTCGGTGTGGAGTTCGAACGACGGGCGGTGGGATTTCGACATTTCGGCGGAGTTTCCCGTCTTTTTCGGATTCGGCATTTTTCAGCAGAGGACTGTACATACCGCGCCCAGAATTCAGGCTGTGCTCGATTCATGAGCCGACGAGGCAAGCTGGCGAGAGTTTTCGTGCGAAGACGATCGCACACGAGACCCGTGGGTGGAAACAAAGGCCGAGGCGCAAGACGGATCTGGGCACAATCGGCCGCCATCGGTCCGCGTCATAAGGTAGAGTCCAAGCCTTTCAACCCCCACGACCGCTAATTTCGGGCGTGCCCGGCATTCTCGTTTTCACCGTTTTGACGACCCCCCGACCGTGACCTAAGTTTTCAGGAGCAGTTTGATGCACCAATCTGGCGAACGGCGGGGCAGAAACGTCGGGTCGTTCGGGCATTGGACGGACAACCGAGGTCGCAGACGATGGCGCAAAATCCCAAGGCGAGCGATGAATCGCTGGACCCTGCGCCACGCGCGGACGAGGCTCTGCCGCCGGTGGAGCGCTCGATAGAGCAGTTGACTTCCCTGCTGCAGGACCTTGAACCGACCGCCGGGTTTTCGCAATCGTCCCATGCGGCGTATGAAAACCGGCTGGTCGAAGTGCGATTGGGAATTGCCAGCAGCCTGTTCACCGCGCTGAGGCACAAGCATTCGCCGACCGCCGCCCATTCGCTGCGTGTGGCGCTCGGCTGTTCATCCTGGGCATTTGCGTTGGGGTTGGAACCCGATCAGCGCGATGAGTTGGAAGTCGCGGCGCTACTGCACGATATCGGAAAGATCGGAGCTCCCGATCGCCTGCTGCTCAAGCCGGGTCCGCTAGCCGAGGACGAAGCCCAATTGATGGACCAGTATCGATTGTCAGGGCTCGACATTCTGTCGAACTGTTGTCCCTCGCGCGCGATCGTCGAGATCATTCGTCACTCGGCCGGCTGGTATGACGGGAGTCGATTGAATTATCCTCTGTTGGCCAACGACATTCCCGCCGGAGGGCGGATCCTGGCCGTTGTCGACGCTTTCGATTCGATGACCTCGGACCAGGTGTACCGAGCGGCGATGTCGCGCGAACGGGCGTTACACGAGTTATTCAGCCGCGCCGGAACACAATTCGACCCCGATCTTGTCAAGTCGTACAGCGAATTGCAAATCACGGTTCAATTGCATCGAAAAGTCGTTGGCCATTGGTTGGCAAAACTTGATCCGCGCCAATCGAACCGCTTTTGGCGGAATCTGACGATATTGGCGCAGCCCGCGGCCATTTCCGAGCCCGAATCGCTGTTTCGGCAGAAGCTGCTCGACAGCATGTACGATGCGGTGATTTTTGTCGACCGCAACATGCAGGTCATCCTTTGGAATCGCGGTGCCGAGCGACTGACGGGCATTTCCGCTGCGAGCGTGTGCCGCCGCGCCTGGTCGCCGGCGTTGATCGGGATGCGTGACGCATCCATCGGGGCGCTGGATAAATTGGAATGCCCCATCAACTATTCGGTGACGACCGGCGTGCAGTCGCTGCGCCGTTTGTTGGTGGCAAATCGCAACAATCGTCCCGTCGCGGTGGATGTCCACACCGTGCCGGTCGTCGGACCCGACGGCATTACTTATGGCGCGGCGATGCTCCTGCACGATGCATCTGGGGAAGCATCGTTGGAAGAGCGCTGCCAGAACCTGCACGAAAAAGCCACCAAGGACCCGTTAACTCAAGTTGCCAATCGAGCGGAGTTCGACCGCACGCATCAACTGTTCATCGGCGCTCATCAGGAGCGGCAACTCCCGTGCAGCATGATCATGTGTGACATCGACCATTTCAAATCGGTGAATGACACCTACGGGCATCAGGCCGGCGACGAAGTATTGAAGTCCTTTGGGCAATTGTTGAGAAGCGAATGCCGCTCGGGAGACTTGGTGGCTCGTTACGGCGGCGAAGAATTCATCGTCCTCTGTGCGGATTGCAACAACGCCGCGGCCACCCGACGCGCGGAGCAGTTGCGCAAATCGATGAGCGAACTGCCGCAGCCCGCCCTGAATGGCGAGATTGTAACCGCCAGTTTCGGCGTCACGGAAATCCAGCCCGGCGATAGCCCCGAGTCGATGTTGCGTCGTGCCGATCGCGCAATGTTCGAAGCCAAGCAGTTGGGGCGAAACGTCGTGGTGCAATTGGGAAATGGGATCGACGAAGTCGGCGGCAATCCTCGGGATGCGCGACCGTTGCAGCCCGCCGACCAGGACGAATTCTTGATTGAAACGGTGCTTGTCACTGCCGTTCCCTTGAACATCGCCATTGAAAAACTGCGCGGGTTTCTGCTCGATCACGATGCCGAGATCCTGTCGATCAAAGCCGATCGGCTGGAGTTGCAAATCGCATCTGGCTTCGAGAAACCAGGTCGGCGGCGTACCGACCGATGCGTTCCCTTTCTGGTGGAGCTTGCGTTTTTGGAACATCGAGTGCCGGCCACCACCGTGGATGGGCGTGCCGTGGGCCAACTTTCGCGCACTCGGGTGTGGACGGCCATTCGCGTCAAGCGAGCCCGCGATCGAAAGGTCCGGAATGTGACTCTCCAAGCCAATTCCATCGTCGCCGCAATCAAATCGTATCTGATGGCTAGCGAAGACACGCAATTTCCCGACTCGGGCACGACGCGCCGCGCCGCCAACATGCTGTCGCCGTTGCTGAAAAAACGAGAGTGATGGCCGGCGATCGAGGCGGACACGCAAGGATGGTCCACCCTTGCTCACGGCTTTCTGGGATGGAACCCACGCGGACGCAGCGCCAGCGCCGTTGCCGGCCACTCCCTCTTGAACCACCAACGCGCCGGCAGTCCTCGGCTTAGAGCCTATCCGAGAACCGTCGGGGACTGTCCCGATTTTGCGGCGGGCACCATCCGCAGGATGGTCGGGGAGCAAAATGGGACTGTCCCGTTCTCCGAGATCGTTCTCGGATAGGCTCTTAAATCAACGGATCGACAGTTCGCTAAAGCACGTTCCACTTCAATGTCACAAACGACCGCCGTGCGCTTCGGCCGATTGTCAGTTCGGCGATTATCGGGTATGCTTCCGGTCGAATTGAACTATCCGTCGTGCTGCCGAAGAAGACCCTGACCCGGCATTCGCCGGGCAGGAAGCTTACCGAAATTTTACCTGTAAGGAGGAAATAAACATGCCTTACCAACTCCCCCCGCTGCCTTACGCGTTCAATGCTCTGGAGCCCCACATCGATGCCCGAACGATGGAGATCCATCACGACAAGCATCATGCCGCGTATGTCACGAATTTGAACAAGGCCATTGAGAACACCGAATTCGACAAGCAGCCGATCGAGCAGTTGCTGCGCACTATCGACAAGGTGCCGGAGAACATCCGGACCGCGGTTCGAAATCATGGGGGCGGGCACGCGAATCATTCAATGTTTTGGACCACCATCGGCCCGGGCAAGGGTGGACAGCCAAGCGGCAAATTGGCCGATGCCATCAAGGCCCAATTGGGAGGCTTCGACGCGTTCAAACAATCGTTCAGTGCCGCGGCGGCCGGTCGCTTCGGCAGCGGTTGGGCTTGGCTGAGCGTCGACAAAGCGAAAAAACTCGTGGTTGAAAGCACCGGCAATCAGGATAGCCCACTCATGCGCGGAAACGTCCCCGTGTTGGGCATCGACGTCTGGGAGCATGCCTACTATCTGCTCTACCAGAATCGCCGTCCCGACTATATCGCCAGCTTTTACAATGTGATCGATTGGGGTGCTGCCGGCCGGCTTTACGAAGCCGCGCTGAAATAAGGATCAGCCGAAGAATACAGGCGACATTTCGCGGTGAGGTGAGCGGAGCGGCTGCAATAATCCCCATGTTGGCGAAGAGTCGAAGTGGCTTCGCATTGATCGTGCCTAACTGTCGCGTTCTCAACGAACCCGCCCCGCGCAGGAAGCTACTTCAGGGGGCCGTCCTAGCACCCCGCCCAAAGAATCGTGGTCGAACTGTCAGATTTCTATTGACGTGACAGTCGCGGACACTAAGCTGAACTGGTGTCTCAAACAGATGGGGATTTATCCGGGACGGCCGGGGCGCGGATTTTTGCCAGAATAGCCTCGACCCGCTCGAACGAAACAACGCCGCGGTCCGCGGCGCTTGGCGGATCAGCTTACTTTCGAATGGCCTGGGCCAGCCCACGGACGCCGCGGAACGCGTCACGGCACAGGCATTGATTAAATCAAGTCGCGGAATTGCCTCGCTTTTGGTGTCAATGATAAAGCAGCCTCGCGCCAGCCACAGTTGCCGGTTATTCAACGAAGTGCGGGTCGCTGAAGACTTTGCCCGTGCGCAGCAAGTGCGGCTTCAATCCATTGGCCGACCAGACACGTTGCACGGTTGCGTGGCTTACGCCGACTGCCTTGGCCATCGTGCGGGTACTCCAATTGGGCGCGGCGGTGGGATTTTCGGTGGTGGTTTTCCGGAGGATCTTTCGAATTACGGACGTGGGAATCGGCGGCCTGGGGCCCGGGCGGGTGGCGTCGCGTTCGATTCCGGCCAGCCGCTGCTCGGCAAACCGTCTTCGCCACAACCCGACCGTCTTCTTCAATGTCCCCAATTTTGCGGCGATCTCTTGGTTCAAGAGACCTTTGGCGGCCAACAACACAATTCGCGCCCGCAGCACCAGGCGGGCTGGAGCGCGTTGGTCGCGAGACCACCGCAGCAGGACGCTTCGTTCCGCGTTGGTAAGCGTAATTTGACGGGCGCGTTTCATGGGTTTCATGCTCCTCTGAGGCATGAAACCCGCTAAGACAGCCCAAGTATCGCGTTTTTCAATAAACACTACCCGGAATTCTTTAATAACGCTGGATTGGGCATGGAAAGTGCCTTTCGTTTTCGCAACACATTTCAGACCTAACTACTGCCACGAACTTGGGCTTGCCGCGGCAGCCATTTTCGTTTTGGCAGAGCACAAACGTCCTTCGGCGGCCATTGGCCGGATGTTCCTGGCTACGGTCGCTCTAATATCCCGAGAAATAGCGAATTGGGCCGGCGCTATACCTCCTGTCCGATGCGCCTAATCGTGATTTCCTCGAGAAAACAGATACACGACGCTGTAAATAACAACCGCCAAGCTCATTTTCGACATCGTGTGCTATTCGGTAATCCGTGGCGCACAGG
>JACQFF010000319.1 GCA_016200205.1 Planctomycetia bacterium
CGCAACGAAGGCCGGTTGTATATCCGCGTCTTCCCGCACAAGTCGGTCACCTCGATTCCCTTGGAAACCCGCATGGGCAAGGGAAAGGGTGAACCCGAGTTTTGGGCGAGCGTGGTACGTCCGGGCACGGTGTTATACGAAATTTCGGGGGTCACCGAAGAGGCGGCTCGCATCTGCTTCTCGCGGTTGGCCCATAAGATGCCCGTGCGCGTCAGGTTCTTGAAACGCCGCACGGCCTAGACTTCCAGGGAAGTGAACCAAACACTATTTCCAGCCAAACACCGTTGCGAGTCGTGTGCCACTGGCTCGGCCATTGATGGACAACCGGATGATTTTGCATTGGCAAAGCCAGTGGCACACGCTACGCGGGACGCCAAGAGCGCGACGAACCTATGACCAAAGCGACTGAACTACGCGAGATGAGCGACGAGCAGTTGGTGCTCACGCTGAAGGAAGCCGCGGAAAGCCTGTTCCGGATGCGGATCCAAGCGCAGACCGAAAGGCTGGATGCCCCCAGCGAATTGCGCAAGCAACGGCGGCTGATTGCTCGAGTGAAGACGATTCAAACCCAGCGGGCGGCCGCGGCTGCCAAGCTGTAACCAAACACAAAGCAGACAAACAATCCTATGCCCAAGAACCTTTCCATCGGTGTGGTCACGAGTGACAAGATGGCCAAAACGCGCCGGGTCGAGATCCCGCGGCTGGTGCGGCATCCCAAGTACGGAAAAATCCTGCGTCGCAAGACAGTCTGCCACGTCCACGACGAGGCCGAAGAGGCTCACGTCGGCGACACGGTGGAGATTCGCGAATCGCGTCCACGCTCCAAGACCAAGCGCTGGGAGCTGGTGCGGGTGGTCACCAAAAGCCGTTTGGTCGACATTGCGGCCATGCGGGCGGCGGCCAAGGACGAGTTGGACATTTGAAGCTCAAGCAACCGAATAGAGACGGCCGGATAAGCGGACTCAGTAGTTTTCTCAGGTGTGAATCATGATTCAGATGCAGACCAGGATGAATGTCGCCGACAACACAGGGGCCAAAGAGGTCATGTGCATCAAGGTGCTGGGCGGCACTCACCGGCGCACGGCAGGGCTGGGAGATGTCGTGGTCTGTAGCGTCAAGAGTGTAATCCCCGGCAGCGACATCAAGAAGAAAAGCGTCGTTCGCGGGGTGGTCGTTCGCTGCAAGAAACCGACGCGGCGCTCGGACGGCAGCTACGTGCGTTTCGACAACAACGCGGTGGTGATCATCGACGCCGACAAAAACCCTCGCGGCACGCGCATTTTCGGCGCGGTGGCCCGCGAGCTGCGTGACCGGAACTTCATGAAAATCGTGAGCCTCGCCAGCGAGGTGGTGTGATGCATATTCGAGTGGATGACATTGTGGAAGTGATTGCCGGCGAGGATCGCGTCCGCGGCAAGGTGCTCAAGGTGCTGCGCGACGAGCGGAAAGTCGTCGTCGAGGGCGTGAACCGGGTCTACCGGCACATACGCCGCAGCCAGAAGAACCTGCAAGGCGGACGGCTGTCGAAAGAGATGCCCGTTTCGATTTCCAACGTGATGTTGGTGTGCACGGCCTGCGGCAGGCCGGCCCGTACCGGCGCCCGCTTTCGGCCGGACGGTACCAAGGAGCGGTACTGCAAGAAATGCAAAGCCGCGATCGGCATCATCGCACCGCCCCGGGCGATGCACGCCGGCAAATAAGAACCCGTTATTGAACACGAGCTATTTGGCTGATTGAAATATGGCTAAGAAAAGCAAAACCGCCGCAGCGCCCAAGCAGCAGGTCGCGCCCGTCGCGCCGCGCCTGTTGGAGCGCTACGAGAAAGAAATCCGTCCGGCGCTGGCGAAAAAGTTGGGCCGTTCGAATCCGCACGCCCTGCCGAGGCTGGAAAAAATTGTGATCAACATGGGCGTCGGCAGCGCGATCACGGAAAAGAAGCATATTGAAGACGCCAGCGCGGCGCTGGCCGTGATCAGCGGTCAAAAACCGCTGGTGACCAAGAGCCGCGTGGCGATCGCCAACTTTCGCTTGCGGGAGGACATGCCGATCGGTTGCAAAGTGACCATCCGCGGACTGCGAATGTACGAGTTTTTGGATCGTTTGATTTCCTTGGCGTTGCCCCGGGTGCGTGACTTCCGCGGGCTGAATCCCAACGCGTTTGACGGCCACGGCAACTACAGCCTGGGCCTGTCGGAACAATTGGTGTTCCCGGAGCTCAATCCGGACAAGTTCACGCGGACGCAGGGGATGAATGTGACCTTGGTGATTTCGGGCGGCAGCAATGAGGAGTCGCGCGAGTTGTTGCGAGCGTTTGGCATGCCCTTCAAGACCGAAGAGGTGCAAGGCAAGGTACCCGCGGCGTAGGGGAATCGTAAAATGACAATTCGGCGAAAAGCAGCCCGCATACCGCTTGCGGTGTAGCGAGTAAGACAACGGCACGGGGCAGGCGGCTGACCCGTGGCATTCGCGAGAAAGACGTTTTTTTCACACAGGAAATTGCATGGCGAGCAAATCGAAAATTGCCGCGGCTCTGCGTGAGCCCAAGTTCACCAGCCGTCGCGTGCGGCGGTGCAAAATCTGCGGCCGTCCGCGGGCGGTGTTTCGCAAGTTTGGAGTCTGCCGTATTTGTTTCCGCGAGTTGGCGGACGAGGGGCTGATTCCTGGCGTTAAGAAGGCGAGTTGGTAAAAGGGACCCTACCGAACATGATGACCGATCCCATCGCCGATATGTTGACCCGCATTCGCAACGCGGTGCGCGTCGAACGACCCCATGTAACCATGCCGCTGTCGAAAGTGAAGCGCGGCCTGGCCGAAGTGCTCAAGCGCGAAGGCTACATCTGGGGCTGGCAGGAAACCGACGGCGAGGCCGTCGCCGAACTAAGAATTGAATTGAAATATGGCCCCAACGGTGAGCGCGTGATCCGCCACATCCGGCGGATCAGCAAGCCGGGTCGCCGGGTGTATCGCCGCGCCGACGGGCTGCGGCCCGTGCTCAACGGCCTGGGAATTTCCATTATCAGCACCAGCCGGGGCGTGATCAGCGATCGCGAAGCGCGGCAGCGGAATCTCGGCGGCGAGGTGTTGTGCGAATTGTGGTAGCATCGTAGCGCAAAGGTGAGAAAGCGATGTCGCGAATTGGTAAACAACCGGTGGCCGTACCCGCGGGCGTAAAAGTCGGCGTGGCGGGCAATCAGATCTCGATCGAAGGCCCCCTGGGCAAGCTGTCTTGGGGTCTGCGCCCCGAGGTCACGGCGACTTTCGACGAGGCGAAAAAGCAGGTCACCGTCGCGCGCCATGCCGATACCCGACAGGCCCGGGCGCTCCACGGCTTGAGCCGCGCGATTATCGCCAACATGGTCCACGGCGTCACCAAGGGATACGAGAAGAAGCTGGAGATCGTGGGCGTCGGCTACCTGGCAGCCGTCCAAAAGGGACAGCTTCAACTGCGCGTTGGATTCGCCAACGAGGTTCACCTGCCGATTCCCGCCGGTCTGACCGTTACCTGCCCGGACCAGACGCACATCGTGATCAAGGGGAGCGATAAACAAATGGTCGGCCAGTTTGCCGCCGAAGCCCGCGCCGTCCGCAAGCCCGAGCCCTACAAAGGCAAGGGTGTGCGTTATGACGGTGAGGTGGTGCGCCGCAAGGCTGGCAAGGCCATGACGAAGTAACATCGAGGTGGTGCGAGGATGAATCACGAAAAGGCAATTTTACGGCAGCGCGAGCGGCGGCAATTTCGCGTTCGCAAGCGAGTTCGCGGCATTCCGACGCGACCGCGGCTGACCGTCTTTCGCAGCCATAAGCACATGTACGTGCAGGTCATCGACGATAGCGTCGGCCGCACGCTGGTCGCCGCCAGCAGCACCGATAAGGAGGTGCTCGGCCAATTGCGCTACGGCGGCAACAAGGCGGCTGCGCAGGCGGTCGGCAAAGCGATCGCCGAGCGGGCCCTGGCCGCTGGCATTAAACAAGTGGCCTTCGACCGAGGAGGGTGCCAGTATCATGGTCGCGTGGCGGCCTTGGCCGATGCGGCCCGCGAGGCAGGCTTGAGTTTTTAAAACCCGTCGTGAGATTCTAGACAACCGCCGCTTCGGATAGAATGAGGCTACCTCACAAACGAAGCCAGGTTGCGACGAAAGACAGGAGCATTCAGTGTCCGCTGAACAGAACCGAGGGGAATTGATCGACAAGGTCATCAAGATCAAGCGCTGCGCCGCGGTGGTCAAGGGCGGCCGCCGCTTCAGCTTCGCGGCCATGGTCGTGGTGGGCAACGGCAAGGGCAAAGTCGGCTGGGGCTACGGCAAGGCCAACGAAGTGCCCCCCAGCGTCGAAAAGGCGGTCAAGGACGGTTCCCGCAGCATGATCGAAATTGCCATCGACCAGGGCACCATTCCTCACCAGGTCGAAGGCCGCTACGGAGCGGCCCGCGTGGTGTTGGTTCCCGCCAGTCCGGGCACCGGCGTGATCGCCGGCAGCGCCGTGCGGGCCGTATGCGAGGCCGCCGGCATTCATAATATTTTGACCAAGAGCTTTGGCTCCAATAACCCCACGAACCTGGTGAAGGCCGCCATGGCCGCGCTCGACCAACTGCGCACGCGCCACGAAGTGGAACGCTTGCGAGGAGTTACGCTGACATGAATTTAACGGACGTAAATCGGGGCATTCACAAGCACAAGAAGCGCAAGCGCGTCGGCCGGGGCCCCGGTTCGGGACACGGCAAGACGAGCGGTCGCGGTCACAAGGGTCAGGGCGCTTTGGCCGGCTGGTCGGCCAGCCCGATCTTCGAGGGTGGCGCGTCCCCCTTGATTCGCCGCATTCCCAAGCGCGGGTTCAACAATGCCTGGGGCAAGGTCGTCGCCGCGGTCAACGTCGGCGATTTGGAAGCCGCCTATCTGAGCGGCGAGGAAGTCACGCTCGAGTCGTTGCGGGCCAAGAACCTGGCCAAGGGCCGCTACGACGAATTGAAAATATTGGGCGATGGAGAACTGACCAAAAAGCTCAAGATCACGGCGCATCGCTTCAGCCAATCCGCCCTGGCCAAGATCGAAAAGTGCGGAGGCCAGGCGATCGTAATCCCAGGCAAAAGACCCGTCGTCAAAGGCGTTGCCAAACGCGTCGCCAAGCCAGTCAAATAAATCAGACGCGCCGTTGAGCGTGCCGGCCCTCGGGGCTGGTGCCCGAGTCGAACAGCGACAAATCATAAACATTTTTCGCCCAAGGACCGGGGTGGAACAATTTTTCGGCCTCTCACGGCCTTGCGCCTCAAAGGACGGATCGAGCCATGTGGGAAAAAATTCGCGTCGTCTTCACGATTCCCGAATTGCGGAAGAAGATCCTCTTCACGCTCGGCCTGCTGGCCGTGTATCGCGTGGGCTGGCAAATCCCCCTGCCGATCATCGATCAGAGCCAGATGACGGCGTTCTTCAAAACCAGCGGCGGCATGGGCCAGGTTTTCGCGCAAGTGGCCGTGTTCAGCGCCGCCCAACTGAATCAAATCACGATTTTCGGACTGGGCATCATGCCCTACATTTCCGCCTCGATTATTTTTCAGCTCTTGGGCAGCGTCTGGGGGCCCTTGGAACGCTTGCAAAAAGAAGGCGAAAGCGGCCGCAAAAAAATCAACGAGTACACCCGCTATGCCACCGTCGTGCTGTGCATCGGGCAAAGCTGGGCCTACCTCGGCTTCCTGATCGGAAACCACCTGGTGCTCGATTCGTTCCTGGTCAACGATAAGCTCAGCCTTGGCTGGCAATTGGTCACCGTGATGACGATGACCGCCGGCACGATTTTCCTGATGTGGCTGGGCGAGCAGATTGACGAGTTCGGCATCGGCAATGGCATAAGCTTGATTATTATGGCGGGCATTTTGGCGGGAATGCCGGGAGCCGGCTACCGACTGTTCAGCGAGGCGTCGCTCGAGCTGGGCGGCGGCGCGGGCAAACTCGGGCTGGAAGTGCTGATCTTGCTGATGGTCCTGTTCGTGGCCGTGGTGGCCTGCGTCGTGTTCATCACCCTGGGCCAGCGCCGCATTCCCACGCAAAGCGCCAAGCACGTCCGCGGCCGCCGAGTCTACGGCGGAACACGGCAATACTTGCCTTTGCGGGTCAACCAGGCGGGCGTGATGCCGATCATTTTTGCCAGCAGCTTGCTGATGTTTCCCTCGCTCATCTTCGCGCAACTCGCCAGCGCGTATCCCTATGCCTGGTTGCAGGGACTGCACGACGTCTTCACGCGCGGCACTTCGTTCGTTTACAACGTGCTGTACGTGGTTTTGATCTATTTCTTCTGCTATTTTTGGACCGCCATCACCTTCAATCCGAAGGATATGTCGGAAAACCTCAAGAGCTTCGGCACGTTCATTCCGGGCTATCGGCCAGGCAAGCGGACGGCCGACTATTTGGAAAAAGTGATGGTCCGCATCACCTATGTCGGGGCCGGGTTTTTGGCCGTGGTGGCAATCACCCCCACGGTGATCGCCGGCATTTTTTCGGTTCCGTTCCAGGTTGCCAGTTTCTTCGGCGGCACCGGCTTGCTGATTGCAGTCAGTGTGGCCTTCGACCTGGTACAGAAAATCGATAGTCATCTGGTGATGCGGAATTATCGGGGCCTGCTGGAGAAAACCTAGCTGTGCTCTGTTCCGGGGGTGAGCTGGGCCGTGACAGTCGTTTGCGCACGCGAGACGAACATGCGGATAGTTCTCATGGGTCCGCCTGGGGTAGGCAAAGGCACGCAATCGGTGCGGTTGGTCAATTTCTTGAACGTTCCGCACCTCTCCACCGGCGATATGCTGCGACAAGCCTGTCAGGAAGGCTCGGATTTGGGCCTGCTCGCCGAGCAGTACATGGCGCAAGGAAAACTGGTTCCCGATCCGATCATTCTGCAATTGGTCGGCAAGCGGCTCGACCAGGGTGATTGCCAGGAGGGCTGCTTGCTCGACGGGTTTCCCCGCACGTTGGGACAGGCCCAGGCCCTGGACGAGCTTTTACAGCGCCGCGGCACGCCTTTGACCGCGGCTTTGGAATTGAAAGCCGATTCCGAGGAGCTCGTCAAACGCCTGGCCGGACGGGGGCGCGATGATGATCGGCCGGAGGTCGTCCGGGAACGGCTCCGACAGTATGCCCGGCAGACAGCGCCATTGTCTGATTACTACGCCCGGCAAGGACGGCTGTTTGAGATCGACGGCGGCGGCCCCCCCGAAGAGGTCTTCGGTCGGATCAAAGCGGTGATCAGCCAAATCAAAAAAAAGGCCATGAGCGTTTGATTCATTGAAGCGGGGCCGAACCGAACATCAAACCTAACAGTTGAGGAGTTGACCACAGCGTGCATATTCTCCGTTCGCCGCGTGAAATCGCCCAGATGCGCAAGGCAGGGCTGCTGGTTTGGCAAGCCCACCAGATCGCCGCTGCGCTGGTGCGTCCGGGAATCACGACCGGCGAAATCGACGCTGCCGTGGAAAAGTTCTTCGCCGAACATAATGCCATACCGCTGTTCAAGGGCGTGCCGGGCAAGGTGCCCTTTCCGGCCGTGACGTGCATCTCGGTCAACGAAGAGGTTGTGCACGGAATCCCCGGCAAGCGCGTGCTGCGCGAGGGGGATATCGTCAGCATCGACACCGGCTGCAAGTTCGAGGGCTGGTGCGGTGACTCGGCCGTCACGCATCCAGTGGACAAGATCGACCCGCAGGTCGAACGGCTGCTCGATGTCACCCGAGGCGTGTTGGAATTGGCCATCGACCTGATGGGCAAGCGCAACCGCTGGAGCGAGGTCGCCGGCGAAATGGGCACTTTCGTCCGCGACGCGGGCTTTGCGGTGGTCGAAAGCTTCGTGGGGCACGGCATCGGCCGCGAAATGCACGAAGACCCGCAGGTCCCTAATTTCGTCAGCGCCCAACTGCGCCGCAACGGCGATTTTGCGCTGGAGCCCGGATTGGTGATTGCGGTGGAGCCGATGGTCAACATGGGCACGAAACATGTCAAGAGTTTGCCCGACTTTTGGACCCAGGCCACCCAAGACAGCCGGCCAAGTGCTCATTTCGAGCATACGATCGCCATGACTGAAGACGGCCCCTGGGTGTTGACCGGTCCTCTGGGGCCAAAGGACAGGAAATAGTGGCTGCCGCGACCCCTGCCGGCCTTTAGGCGACAAAATCTGGCCTGAGGGGCCTTGAACCAATCGCCCATCCCGGTTTATATTCAAGTGCTTTGGACCAATAGCAATCCGCGAGGATGTATCCACAGCCATGAAAGTCCGCGCCAGCGTCAAGCGAATTTGTGAAAACTGCAAGATCGTCCGTCGCCGGGGCGTGGTGTTCGTGGTTTGCAACAACCCCCGACACAAGCAGCGTCAGGGTTAAGCGCGTCAGGATTAACAGAGTTCGCGGTTAACAAAGTTCGGGGGGTTCAAGGAGTCGGGGGCGGATGCCGTTGGATGTCAGCGGGTTTTCCATCCTCTCGTTTCCGATCGCGCGCGGAGAGCCAAGCCTTTTGGCCGCGCGATTTGCCGTTGCGGTAGGGCCGTCGCCGTGGGATTGCCGTGTCGGGCTGGTAGGCTCGGCGCTATTTAGGAGTTGAGTTTTATGCCGCGTTTGCTGGGCGTTGACATTCCCAATGATCGCCCGACGGTGATCTCGCTGACCTACCTTTACGGCGTCGGACCGCAGACTGCGCGCGAGCTGTGCCACAAGGCGGGCGTCGATCCGCAGGCCAAGGCCCGCGATCTGCACGAAGACGAGGTAGCCCGCTTGGCGGCCTTGCTCGACAAGGATTATACCGTCGAGGGCCAGTTGCGCCGCCAAGTGGCGCAGAACATCTCGCGACTGCGCGACATCGGCTGCTATCGCGGCATTCGTCATCGCCGCGGCTTGCCGGTGCGTGGGCAGCGGACGCGGACCAATGCCCGGACCCGCAAGGGCCCCAAGAAAACCGTGGCCGGCAAGAAGGGCGTGAAGGATCTCAGGTAAGAGCTTGAGAACCGGACGGAAAGCCCGCACAACGAAATCCATCGCCGCTGAATACCGAGGAGTGTGATCCACGTGGCCAAGAGTAAGCGACGCAAGACCCGCCGCAATGTGACGGTCGGAATTGCGCATATTAAAGCAACGTTCAACAATACCAGCGTCACCATCACCGACACCAAAGGGGACACGCTGTGCTGGGCCAGCGCCGGCACCAGCGGCTTCAAGGGGAGCCGCAAGAGCACGCCCTTCGCCGGTCAAATGGCGGCCCAGCAGTGTGCCGAGAAGGCCTCGAAGTTCGGCGTCCGCGAGTTGGACGTCCGCGTCAAAGGCCCGGGCAGCGGCCGCGAAAGCGCCATCACCGCCCTGCAAGCCGCCGGCATGACGATCAAATCGATCGAAGACGTCACCCCGCTGCCGCACAATGGTTGCCGCCCACCCAAGAAGCGCCGCGTGTGAAGCACGCCTGTGGGCGGCTGCCAAGATGGCGTGAGACACTGAAAAACATCCGACTCAGAACACGAACAAAACCTCAGTCACAAAACTACTGTTGAGAAACGTATGGCTCGTATCACCGGACCTGTCTGCCGCCTGTGTCGTCGCGACGGTCTGAAGCTGTTCCTCAAAGGCACGCGTTGCGATACTCCGAAGTGTGCCATCGAGCGCCGCGACACCGCGCCGGGGATGCACCAATATCGCCGCGGCAAGCAAACCGACTACGGCTTGCACTTGCGGGAAAAGCAGAAGGTCAAGCACTATTACGGCGTCTTGGAGCGACAGTTTCGCGGGTATTTCGGCCGCGCGACTCGCACCAAGGGCAACACCGGCAGCGCGCTGATGAGCTTGTTGGAACGCCGCTTGGATAACGTCGTGCATCGGCTGGGTTTTGGTTTGAGCCGAGCCCAGGCCCGGCAGTTGGTTTCGCACGGGCACATCACGGTCAACGCCCAGCACGTGGACGTGCCCAGCTACATTGTCCGGCCGGGCGATGTGATTCGCGTCAAGAATCGGGCCAAGAGCTTGCAGATGGTGCAGGCCAATTTGGCTGAACACCGCCGCACGGTGCCCGATTTTCTGACGCTCATCGAAGGGGGAGTTCCCGAAGGCCGCGTGGTGCGGATGCCGGAAGCCGACGACATCTCCATCCCGATCCAGACGCAATTGATCATTGAGCTTTGCTCGCAATAATCATGGAGCTTTGCTCGCGGTTGTCGTTATGAAACACTCCTGACGCGTTTGTTGCGAAGCGGGTTGAGCGATTTTGGCATACACGGCAATTTCGGCATATTCGGCAAATATAGTGCCCTTGAAACCACTTGATACCTGTTGGCCCTGCGCGGCGCGATCCTAGGCTGCGGCTTGCTACGGAGGCTTGAAATGCATATTCGATGGCGTGGGTTGGAACTGCCCAGTCTGATTACCAGTGATCCGAAGACCCTCAGTGCCACATACGGCAAATTCGTGGCCGAACCGTTCGAACGCGGTTTTGGCGCCACGATCGGCAACGGATTGCGCCGGATTCTGCTTTCCAGCCTGGAAGGCAGCGCGATCACGCAGATCAAAGTTCAAGGCGCCCAGCACGAGTTCACGACGCTGCCCGGCGTGGTCGAGGACATGACCGACGTCGTGCTCAACATCAAGAGCCTGGTCGTGAAGAACTACACCGATTCGACCAAGGTGGTGCGGATCGAAAAGCATACGCGCGGCGTGGTGACTGGTGCCGACGTGCAGACCGATGATTCGGTGGAAGTGATCAACAAGAGCCACGTCGTCGCCACGCTCACCGACGACGTGCCGTTTGTGATCGAAATGGTGATCGAAAACGGCCGAGGTTACGTGCCGGCCACCGAGCACAGCCCCAACGTGCAGGAAATCGGCATCATTCCGATCGACGCCGTCTACAGCCCGGTGGTTCGCGTGCGTTATGAAATCGAAGAAACGCGCGTCGGTCAAAAGACGAACTACGACAAGCTGACGATCGAGGTCTGGACCAACGGTTCGATTCATCCGGAAATGGCGCTGGTCGAGTCGGCCAAGATTCTGCGCAAGCACTTGAACCCGTTCGTGCAGTACAGCGAGTTGGGCTCGCGCGTGCATGCCGCCTCGCGAGGCAGTCTGGGCATGGGCACCGATGCGGCGATCGAGTCGAAGCTCAGCATGAGCCTGGCCGAGTTGAAGCTTTCGGTGCGAGCCACCAACTGCCTGGAATCGGAAAACATCCATACCGTTCGCGACCTGGTGCGGCGCAACGAAGACCAACTGCTCGAAGTCCGCAACTTCGGCGAGACCACGCTCAACGAGGTGCAGGAAAAGCTCTCCGAGTTGGGTCTCCGCCTGGGCATGCGAGTGCCGGCCGCGGCCAGCGTGTAAGCAACACACAGAATTCGATAGTCACCTCGAAAGAAACGCGACTTTACCATGCGACACCGACGAAAAGGCCGCACGCTCGGCCGCTCGCCCTCCCATCAACGGGCCTTGTTGAAGAACCTAGCCAGCAGCCTGTTTCTGACCTCGCGCGATGCCGAAGATGATGACAACAGGCCGAAGGTCAAGGGCCGCATCGTGACGACGGTCGAAAAGGCCAAGGAAGTCCGGCCCTTGGTCGAGCGGTGTATCACGATTGCCCGCAACGCCTTGCCCGCCCTGCAGGAGGCCGACAAGCATGGAACCACGGCCGCGCGCAACAGCGAAGCCTGGAAGACGTGGCGCAAGAGCGACAGCTACAGGCAATGGAATCAGGCCATCGCGCGCTTGGTAACCGCGCGGCGCCGCGCGCTGCGCTTGTTGGGCGATAAACAAGCCGTGCGGGTTCTGTTTTCCGAGGTGGCCCCTCAATTTGCCGAACGCCAGGGCGGATATACCCGCATCCTGCGGCTGGCCAAGCCGCGGCTGGGCGACGCCGGCACCCGCGCGATTATCGAGTTCGTCGGTGTGCGCGACCGTGCCCGGCAGCGCGCCGTGAAACCCAGCTTCGAGAGCGCCGGCGAAGGCGGCTCGGGTTCCACAAGCTGATCAGGCGGCCATTGGGGAATTGCTGCCGCTGGCGGCTCGCCGAGAAACCAGTGCTGCCAAAGTCCTGGTCACGCAAGGAGGATCGCCGTGGCTTGCCCGTCGAGCGATTGTCACCGGCTCGAAAATGTCCGCGGGTTCAATTTCACGCTGCACATGCGCACTCTCTGCGCTGATTTGGCCCAGCGGCTGCCCGAACTCGAGCACATCGATCTCGAGCGGGTCGCGATTCGCTTTTGCCAGGCTCGCAAGCTGGCTCGGCACGGGGTACAAGCGACGCTGACGCCGTTGCGCTTCGAGCAGGGCGAATTGACTAGCCGGCGGCGTGGCCGCGCCTGGACCGTCGAGCGGCTCTATGACGCCTCGGGCCGCGAGATGCTGTACTTGTTGAGCTTTTATCTGCCGCGGTTTCTGGAACGCTCGTTCGAAGAAAAACTGGCCACGGTGTTGCACGAGCTGTGGCATATCAGCCCCCGATTCGACGGCGATTTGCGCCGCCATCCCGGCCGTTGTTACGCCCACAGCCATTCGCAAAGGCAATACGACGCCGCGATGCACCAGTTGGCCCAGAAATGGCTGTCGCTCGATCCGCCCGAAGCCATATACGAGTTTCTGCGATTGAACTTTGCCCAACTTGAGCGCAGCCACGGCGGCGTTTTTGGGCAAAGGATCCCCACGCCCAAATTGATTCGCGCCAGCTAAGCTAGCACAAGCTCCCTGGCAATTTCGACAGGTGCCCGGGGCGGCCCGGACGAGCCTTGCGAGCAAAAAATTCACCATTCCTCTCGGCGCGACCTCCGTTGACATGTCGCGGCGGTCGCAGCTACTCTACGCCCCTCACGTCGCTTGAAAACCTTCAGGTCGCTTCTCGTTTCGGTCGCTGGGGGCTGGTGCAAGGATTCAGGTCACCGTGCGCACACTGTGCTTGATTTTGGCGGTCTTCGGCGCGGTTGGCTGCAAAATCGTCGAGCGACAGTCTAAGGGCAAATCGCCACTGTCGCCCGTGGCCACGAGCGCCGATAGCGTCACGCTGGAGATTTTTACCGCTCCCACGCCGCTGGGAGCCCCACAACTCGCGGCGCTGTGGAGCGAAGTGGACGAACAACCGCTGCCAGCCGATTTGCGGCAACGACTCGCGCAAAATGGGCTGCGGGCGGGCATCGTCGGTCCCCACGTACCCGACGCCCTGGCCGAGTTGCTCAAAGTCACGGACGAGCGAATTTCCACCGAAGAGCGATCACTGGTGCCGTTGGATACCGAGCCAGCCATCACGCTGCGGGTCTTGCAGCCGCGACCCGGCAAGCGCCACGATCTGAACGTGTCGGAAACGTTCGATCAGATGCCGCTGCTCAGATGCAGCGATGGGCAAGTGACGGGCAGGACCTACTACAAGGCGGTCGGGCGGCTGACGCTGCGCGTGTTTCCCGAAGCGGATGCCCGCGTCCGATTGGAACTCATGCCCGAGCTGCATCACGGCGAGTTCAAGAACCATGTCAGCGGCGGCAGCGGAGTGCTGATGTGGAAGCAAGATCGCCAGCGGGAAATCTTCAGCGACCTGAAACTCACCGCGACACTGGCTCCCGGCCAGATGTTCTTGATCACCTGCCAAAGCGATAAGCCCGGCAGCATCGGTCACTATTTCTTCAGGCAAACCGGCGAAGACAAGCCGCTGCAAAAGCTGTGCGTGATTCGCCTGGCCCAAGCCGGCCCCGATCGCTCGTTTTGGGAAGGGCCCAAGACGGTCGAAGATCTTTCGAGCGACGAAGGGGAGTAGGGCGGTCGACGGTCTTAAACCGGCTGACCGAGCAGCGACGCGCGAACGCTTTCCAATCGACCGGCCGAGCCCAGCTTTTGGTTCTTGTGCGTGATGTATTCGGCGTAGGCGGCCATAAACGGTTTGCCCGGCGTGCGGGGATCGAAATCGGTCGGCTTATCGCGAAACGTTTCGCGAAACACGGCGCACCACACCAACCGGCCGTCGGTGTCGATATTGACTTTCGTCACACCCAGTTTAGCCGCGGGCAGGTATTGATTCTCGGGCACGCCGCTGGCATCGCCCAGTTTTCCGCCGGCCTTGTTGATCCGCTCGACCCATTCCTTGGGCACGCTGCTCGAACCGTGCATTACCAGCGGGAAGCCCGGCAGCCGCTTTTGGATCTCCGCGATCCGATCGAAGTGCAGGCCCTGTTTGCCGGTGAATTTGTAGGCCCCATGCGAGGTTCCGATGGCCACGGCTAGCGAATCGCAGCCGCTGCGCTCGACAAATTCGACCGCCTGATCGGGATCGGTCAGGCAGGCGTTGTCGGCATCGACCGAAATATCTTCTTCGACGCCCCCCAACATTCCCAGCTCGGCTTCGACCGACAGGCCCTTCTCGTGAGCCCGCTCGACGACGCGCCGCGTCGTGGCGATATTCTCGTCGAACGTTTCGTGCGAGGCATCGATCATCACCGACGAGTAAAAGCCGCTGCCAATGCACTCGTACGCGACGTCTTCGGTGCCGTGATCGAGATGCACGGCAAAAACCGCCTTCGGAAAAATATCTTCGGCCGCGCGGATCATGGCCTCCAGAAACCGCTTGTCGGTATAGCCGCGGGCGCCGCGCGAGAGCTGGATGATGAACGGCGCGCTGTTGGCCGGATCGATCGGTTCTTCGTTCGAGTTTTTCTGGCCCAGGTTGCCACGGAATAAGCCCACGGTTTGTTCCAGGTTATTGATGTTGTAGGCGCCGACGGCGTATCTGCCGTAGGCGTGCTGAAACAGCTCTTTGGTAGTGACGATCATCGGTCTTCCTCCCAAAATTCGGTCAAGGCATCGCTAGCAGCCAAGAACATCCGCCTCGCGGCCGTAAAAAACATTTCCCATGCAGCCCAGTCGGGGCATTATATTCGATTGCGCGTAACCCAACTAGGAGTCGCGGTTTAGAACACGCGCTTCTACATTGCCCGGTTTCGGGCCCGAAG
>JACQFF010000320.1 GCA_016200205.1 Planctomycetia bacterium
CGTGGCGCGCGGCCGAAATCGCAGCCGCCGGGACCCCAAAATAACGCGTGGCTGGCGTTAGGCGGACTGCCCAAGCTATTGATGGATTTAGAAACCTCGTTCCGGTTTGGTCCGGTTGCCGAAAGCCGGCTGGATGGTCTGCGGGTGTGGACCGTGGAGGGCCAGTGGAAACCGGCGAAACTGGCCGAGCTATTGCCCGACCAAAAAGCGACGATCGAAGCCGGCGGAGCAGCCGACACGCGACACCTGTCGCCAAACTTACCCGACTCCGTGGTGCTTCACATGGGCTGTGACGATCTGTTTCCCTACCGGTTCGAGTACTGGCGTTGCGAGCGCCCCGACAAGAAAGCGCAAACCGACGGTCGCGGCAAGCTGCTGGCGGTGCTCGAGATGTTTGAGGTGCAACTCGGCGCGCCAATCGATCCCGGGCGGTTCGCGTACCAGCCCGGCGCTTTGCAATCGATCGATCGCACGCAAGAATATCTCGACAAGCTCGGCCTACAAGAAGTCGCTCCCGCCGGAGCGAACCGAAACTTGCCGCGGCGACGTTGAACGTTCTCAAATCGCGACCACCGCTTACGGCTTAGCCGCCAGGCGGCTGGCCACGCGGAGGGCTTCGATCATGCCGGCCGTTTCGGCGCGCCCTTGCCAGGCCAGATCGAAAGCGGTGCCGTGGGCGACGCTGGTTCGCACGATCGGCAGGCCGAGCGTGACGTTGACGGCTCGATGCATGGCCAACAGTTTGATCGCGATGTGCCCCTGGTCGTGGTACATGGCCACGACGGCATCGAATTGTCCATCGCGTGCGCGGCCGATCAGCGTGTCGGCCGGGAGGGGGCCTTCCAAGTCGAGCCCCTCGGCGATCCCGCGCTCGACCGCGGGGCGAATCAGCGTCCGCTCCTCGCTGCCGAACAGACCCTCTTCGCTGGCGTGCGGGTTCAAGGCACACACTCCGACGCGTGGACGAGAGCCTTTCAGTTCCGCCATGACGCCCGTCACGAGTCGGGATTTTCGCAGGATTGATTCCTGAGACAGCGCGGCAAACACATCCGCAAGCGCCATGTGCAACGTGACGTGCACGATCGCCAGGCCCGCGGGCCCTCGCACGTCGGCGCCAGGGCCCAGGTACAGCATCATCGCGAAATCGTTGACGCCGCACAGCTCGGCTAGTAGTTCGGTGTGGCCGGGATACTTGTGTCCCGCTTGCCACAGCGCGGCCTTGTGCAGCGGAGCAGTGGTCAGCGCATCCACGCGCCCCGCCAACGCAAGTTGAGCGGCGGTCACCAGGGCCTCGTAAGCCGCCTGGCCGCCGCGGGCGTCGACGGTTCCCGCGCTAATCGCCAGCACGTCGTCCCGGCCCGCCTTCAGGCAGGGGATTAGTTCGGCAGAGGGCCGGGCCTCCTCGGGACTTTCGATCGGCACCACGCGTGCGCGGCTTTTCAGCAGACGCGTGGCGCGCCACAAAACCTCGGGATGCCCCACGACCAGCGGGCGACAGAACTCGTGGACCGACGAGTCGGACCATGCGCCCACGATCGTTTCCGGACCGACTCCGGCGGGATCTCCCAAGGTGACGGCAACGAGCGGTTTTGTCATATCTCGATTCTAGTCGCTCCCGTCCGCTGGACGAAGTGGCGCGTCGGAGTGTCTAATAGCCACGGGAGCGGCAGTCGAGCTTCGCTCCCTTTCTGCCGTACTCTTTTTCCCCTCGGTTCGTCGTGACACGTATTTTCACTTCACTTTCGTGGTTCGCCCTCGTGATGATGGCGGCGACGCTCATTTTGGGTTTGTCGCTGGGTGATTTTCATAAAAATCATACTCCGGACACGCTCCGCTGGGCCACCGTACATCGCCTGGCGGGAGTCGGCACGGCGCTGGCGGTGCTGCTGGTCAATAGTATCGTCGTGACCTACTTCATCGGCACCAGCCGCTGGTGCAAAGAGGTCAGCGACACCTATGGTTTGGATCTCTCGTTCATTCGACGCAGCACGGCTCTCAAGCGGCGCACGTTTCCGTGGGCCGTGATGGGGATGCTGACGGCCGTGGGCGTGGTCGCCTTGGGCGGAGCCGCCGATCCAGCCACCGGACGCGCCGGCACCGAGGCTTGGGTTACGCCCCATTTGCTCGGCGCGTGCGGCGGGCTGATGTTGATCGCCTGGGCATTCTTCGTCGAGTGGCAAAACATCCACGCCAACTATCAAGTGATCGCCGACGTGTTAGAGCAAGTAAAACGGATTCGCACCCAGCGCGGCTTGGAAGTTTAGAACAAACCGGACAGAACCCAAGGGCCGTCCTTGCAAGTGACGTTTCATGGCCGCTGGCGGCTTTGCATCTCCGTCGCACCAAACCATTCTCAGTGCGGGCCGCCGTGATCATGCTCTTCGGCATGCGTTCCCGGCGAGTGGACGTGGTCGTGACCGCCGCCTTCGAAAAACACGGTGCTCCAAGCCAGTGCGATTCCGGCCAATAGAGCTAGCGAAAGCGTCGAGCGATCGTGGCGGTGAAATTGTAGTTCCGGCAGCAAGTCGCTGGTGGCGATGCACACAAATGCGCCGGCCGCGAAACCCAGCGATTGTCCCAAGCCTGCTTGCCGCGGGCCAAGCGAAGCCGATGCCACGTAAAACAACGCCACGCCGAGCGGTGTCACCAGCGAGTAGAGCGCATTGACCAGATGTCTCGATGAGGGACCGCGGCCGCCGGCGGCCATCAGGGTGCCGATGGTCAGCGAGTCGAACGGCTTGTGCAGCGCGATCGCCAAAAACGCGCCGAATCCGGCCCAAATTGCCAGGCTGTTGGTCTCTTCGGCTTTTACCGCCGCCGCCATCGCAACCCCATCCACCAGGCTGTGCAAAGTCAGCCCAATGACCGCGCCACTCCAAGGAAATATCGAACTGGTCTTCGCCAGCACGGCGTGGTCGTGAGAATGGTCGTGGTGCTGATCGCTGGCCCCGTGGGCGTGCTGGCGTAAGGGGCGCGACTCGCCCGGCAGCGTGTCGTCATCGGGCACGTCATGATGGTGAAAGTGAAAAAACCGCTCCAGGAAAAACATGAACAAGAAGCCGGCCATGGCCCACAGCACCGTGGCGTCGATCGACAGCAGGACTTGAAAACTGTGCGGCAGCAGATGCAAAAGGCCGATGCCCAGCATCATCCCGGCCACGAAGCTGATCGCGATTTGCATGCGGCGATGCGTGAGCCGCACGACCAGTGGCACCCAGCCTCCGGCAAGCGACGCCACCACGCTGAAGCCGCAGTAGATGACGAGTAACACGACTGGGTGCATACGAATTTCCCAAAGCGCCCCAGTATCCCCTGGTCCGCGGAACGGAGCAAGTGCTTTTCAGCTTTGGATTAAACCGGCTGTCCGCCCGCGGCCATGAGTCGTTCATGTGGACGGGCAATTGACTGGCTGCTGTGGCACTTCGTATCGTGAGTGGCCGTACGAGTGGTTCTCCTTCGACAGCGAGCAGGAATCTCCCATGCGAGCATGCGTGCAGCGAGTCAGCCAGGCCCAGGTCTTGGTCGGCGATGAGATATGCGGCAAGATCGGCCGAGGGCTGGTCGTGTTGCTGGGCGTTGCCGCCGGGGACACTGCCGACGATGGGCGGCAATTGGCCGAGAAGATTGCCGGGCTGCGGATTTTCGACGACGAGCAAGGAAAGATGAACCTGGCGGTGAGCGACGTGGGGGGCGCGATGCTCGTGGTCAGCCAGTTCACGCTGCTGGGCGATTGCCGCAAGGGTCGGCGGCCGAGCTTCGTGGCCGCCGCCGGGCCGGAGCAAGCCGAAACGCTCTATCAAACTTTCGTGGCAGCAGCGGCCGAACGTGGCATTCCGGTGGCGACCGGAAAATTCCGCCAACACATGTCCGTGAGCCTGACGAACGATGGTCCGGTGACGTTGCTTCTCGACAGCAGGCGTGAATTCTAGAACGATGTCGAGTGGACGACACGGCCCGTTCGCCCAGCAGGGGAGTCGGGGCAGGGGAGTGGGACCCAGCTACTGCACGGTGCGATCGATCGACGGCGTGGCGATCGTGTTCGGATTCTGACCCCCGGACATTTGATTGTTGATCGTCGGGTCTTGCATGATCAACAGCGCCAGAATGATCACGTTGGCGTAGGCAATCAGATTAGCGTACCAGCAGTCGGACCAGAATTTGATGGCCGTGCCGAACGAGCTTTTCAGATGAAAGCCATGACGAAATTCGATGCTCCAGATTTCGTCGAGGACCAGATGCGATCCGAATCCTACCATCACGGCGCCGGCGTTGAAGGCGCGCATCCAGGGATTCTCATGCGCGCAAATATAGTAAGCCAGCTCGCCGGCGATCGCCAGCGCCGGAATGCTATGAAAGATGCCGCGGTGCACCGTGAATTTGCGCAGCATGCGGCCCACGCCGAAGCGAATGAATAAATAGGTCAATCCGCCTGCTAGCACGATTGACTCCGGCGCCATGCCCATTTGCTTGAAGCGCTCGATCAACAGCATCGGCACCACGGCCGCGGCGAACGACACGCTCTCGCGCAACGGAGTACCCGGACCGCTGTCCAAGTCGGGCAACATGCCCGAGACGCTGCACAGCCCACCGGCCAACACGCATGCCGGCAGCGGCACGTCGTAACCGACAGCAGCTCCCGCGCCGTAAGCCACACCCAAAGCCGTGCTGGCCGTAATATGAACTTTGAAACCAGGCATGCCAAGAATATCCTTACGGAGAGCGAATAGGTTTTAGGTCGATATTGCGGTCCAGCAGTACGGGGCCGAATAGCCACCGGGCAAGATGCCCGCGGAATCCAGGCAATACGACCGCTAGACCCCCAGCCTGCCACGTGAGCAGCCGGGGACTTTATCGCGATCGCCGCGGTGACGCCAAGATCAGTTTTGTAGAGGGGGAGTGCTATCGCGGCTGGTCTTCGCCCGGCCATTCCGGTTCGGTATACTCCCGCAGTTTTCCGCCGCTGGCGGTTGCGGCATGTGGGCGAGAGCAGGTTTTCGCATGGAACTTTACGACATCGTGATGCTGGTGGTCCTCGTTGGGACCACGGTGTTCGGCGCCTGGAAGGGAATGGCCTGGCAGGTTGCCTCGTCGGCCAGCCTGGTGCTGAGCTACGGCGTTGCGCTGCGATTCAGCGCCCAGTTGGCTCCTCATTTCGGACAACAAGCGCCACTCAATCGTTTCGTCGCCATGGCCGTGCTGTACGCGGTTACGTCCCTGGTGATTTGGGTGGCGTTTCGGATCGTGGCGGGGTTTCTCAATCGCGTTCGTCTGAAGGAATTCGACCGCCAGATGGGAGCTCTGTTTGGCGCGGCTAAAGGGGTTTTAGTGTGTGTGGCGATTACCTTCTTTGCCGTCACGCTTTCCTCGCGGGCGCGCGAGGCCGTGCTGCATTCGCGTTCGGGCTACTATATCGCCCTGCTGTTGAACCGGGCCGACGCGGTCATGCCGAAGGAACTTCACGACGTGCTGGATCCGTATCTGGACAAGCTGGAGCGCGAGCTCGACCCAGCCACGTCGCCACAGCCGGCGGTCGTCAACGGCAGCCCGGGGCGCGTGGAGCAGGAGCGGCGAGCGAGATGATAACGATCCGTTCGCCAGCCGCCGATTTGCAGACGCCGCCGAGCGGTGGTGCACGTGTACGCGAATATCAAAGCCAGAAATCCCCGGCAACTCCGCCCCCTGAACCGAACATAAGAAACATTATCGGACGTTGGGGGCAGGTTCCAGACAAGGTATCAATGTCATGGATCTTGGGCGTCGGACCGGTGGCATGTTCACGTAAGCGTGAATACAGCACCCGACGCCGAGTGCCGCACCGGCCGGCCACAATAAAAGATTGCTTACTCGCCGGAACCAGCGGTCCGGTCGAGATGGTCCGCTGATCCGCGACCGGCAGGTTCCAAAACCCGTTCCAGATAGACGCCCATCCGGCGGAACTTTTCATAACGTTTCGCCACGAGCTGGTCAGGACGATTTGGCACGAGTTCGCGGAGGCATTTGAGCAGGTAGATTTTCATCCGAGCGGCCATTTGATGATGATCTCGATGGGCGCCTCCGAGCGGCTCTTCGATCACGTCGTCGACGACGCCCATGCCCAACAAGTGTTTGGAGGTCATCTTCAAGGCGGCGGCGGCCTGTTCGGCGAACGTGTGGCTCTTCCACAAAATGCCCGCGCAGCCCTCGGGACTGATCACCGAGTAATAGGCGTGTTCGAGCATGGCGACTTTATCGCCCACGCCGATGCCCAAGGCACCGCCGGACCCCCCTTCGCCGATCACGACGCAGATAATTGGCGTCGGCAGGCGCGACATTTCGAACATGTTTTGGGCAATCACTTGGGCCTGACCGCGCTCTTCGGCGCCGATGCCCGGATAAGCGCCGGGTGTGTCGATCAGACAGATCACCGGCAGGCCGTACTTGGCTGCCAGTTTCATCTTCGCCAGCGCCTTGCGATAGCCCTCGGGATGCGCGCAACCGTGATAGCAGGCAATACGTTCCTTGGTGGTCTTTCCTTTCTGATGTCCGACGACCATGACTTTATACTGGTCGATCTTGGCGAAGCCCGTTCGCATGGCCCGATCGTCGCCGAAGAATTTGTCGCCGTGTAGCTCGACGAACTCATCGAAGACCAGATCCAAATAGTCGGTCGTCATTGGCCGATCGGAATGTCGGGCGACCTGCACGGTTTCCCACGGCGCGAGACTGCTGTAGATCCGCTTCTTCACGTCGGTCAACTCGCGCTTCAGCCGGCGAATGTCCTCATGCGCCGCCAGGCTGTCGCCGGTCGCCGCTTCGAGCTTTTGCAAGCGGGCTTCGAGCTCGTAAATCGGCCGCTCGAATGCCAACCGGTGATTGACTGTCGCCATGTTCGTTTTCCGATTGTGGGCCTAGAGATCCTTTTCGTGCTAGCGCCAGCACGACAGCTTGGGCTTGCGCGAGGGCGGCGCGGCTGCTTACATCATCCTACATCATCGGCCCGCGGCCGGCCTCGTCATTGGCGAGTTGTTCATCTCACCGCTGCTGGGGGGACTTTGAAAACGCGCATCGCGCGAAACTCGTGCAAGAATTCTGTCATCGAATCGGGTCGTTCAGCGGGCGTTTTGGCCAGCGTTCTGCGAACGAGCTGCGCAAAATCGTCGCTGACGTTGCGGTTGGCCCCTTGCAGCGGCGGAATCGCCGCCCGCAAATGTTTGGTCAAAAGATCGTTCGTGCTGGTGCCGGTGTAAGGGGGCTTTCCGCCGATCAATTCATAGATCATGCAGCCGAAACTATAAATGTCGGCCCGCTCGTCCAAGAGCTGGCCGCGGATTTGTTCGGGCGACATGTAGCTGCGCGTGCCCTGGATTTTCGACTTGCTTGCCAGCAGCCGAGCCAAGCCGCGCTTGGGCCGCACCGCCAGGGCAAAATCGATCAGTTTGACGTCCCCGTTCGGCTTCATCAGAAAATTGTCCGGTTTTATATCGCGGTGAATCCAGCCTTGGGAGTGAAAATACGAAAGCCCTTCAGCGGCCTTGCGGATGCACTCGGACGCCAACGGCGCGAGCGCCTCGATCCCCTGGTTGATCCATTGCTTGAGATTGGGCGCCGCAAACAGCTCCATCGCCAGATAGACGTTGTCGTGATCGGTCCCAAACTCGTGAATCTTGACAACCTGCGGGTGATCCAGCTTCTGGCCAACCCGATGCTCGTGTTTGAGGAACGCGACTTCCACGCGGTTTTTGGCCGCTTCGCCGGCGAGCAGCTTGATCGCGACTCGCGCGCGCGTCAAATCGTTCATCACCTCCCAAACCTCGCAGGTCTTGCCCTCGCGGATCTTGTTCAGGAGTCGGAACGGCCCGACGTAATCTTGACTGGCCACGAACTCTCGTTCCCGGGATGAGGAAACACGATTGGACGCCGCTGGGTATAAAACCATTCGGTCCCTTCATTTTAGCAGCCGCGACGCAAAGGCGAAACGCACGTTGGCCGCCCCGCGTACACCGGGAGTTTATCGGCGCACTTGTCCCGGGCGCTTCTCGGCCAACAGCCGCTGGTATAACGCGCGCAGTTGGCGGGTCATGTGCTCGTGGCGAAATCGCTCGGTAAATCGCTGCCGCCCCTGTGTCCCGAATCGATCGCGCAAGGCAGGGTCGGCCGCCAGCCGACGGATGCCCTCAGCCAAGGAGTCGATGCTCTTGGGCGGCAGCAAAATACCGGTTTCATCGGGGATGACGACTTCGCGCGCCCCGTCGATGTCGTAACTGATCACCGGTTTGCCGGCGATGAGGGCTTGCGGCAAGACACGCGCCAACCCTTCGCGCAAGCTGGTATGCACCACGATGTCCATCGCCGAGATCAACTCGGGAATCTGCTCGCTCGGTACGAGCCCGACGAATTGAAAACACCTTTCCAAGCCGGCACGTCGAACCTGGTCGCGAATTGGCTCCGCCAATAATCCGTCGCCCACGAACAAAAAGCGAACATTCGGATGCGCGGCAATCACTTGCTCCGCCGCGCTCACCACATACTCATGTCCCTTGAGGTGAAATAGCCGCGCGATCTTGCCGACCACCACGTGCTGATCGTCGTAGCCGAGCTGCTGGCGGACTCGCGCGCGATGCTGATTGGCCTGAAGAAACGGCTCGACTTCCATGCCGCTGTAGACGGTGGTGAACTTTTCGCGCGGGGCGACCTGGGCTGCGACGAGCAAATCGGTCATGGCGTCGGCGACGCTCACCAGCGCATCGCAGCGCGCGGCGGCATAACGCTCGCACCAGCGGAAGACGGCTTGCGCCCCGGTGCTCTGATACGGATGAAACGGCGCGCCGTGGACCGTGTGCACGATCGCAGGCACCCTCAAGGCATGCGCGGCCATGCGGCCCAACAGCCCCGCCTTGGCGCTGTGCGTGTGTACCACGTCGGGGCGAAACTGTCTGATCGCCCGTTTGATATGCAGATAACTTTGCGGATCGCGCAGCGGATGGATTTCGCGGCGCAAGGCACTGAGCACTTGCACCGGGACTCGGTTTCTCTGCACGCGCTCCATCAAGCTGCCCTCGGGCCCCAACGGCGGACCGGTGATCAACAGCACGTCGTCTCCGTGGTCCCGTAACAGGTCCTCGCAGGAAAGCACGGTGTTTTCTTGCGCGCCGCCGAGGATGAGTCGCGTGATGAGATGAGCAATCCGCATGCAGGCTTTCGTTCTCGCCGTTAACGCTCAATACTCGACGCGCATCAGGAACAGACCTTGAGGCGGCGCCGTTTGCCCGGCCGCTTGGCGATCGCAGGCAGCCAGCACTTGCGAGGGCCACTCGTGCGATTGCGTGCCGCGTCCCACTTCTACCAGCGTACCAACGATGGTGCGAACCATGTTATAAAGGAAACCATCGGCTTCGATTTCAATTGTCAGGCAATCGATTTTCTCCCCTCGCCCACGCGCGACGGCGATGTCGAAAATCGTGCGGATGCTCGAATCGCGCTTCGAACCGTGGGTTTCGAAACTGCTGAAATCGTGGGTCCCTCGCAAGCCTTGCGCCGCGCGGTGCATGGCCGCCTCATCGAGGCGGGAGCGATAGTGCCACTGATAGCGCCGCTCGAAAACATCGCGAATCGGGCCGTCGTGCACCACGTACCGATATCGCTTTTTGACGGCATCGCCAGTCGCGTGAAAACCCGCCCGAGCTTCGACCGCCGAGAGCACCGCCATGTCATGCGGCAACTCGGCATTGAGCGCCTTCTCGAGCACCTCGGGCGAGAGATGAGTTTCGCTGCGAAAACTGGCGACTTGCCCCAGCGCGTGCACGCCGGCATCGGTCCGGCCGCTGGCCGTGACTCGAATCGCCTCGCCAGTGATATTCGCAAGCGCACGCTCGAGGGTTTCTTGCAGTGTTATGCGGCCGGGCTGGATTTGCCAACCTGAATAGTTCGAACCGTCATATGCCAGCGTCAGCTTGAACGTCCGCATGAAGTCGACCGCGCGGGATTGCTAAGTAGCGTTTCTCGCGAAGAGTTGACACCACAAAAGACACAAAGATCCAAAAGACCGGTGGCTGGAGGCCGTGGGCCAGCGAAAAACAGCCGTCAAAAACCTCCAGCCTGCCGCCCGTTTTTCGTCGTTGTGTCCGTCGTGCCTTCGCGGTGAGAGACCCCGACTACCCGCTGGCGACGGCCTCCCCCCTGCCCCGCGCCTTTTGCCCCTTGCGCACCAGCAACTCGGCGATTTGCACCGCGTTGGTGGCGGCCCCTTTCCGCAGGTTGTCGCTCACGCACCAGAAGGCCAGGCCGTTGGGGCTCGACAGGTCTTCGCGAATGCGGCCGATGAACACTTCATCCCGGCCGTCGCACGTCGTGGGCATCGGATAGCTCTTCGCCGCCAGATCGTCGATGACGACGATCCCGGGCGTGGCCGCGAACAACTCGCGGGCTTGTTCCACCGTGATCTTCTTTTCGGTCTCGACCAGAATGCTTTCGCTATGACAATTCTCGACCGGAACCCGCACGCAGGTCGGACAGATTTGGATCGAGTTGTCGCCGATGATCTTCCGCGTCTCATAGACCATTTTCATCTCTTCCGAGGTGTAGCCCTGTTCTTTGTGCGAGCCGATTTGCGGAATCAAGTTAAACGCGATCGGATGCGCAAACGCCGTGGGCTCAAACGGCTCGTTGGCAATCGCCGAACGGGTCGATTCGTTCAGTTCCTTGCCTCCGGCCAGGCCCATCCCGCTGGTCGACTGGTAGGTGCTCACCACCACGCGGCGGATGCGGGCCGCATCGTGCAGCGGTTTCATCGCCACGACCATTTGCGTGGTCGAGCAATTCGGACTGGCGATGATCCCCTGATGATGGTCCACCGCGTCGGGATTGACCTCGGGCACCACCAACGGCACCTTGGGATCCATCCGCCAATAGCCGCTTTCGTCGACGACCAGGCAGCCCCGCTGGACCGCCCAAGGAGCGAAATCGCGCGCCACTTCGTCGGGCGTGCTGCCGATGGCCAAATCGACGCCGTCGAAGGCCGAGGGCGTGAGCTCTTCAACCGCGTAGTCGCGCCCGGCGAACCGAAAGGTCTTGCCAGCCGACCGGCTCGAGGCCAGAAATCTGATCCGCTTGAAGGGGAATTTGCGCTCCTCCAGCAGTCGGCAAATGATCGTGCCCACTGCGCCGGTAGCGCCCACAACCGCCACTGTATCGAACACTCGACGAATCTCCTCGCCCAAGGGGGTCCCCTGCCCGGCTTCGGTCCGTGCCGGCCAAAACGATAGTATACGACGAACCAGGGACAATTCAACGCGAAGCGAGGTTCGCTCTGAATGCGACCGACGGCAGCCGCCCACGACCGGCGCCCTTGCTCAGCCTCTGCCCCGCGTGCTGTGGGCGCCTGATCGTGGACAAACTGGACAGCAAACCAACGTGCTATCTGGCCTGCAACTGCGCCCGGTAGAGACAGAGGGCCGCCAGAGTGACGCCGCAGACCACCTCGCCGCGTCGCACCAACTCATCGAGCTCCTCGCCAGTCAATGCGACCGAGCCGGCGATCAATTCGGCATCATCGAAAGCTTTCTCCTGCAAACCCGCACAGTCTTCGGCCAAGATCACTAGCGCGCTGGTGGACATCAAGGCGGGGTCGACTTGAACGGCGCCCAACAATCTCCAGTTGTCCGCCTGCAGGCCGGCATCCTTCAAAAGGTTTTCCTCGGCCGGCTGCCGCCATCCCGAGTCTATCGTCTGGCACATAGCCCGAGGGAACTCGATCGACCAGCGGCCGACCGGGTAGCGGTATCTGCCGAGCAGCAGCAGGCGGCCGTCACTCAGGACGGGAATGGTCACCGCCACGCATTGCGCTTCATCAGGCAACGCGATGCACAGCGCGAGCGTCTCCTCAAACGTGGCGGCGTTTCGCACCAAATTGTGCTCCACGCGCAACTGCGCGTTTTCGAAAGCGACGCGAACTTGTTGCGTCGTGACTGGATGTGCACGATTGAGGCCAATCATTTTCTGAATCGCGAGATCGATCCGGTTGTCACGCGGCCCGGAAGAGTTCATAGCCCTGCTCCGGTGCGGAGGGTCCTTCAGTGTCTCAGGCTGGGAAATACCAACCCGACGCGCAACAACATTATGCAAGTGCTGTCGGGGGCTGGAAAAAAACGAGTTCGCGCTCCACCTTGTAGGTATGGGATACTTACAAGGAGATGAATCATGGAACGCGAACTCTGGATCTTACTGTATGGCATGGCCACGAGATTGGACAAGGAGTGGGGCCACTGGAAGTACTCGACGGCCGACATTGTGGTCGTTTACTTTTGGTCCGTGCTGCATGATCGATCAATGTGTTGGGGCGTGGAAAAGCTCAATTGGCCAGAGGACTTGTGTCCGAAGTGCCTGCCCTCGCAAGCCACGCTCAGCCGTCGTATGCGGCGCGACGAAGCCCGGCAACTGATGACGGCAATCGAAGCTGCGTGGCTCGGACTGGTCGGGGTGTGCATGAACTTGATACGCATGATCGACGGCAAGCCGCTCGCGCGTCAGCGGCGTCAGCAAGGATGCGGATGCTACCTACGGACGCGGTGCGGGCGGGATGCAGAGCGGTTACAAGTTTTACGCGGTGTGGGCCACGGGCCCCTTGCCTGGGCGTTGGCACCGATGAACACCAGCGAAAAGACCATGGCTCGCCAACTGATTCCCTCCTTGCCCGGCGGTGGTTATTTGCTCGGCGACCCTGAATACGACTGCAATGCGCTGTACGATCTGGCGCACGCGGCCAATCATCAATTATTGGCCCCGAAGCGTCAAAAGCAGCACGGATTGGGGCATCGTCCTCAAAGCCCGTATCGCTTGCGGAGTATTGACTTAATGAAGACGAAGTTTGGCAAACGACTGTACCGGTTCCGCCGTCAAATCGAACGTGACTTCGGCAATCTCACGAGCTTCGGAGGCGGGCTGACCTGTCTGCCGGCCTGGGTCCGTCGCTTCCCACGCGTTCGCAATTGGCTGAACGCCAAACTACTGGTCAACGCCGCCCGCTGGTTCCACAATCATCCCGAGGTGAATGCACTTGCATAATGTTGTTGCGCTTCGGGTTGGTAGGGACAGGAAACGACGCCAACTTTCCAAAGATGAAATACTGAACAGCCCTGCCCTGGTGCCCCGGCGACAAGACTTCCTGTGTGGCCGGCCATAGCGTTATCGTCAGCTTTTGGCGCAGGCACAATTGCTGGCCGGCCGGTAGTGACAACTAGCTGTCACACCTCCGCGGACGTGTAGCAAGCCGCCTGGACGTCCGGAGGGCAAGATTGCCGGGCAAATCATTCCGCGGAGCCAGCGCGGCGCCGATCGGATGGGCCGTCTAGACAAATATATGGGTCCCTGTAGTGTCAATGTCGGGCACTGCCAGCGGAAGCTCCGAGGATTCCGGGGCTCCCCTTGGTCGCACCGCGACATTGGCATGGCAGGTGTCAGTAGCGTTTCGGACGGTTGGGAATCGCCGCGGGTCGTGTCGCTGTCGCGGACTTTGAGCGCGGAGGCGGTTGGTTCGGATCCCCTGCCCTCCCCTGCCCCGTCGACCAGGGCCAAATGGCGTGGACCAGCCCGGGCGCGACAAAGGCCAGATTGCCCACGAGCATCACCAGCCCGAAGGTGACCATTCCCAAACAGATGGCGATGCCCAAGTGCAAGGGAATCGCCAGCAGCAGCATCACCGGCCGGGTCAGTCGCGGCCAAATCAGCGCGCAGTAGAAGATTTCCCAGAACACGGTCACGTGCGTCATCAAATTGATCAGCCGCGGCCAATCGGCCATCCAGGTCATGTCGAGCGACTGGTACTCCAGATTGCCCAATGCCATCCACAACGCGGTGCCGTCCCACCAGGCCGGCCCGGTGAGTTTGGCGGTGCCGGCGAACAGATAAATGACGCACATGTGCACTTGGATCAAGCGAATGGCCAGGTTGGCCGACCAACGCGGCTGGATGGCGAGTGACGGGCCGGCTTTGCGGCTCTCGAGCCAACGATCGAGCGAAAACGCGGCTCCGCACGGTCCGACGGCCAGGTACATGGCCAACATCACGTTGATCTGGTCCAACCCAAACAGGGCGCCCGGAACGCGATTCACATACGCCAACGTCGCGACGAGCGCCAGCACGGAAGCGACGCGGCTAAAGAGCCCCACGGTCAATAGCGCGAATACTACCAAGGCCCCGATGTGCGCGGCCCAGAGCGACGCGGGCGAATCGAGCCACCACAAATAGCTCCACGCATACGTATCTTTTTGCAACAGGCGCACCGCTTCGGGCGCAAGCCAGCCATGAGCGCCGAAGAACGAGGCAAGGTCCAGACTCCAGATCAAGTGGGTGTAAAAAAGCATCGCCCCGGCGCAAATGCGAATCAGCCCCAGCGTGGCGGGGTCCGCCGGCTCGAACCAAAAACGATTCCAGCCCGCCACCACCTCCGCGGCCCACGAGCGTACCATGCTAATCAAACGCATCATCACGGCTCGTCTCGCTCGCTGAAAGTGCCCAGTGGGTGTTCTTCGTACAGCGCCTTGTCGGCGAGCCGCATTCCTTGGCGCACCTCGCTCATCCGCGGAACAAAGTGGCGCCGCAGGTAGAGCTTTACCTGCGTGGCCTGGTGCAGGTGAGCCAGGTGCTGGGCATAGCTCTTGGCGTAGGCTTCCGCGCGATCGCGCGGGGCGTTGGGGTTTTCCAGCGTGTTGATGAACTCGCTCAGCATGAAATAGCGATGATAGAGCAAGCGCGGTTTGTGCTGCCGCCGATCCGGAAACACGCCTTGCTGTTGGCTGCCGTCGGGCAGCGTCACTTCATACCGCACCAAATGGCTCGGGCCGGGCTCCGGCGCGAAAAAACGATAGCCGTTGGCCAGGCCCAACGACTCCAAATAGGGCTGAAACAGCCGAGCGCAACTGGCCGCCAGTTCCGAGCTTTGCGGGGGCATCGCCCAAGGACCGATGAACACCGCCAGGACGTGCAAAATAATCAGTACGCTCAGAATCGCACGCACCGCCGCAGCGGGTTGTTGAGTGTTCGGTGGTATGTTTGGGTTCGTGGGCATCGCGGTTTCAATATCGGCTATTTTTGCCACGTAGGGAAACTTTTTCCGCCGAACCTCGGCACCAACCGCACGCCGCGAATAATGCGCACACGCCTTGCCACATGCAGGCTCGCACCTCCGGCTCGCGCCATCGCCGTGCGTGGATGCAGCCGATCTTCAGCTTAAGTCATTAAAAAAAGCCTTCCCACCGGCGTTCGTGGCCGAGTGGGAAGGCATGGGAGTTCATCGTTCGCAGTCGAGAACAAGTTACCGCGCAGCCGCGTTAGCGACACGGTCGCCGGAGGCGGGAGCGTCAAACGCCAGGCTCACGTCGCGCGATTCGCCAGCTTTCAGCGTGACGTTTTCCTCGCGCACCTGCGTCTTGCCATCGCGCTCGATTTCGGCGCGAATCGCATAGGTTGTCCACTCGGAACCGGAAGCCAAGCGGGTCGTAGTGAACTCGCGCACCTCGCCGGTGGCCTTTGTCTCATGACCAGCCAAGAACAACTTGGCGTCGGCCGGGACGTGAACAACCAGAGTGGTTTGCACCGGACCAATGGCCGCCGTTTGCACGCTCGGGATACTCGGTGTGAAGTCGACGCTGGCCGTTTGGCCGGCAGTCAATTGAATCGACCTGGTTTCCGAAACGCTCTGGCCGTCACGAGTGAATTCGGCCCGCACCTCATAGTTGTAGCGAGCGCCGTTTTGCAAATCGCGGGAGATGTACTCGCGATCGGTGCCGGTGCTGCTGGTCTCGTGGTCGTTGACAAACACCTTGGCATCGGCGGGAACTTTCACCGACAGCAGGGCGCTGTTGCGCATCGGACCATAGGTGGGATGATAGGTCGAATTCGTGGGAGCCGGGCCGGCTGCCGGAGCGGCATCCGAAGGCCCAGGAGGAGTAGTCGGCGCGGCCGGAGGAGTGGCTGGAGCCGGCTGCGCGGGAGTCGACGGCATTACATGATGGCCGCCGCTCGAACCACCACTGGAACCCCAGCTACCGCCACTAGAACCCCAACTGCCATAGGCCCACCCACCGCTAGAACCCCAACTGCCATAGGCCCACCCGCCGCTCGAGCCCCAGCTACCACCGCTGGAACCCCAACTGCCATAGCCCCAGCCACCGCTGGAGCCGCAACTGCCGTAACCGTACCATCCGCGATTGTGGTGATGATGCCAGCCAGCTTCGGCTTGCTGTGCGGCAAATGCAAATCCCACCACCGCCAAGACCGCAAAAGCTCTAATACTTGTTCGTGACATAACGATTGGCTCCCGTAAAAAACTGGCTTAATTGGCTGGCGCCCCCACCCACCCTTTGGGACCGACACGGCTCCAACCTCCCAAAACATAGCAACACTAGCACGGAATACAAGAAATCTGCGTAGTTTTTTTGGGTCATGCGTCATAAGCATCGTGGCTAAATTGGGTTAAGTGCGTTAAGGTTAACCCCAAAAAGCTCGGGAAATCGTTTCTGTGCGCTCGCCGGTGAAATGAAACACGGCCACGAAAGACCTTCTCGAGATCCCGGCTCGTTGCTACGGCCGGAACGACCTATAATCCGAGCCCGTTTCCAAGGAGAAAATACCGGATGCAGCCCGCTCGTTGGATACGTCGATTACCCTGGTCGATCGTCGCCCTGGCAGCCGGACTGATGCTGGTTGGCTGGTTCGGAATTGCGCGGAGCGAAGAGTTTTCCGGCACGTCGGGGCGCTTTCTCGAGCGGCAATTGTTTTGGTCCGCGCTCTGCCTGGCGGCGATGCTGCTGGCCACGGTGCCGAGCTATCGAGTTTTGGCGCGGTGGAGCTATGCGGCGCTGGCCGGCTCGGTGGTGCTGCTCGTCGCCGTGTACTGGTTCCCGAGCGTCAACGGCGCGCAGCGCTGGATCCGCTTCGGGCCCGTTGGCCTACAACCTTCGGAATTCGCCAAGTTGGCGTTCGTGTTGGGCTTGTCCCGCTACCTGATGGATCGCGACAGCTATCGCCGGCTGGAGGGCTTGCTCGTACCGTTGGCCCTGGTTTTGGTGCCTTTGTTGTTGATCCTTAAAGAGCCCGACTTGGGCACGTCGATCGTCTTCTTGCCGGTGCTGTTTGTGATGCTCTTCGCGGCTGGCGCGCACCTGCGGCATTTGGCCTTCTTGGCGGTCTTTGCGGTGGCGCTGTTGCCAGTGGTTTGGTCTCAGATGAGTCGCGAGCAGAAGTCGCGCATCACGGCGCTCGCCGAACAGACGCATGCCGCCGAAAAGCCAACCGATGATGGCTATCACCTGCACCAGGCCAAGCAATTGCTTGCGCTCGGCGGCTGGGGCGGCAGTTTTCTGATGGGCGACGCCACGGCCGATCGCGCAATCTATTATGTGCCCGAACCGCATACCGATTCGATCGCCGTCGTCGTGGGCGAGCGGTTTGGCCTCGTGGGTTGGGGCGCGCTGCTGGCGCTGTTTTTTCTTTTGACCTGGCGCGGCCTGGTTGTGGCGCAGACCACGCGCGAGCCGTTCGGGCGTCTGGTGGCGATCGGCATCGCGGCGCTGGTGGCCACGCAGGTCCTGATCAACACGGGGATGCTCGTTGGACTGCTGCCGATTACCGGCGTGGCGCTCCCCTTGGTCAGCTATGGCGGATCCAGTTTGCTGGCGAACTCACTGGCGCTGGGCCTTTTGCTCAACATCGGCTTGCGGCCCGGCTATGAAGTCACCAACGAACCGTTTCGCTTTGCGGATTAGAGGCGGGGTTCACCCAACTGTTCGCTCTATCGTCACTTGACGGCTTCGATGCGAATGTCGTCGAACGAGATCTCGCCAGTGGCTCCCTGCAGTCCGATTCGGACGATGGCTTCGCGAGCCCTTGGTGGGACGCGAACACGGTCAGTCACTTTCTGCCAATCGAACGAATCGCGCCACGGCCCGACCCAGGTGTAGCCGGTTTGCCCCCGGTTATCGTCGTAGAACGTGATCGCCAGCACCGGCTGTTGCTCTTTGGTTTCTCCCTGCCGAATGTCTTTGGCCTTCACGGACAGCGAAATATTCAGTTCGCTCACTTTCCGCCCGTCGATGGCCAGTCCTTGCAGGGCCTGAGCCCCGCGCCCGGCTTGCGTATTCGAGAACGTCACGTAATGACTTCCTTCGGGCGCGGCTTTGTCTTGGATGAGCTTGAGCTGCCGTTGGTAATACCAGCCGGCGGGAACTGGCTCGTTCGGCTCTAGAGCGTCTTTCGACCCGGCGGGCTTGTCCGAGCCGGCTTCCGCCGATCCTAGCTCGTTTTTCGCGGTCTCTATTTCTTCGAACCCGCCGTTATGAATCGCGGGATTTGCCGGGTCGGGCTGGACCTGACGACCCGCCTCGGCCTTGCCCGTCATCGGAACGAATAAAACCGGCAAGAGGGCGGCTTTCGTGAGCTTGCCGTCTCTTTTCTGGAACAGGTAGAGCGTTTGCTGGAAGCGCTCACCCTCCGGCACGATCATCCGACCGCCTTCGCGCAATTGTTCCACCAGTTTGGGCGGCACCTGCTCGGGCGAGCAAGTCACAATGATCTTGTCGAACGGAGCGTGCTCGGGCCAACCCTGGTAGCCATCACCCACCTTGGCGTGAACGTTGGCGTACTTCAGCCGCTTGAGCCTGGTCTTGGCACGGTCACCCAAGGGTTTGACGATTTCGATCGTATATACCTCTTTGACCAACGGGCTGAGCACGGCCGCCTGGTAGCCGCTGCCGGTGCCGATTTCCAACACGGTGTCGGTGGGCTGCGGCAGCAGTTGCTCCGTCATGTACGCCACGATGAACGGCGGAGAAATAGTCTGACCTTCGCCAATCGGCAACGCCATATCGAAGTACGCGTTGCCGCGAGCAGAGAGCGCCACGAATTCATGCCGCGGCGTGTCCCTCATCGCTTTAATGACGCGAGGATCTTTGACTCCGGCCGCCACGATCTCTTCGTCGACCATGCGGTCCCGCTCGGCCGCGAAATCCTTGGCCCCGCTTGACCGCGCCACAAGCAGCAGCGCAGCGACCAGCGCGAGCACGACTCGACGGCTGGGAAGCAGCGCCAATCCAGCCGTCGAATGGGTGCCCCAAAACGAATTCCCGGACAATCTCAACAAGCCGTCCAAGCCGCCGCGATGAACGAATTCACGAAAAAACGCAAGTTCCATCTGATTGAGACACTACCCTAGTTGTGAACGGCGGGCGGCGGACCGCCTTGCAACAGCAAAACTCGCCGACCCAAATCGATCGTCACCTGGTAGGGCCACAGCAAGTCGTGCCCCATCAGCACGTCGACAATGTCGAGCCGTTCCAGTTCTTTGGGCATCGTATCCACGACGCTCCAGTCATAAAGGAATTGATTGCCCAATCCCAATTCATCGAGCATTATGTTGCGTTGCTTGTATTTGAAAATGAGGTTGGAGTCGGGCCGCTCGAAGCCCGGCAGGCTGCGGCGGGCCCAACGGGCCGAAACAAACGTGCCCGCCCGATCGCCCGTGTCCACCAGCACGCGGGCCATGATGCCTGGGGCCAACCGCCCTTGAGCCAAACAGGCCTGCGGAAAAGTCCACAATGGAATCTGCCAAACGGGCTGCCTGTCTTCGACGGGCGGAGGGCCGTCGCCCCGATCCACAAAAACTCGTCGATGGGGATAATCGAGGGTAAAGCGCACGTGGTGCATCAACTCGGTGCCCAGAGCCATCTGGCCCTTGGTCGCCAGCAAGGGAGCCGAATCGCCGACGAGCACCGGCACGTTTTCAAGAGTCAGACCACCCAGCTCGAGCGTTGTGAGAAGTCCGGCCCTGGCGGCCATTTTGGCGAAGCCGATCAACTGCGCATGCCGTGACCCGAACTTCACGCCGGCAGCTCGCGCGGCTTCAACCGTCATGAGCGTGTGCTGCGCGCCGGTATCGATGAAGGCAAGCGGCATCGAGACGCCGTTGGCTCGCACTTCGATGGCATTCAAATCCGCGGAGACCGAGCCCGAGCTGGACCGCGCCGGGATTTCTGTGATCTTGCCGTCTGCCCGTGGGCCGATCCGAAAGGGCGCAGCGCGGCCGAGCGAGTCGCACCAGAAGCGCAGCATCTCGACGGCCGGATCGCTCGGGGGCAACTTGGAAAGCAATGCATCGCTGAAGGGGTTCTTGATCGGTTGTTGCCGCCGAAAGCGCGCGACAACCCACAGCTTGAGAGCCTGGACCGACAGGTCGAGGTTGGCCCCCTCCAGCGCCAAGGCTGCCGCGCGCTCGGCCGCCGCCTCCGCTTCTTCACTGCGCCCCAGCGCCAGCAAGGCTTCGGTTTTGAGCAACTGCAATGCGGCGCTATTGCTTCGCGCGTCGGCGGCCGCCAGGGCGGCTTCGACGAACTCGTCGAAATGCCCATGGTTACGCAGCAGTCGAACTCGGGCGAGCAATTCATCTTTTGCTTCGCCCAGATTCGTGGTTTCTTGACACACGGCCGGGCCGCTGGCGGATGGTGAAGTCTCGCTCTCGACCGAAGCCGGCGCTGAGCGTGGCCGTTGGCCAGATTCAACCCGGTCCCCTGCCCTTCCGCAGCCGGCGGCGCAGACCAGTGCCAGGCCAAGCAGACCGGCCCCTATTTTCGTCTTCGCCGCGGCAGGCTTGTTTTCGCACTCCACATCCATTGAAACCACCCCAGGGCGCGAGCGTTTTGGGCCAGTGTCTCAATTGTACGTGATTTTCGCTGATTCGCGCTTTTCGGGCAATCGCTGCTGGCGTATGCGCGGGAATCGCTGGTTTTCGCTCGCAGGGCTTGCGGCGGCGGCGGCGGTTTGGAACACTGCTTCTGTGGCACCCAGTTATTGTTTTGAGGACGGCTTTCGATGAGAACCAATCCCGTCAAGCGCACGTTGCGCGAAGGAAGACCCTCGTTCGGCACCTGGCTGTCGCTGGGCGATTTATTTGCCACGCGCCTCTTGGCGCGGATGGAATTTGATTGGCTCACGTTGGACTTGGAGCACGGTGCCATCGATTGGTCGCAGGCGGCCATGATTTTTGCCACCATCGCCGACGCCGGCGGCGTGCCTCTGGCCCGGGTTCCCAAGGGAAATCACGACTACATCAAACGCACGCTCGATGCCGGCGCTTGGGGCATTGTGGTGCCGATGGTCGACACGGTCGAGCAGGCGAGAATAGCAATCGCGGCGGCCAAGTATCCGCCGACCGGCAATCGCAGTTTGGGAGGCGGAATGCACTCACTCAACTTCGATTGCTCGAGCGCCGAATACTTCAAACGCGCCAACGACGAGATCCTGGTCGTTCTGCAAACCGAAAGCCCCACCGGCGTGGCCAACGCCGAGGCCATTTACAGCCTGCCGGGCGTGGATGCCATTTTCGTCGGCCCGGTCGATTTGCGTGCCCAGATGCGCAAGCCCGACGGAACCGAAGCCACCGACGAGGCGTTCGAGGCCATGATCCAGGAGGTAATCAACATCGGCAAAAAGACCGGCACGCCGACAGGCATGCACGTGATGGATCCCAAGGTCGCACTACACCGCGCCGAACAAGGCATGCAGTTTATCGCCATCGGCAGCGAATTGCGGATGATGACCGAACGGGCCGCCGAAATCGCGCAGACTGTCCACCCGGATGGTACTCGAAAAGAATTGGTGAAATACTGAAGCCGCATCATTACATTGACGGTCGCGGAGAAGTTGCCACCGAGGACACAGAGACGAACGACGAGTTTGCCGAAGAGCTTGTCGGTGCCGCGATTGAGGTTCTCTGTGCCCTCTGTGTCCTTGGTGGCAAAATGCTTCCCGCTCGAGCCATTGAATGGACCCGCACTTATTGACAAGCTGCCCCTTGACCGCGCCGCGGATTTGCCTTTATATCTAAGGGCAGTCGCATTTTTCACGGCCAGCGGGGCCGTGGAGCGGCTGTTGGGAAGATCTTGAGAGGTGAACTACCGTGACGATCATTCGCGTCGGAGCAACGAAGCAGTACTCGATGGGTTGGGAAACCGCTTTCGGCAAAGGCAAAAAGAAGACCGAGCCGGCCGCGGCCGCCAAGAAAACCACCAAGAAGACGGCCGCCAAAACCTC
>JACQFF010000321.1 GCA_016200205.1 Planctomycetia bacterium
CGCTGTCGACGGTGAGGCTGCCCCCCATCATCTCGGCAAGCCGTTGGCTGATGGCAAGCCCGAGTCCCGTTCCGCCGAATTGGCGCGAAGTCGACGCGTCGGCCTGAGTAAACGGCTGGAACAACCGATTCAATTCCTCCTGGCTCATGCCGATGCCCGTATCTAGAATCTCGAACTGCAACCGCGGCGGGCCATTCGTATCGAGGAAGCGAATGACGACGCGCACCGCCCCGGTTTGCGTGAACTTGATGGCATTGCCGATCAAGTTAATCAATACTTGTCGCAAGCGGGTCGAATCAGACTCGATGATCTCGGGAATCGGACCGACATATTCGATTTTGAGCGGAAGCTGTTTGGCGCTCGCCGGAACGCGCATCAGTGAAGCCGCGTCGGCAATGATTTGGCAGGTCGAGCAGCGCTGCTTCTCGACGGAGAATTTGCCCGCCTCGATCTTCGAAAGGTCTAAAATGTCGTTGATGATTTCCAACAAGTACTTGCCGTTTCGCTTGATCGTGGTAATGGCTTCGATCTCTTCGGGGTTTTGCGCATCTTCGGCCAGAATATCGGCGAAGCCGAGGATGGCGGTCATCGGCGTGCGGATCTCGTGGCTCATGTTGGCCAGGAAGTGGCTCTTGGCGAGATTCGCCCGTTCGGCGATCACGTGAGCCTCTTGCAATTGCTCGGTGCGCGTTTCCAATTCGCGCGTCTGGCATTGCAACGTTCGCTGCGCGGCCTCGAGCTCGCGGGCATGGTTTTGCAAATCGATTTCCGCTTGCTTGCGATCGGTAATGTCTTCCATCGTGCCGACGTAGCCCAAAACCACGTCGCCACTGAAAACGGGCGCGGCCTTGATGCTAACCCACAATTCGAGTTGGCCGCCGCGCACGATGCGGTGCACGCTTTCATAGGTGGTAATTTGCTCGACGGCCTGGCCCCACTCCCGCTCCACGCGACGACGGTCGTCCGAATGCACCTTGGAGAGCCAGCCCCGATCCTTGGCGGTTTCACACGTCAGTCCCGAAATATATTCGTACATGTGGTTGACGTAGACGAACTCGCCGTGCTGGTTCGCCATGAACATACCCATCGGCGACGCGTCGTGCATGGCCTGCAACTCGGCTTTGGCGCCACGCAATTCCGCGGTGCGCTCCCGCACGATTTGTTCGGTAAGCTCGTGGCTGCGTTCCAAATGGGCCTGGTTCTTGGCGATGTTCCGCATTTCCTTCAGGCTGTGCCGAATCGAAATGAACAAGAACACGTCTTCGAAAACCACCCAGCCGGCATGTTCGAGAGAGCGCCACCAGGTCGGAGTGAGGGTGCCATAGACCGATTGCGGCCAGTAGTAACCCCGCATCAAGTGGTCGCCGGCAATCACCACGGACGCCACCACGAGCACCCGCCAATCGCGATAGAAGGCGAGAAAAGCCAAGGAGCCGAATACGTGAAAATGCGTTTCGATGCGGCCGCCGGTCAGGTGGATCAACAGCGCCGACCAAAGCATCTGCGCGATGGCCACGGAGTAGCGGGTGAGCCGGGCGCCGGGGAAGATGACGACCATGTACACCGGAAAACTGGTGATCAGGCCCCCGAGCACGATGGCGGTCCACACGTGCACGTGAACTTCGCTTTGTGGGCCCGCCCAAGTGCGTGGCGAAATCCAAACGGCAGCCAATATGCCGGCAACCCACTGCAACAGCATCAGGACCACGAAAATGCGGTCCGTGCCGATGTGCGTGGCGTTGAGCTGAGCGGAGAACAATGAAGCTGCGCGCCGTGACGACTCAGGATCCATGTCAGCGGGGACTTCCACCTTCTGCACGAGAGAAACTCCTACTCCAATGGATGATCGAGCTGCTTGCGAGGACTGAGGGTCAATACCGTCGAAGTGGCCGATGGCGGGAGGGGTCAGCTAAGGGTTTACCCTACGCAATATTAGGTCAAAACCAAGCGGACAAAATCGAACCGTCGCTGAGCGCCGAGGCGTCTATGCCGATTGCAACGAGGATTCCACAATCAACGGCGGTGCGGGCGCATGCCCGATAATCAGGTTTGCCATTCCAAACCCCCTTGGAGTTACGCCAGGGTGGAAATTGGAACAATGCTATGTTTGCGCAGAGAGATTGTAGCGATTCCGCGCGTTTCCACGGCCTGAGCCACTCTGCTGGTTTTCATGAGCCTCGTTCCTCGCAAGATTCTGGTCGTCGACGACGATCCGGCCATGCGGCGGATCCTGACGAAAGTTCTCACGGCTTCCGGCTACGATGTATCGCTGGCCGCCGACGGGCGCGAAGCCTTGGATCAAATCCGCGGCGAATGCCCTCACTTCGTCATCACCGATTGGGACATGCCCGCGCTGAACGGTGTCGAGTTGTGCCAGGAATTGCGCCGAAATGATCTGCCGTATTATGTTTATGTTATCATGCTGACGGGTTCGAATCGGAACTTGCTCGTGGAAGGTCTCTCCTGCGGCGCCGACGACTTCATTACCAAACCGATTGACATGCGCGAACTGTTGGCCCGGTTGCAAAGTGGCAGCAGAATTGTCGACCTCGAAAGTAAGCTGCGGCTACTGGCCAGGTGCGATCCCCTGACCGAAGTGCTCAACCGTCGCACTTTTTTCGAAATCGCCGAAAAGGAATGGAACCGCTCGCTTCGCAGCGGGGCTGATCTGTCGTGCCTGATTATGGACGTCGATCATTTCAAAGCGATCAATGACACTTACGGGCACCAGCCGGGCGATCAGGTTTTGCGCGCCGTGGCTCAAGTCGTGCAAGGCCAAAGCCGCATTCCCGATAGCGTTTGCCGATACGGTGGCGAGGAATTCTGCATGTTGCTGCCGGACACCGACGAGTCCGGCGCGAGCCGCTGCGCCGAACGCTGTCGCCAAGCCATCGCAGACTTGCGATTCGACGAACAGTTACAGAATCTGCGCGTAAACGCCAGCTTTGGAGCCGCCCAACGCGACGAGCATTCGGCGAACCCGGCCCAGCTTGTCAATCTGGCCGATCAAGCGCTGTTAATGTCCAAGCGAACGGGCCGAAACCGCGTCACCGCTTTTAGCGCGCTTGCCGAGTTCGAGCGTGCGCTCTCGATGACCTGACGGTTTTTTTCGCCTCCGCCGCAAGCCAAAGCGACTCTCGACCGGCAGCCGCACGATCAGTCTAACCGGGGACGTTCTTTGCGAATGGCGATATGACCGTTGCTGGTCGTCGCGCTGATCACGCGGACGGGATCGTGGCCGACCTTTCTCTGCAACCTTCCGCGGTGCCGCTTGCCCTCGGTCACGATCGGAAAATCGCAATCGATGCGCGAGTTCGATGTCGAGCCCGTAAGCGCGAATTGGCTGTCGGGCGGCAAGGTCAGGTCGATGCTTCCGTTGGAAGTCTTGAACTGATGTTCGCCCTCCGCCAGCGATCCCCGGAATTCGATGCGACCGTTCGAAGTGTGGGCCGTGACGGCCGCGTTGGCCGCTTCGATTTCAATGCTTCCGTTGGACGACGCCACGTCGACGCGGCCTCGCGCGTCGATGATTTCGAGCTTGCCATTCGAGGTCGTCGCTTTGATACCACCCTGGAGCCCTTCGCAGGTGATGCGGCCATTGCTGGACTTGAGTTGCAATTGGGCCTTTGCCGGGGCGGCAATCACGACCGCGGCCCCGCCGGTGGCGTTCGACCAACCCGCCCGACGCGCGGTGATATGAATCGTGTCTCCCGTTTGGATCATGGACACATGAATCCCGTCCAAGGCGTCCTCGGCGATCGATTGGTCGAATCCGCTGGCCCGCTTGGTTAGCTCGACGACGACCTCGTCGATTTCGCTCGGGCTGACGTCGATCGAACCGTTGAACGTTTCGACGACGATTTGTGGCGCGTCGTCGGTCTCGAACACTTCCGAAACCGTCTTGGTCGCCGTAGCCAGCGGAGCAAAGTCCAAAGCGTTGCATCCGGCCAAGACCACCAGCAAAACGAGGCCCAAGCCAAGTTTGCCTACCTTGAAACGCGCCCCGCCGCTCAACATCGCTTTGCTCCTTATCGCTTTCCAGGTCGTCAATGAGCCGGAAATCTCGTTCCCAGCATACCATTCGCTCGATGGGGCGAAATCTTGACATGGCAGCCGGCGGGAAGTCGCTCAATTCGCGGCTTTCGCCGCATGCAACGGCGTCCGAATCGCTTGCGGGGCAAGGGGCTTTCGCTGATATTGAGCGGGTCCTCCCCCAATCGCCCAGTTTATCGTCCATGACGCGCCTTGGCCGGGGGTACCATCTAAAACCGCGCCGCGGATGAGGTTCACAATGAAATACCAAACTCTTCGGAGAACCGCTCGATGAAACGCCGCGTCCGAGTCGGATTAATCGGGTCGCAATTCATCTCGACGATTCACGCCGAGTCGCTCCGCCGTTCGCCCGAGGCCGAGTTGCTGGCCGTGGCCTCGCCGACGCCCGGCAACGCGCGCACGTTCGCGGCCAAGTACTCGATTCCTCACCACTTTACCGACTACAAAACGATGCTCGCCATGGACGAGCTCGATCTGGTGGTCGTCGGCGCGCCGAATGATTTACACTGCGAGATGACCGTCGCCGCCGCGGCCGCAGGCAAGCACGTCGTGATCGAGAAGCCGCTGTGCCTGAATCTGGCTCAGGCCGACCGCATGATCGAGGCCTGCCATCGAGCGCGGGTCAAGCTGATGTACGCCGAAGAACTCTGCTTCGCGCCGAAATACGTGCGGCTCAAGGAGCTGCTCTCTTCGGGCGCGTTGGGAACGCCCGTGCTTCTCAAACAATCGGAAAAACACGATGGCCCTCACGCGGCCCATTTTTGGGACGTCGATCGCTCGGGCGGCGGAGTGGCGATGGACATGGGCTGTCACGCGATTGAGTTCTTTCGCTGGATGCTCGGCCGCCCGCGGATCGCCTCGGTTTATGCGCACATGGGCACGTCGGTCCACGGCGCGAAAACCAAAGGCGACGACAACGCCATTTTGATTCTGGAATTTGAAAATGGCGTCACCGCGATGGCCGAGGAGAGTTGGACCAAGTTGGGCGGCATGGACGACCGCGCCGAGATTCATGGTTCGCAAGGCGTGGCTTATGCCGATTTGCTGCAAGGCAACTCGATTCTTACGTACAGCGCTGTTGGTTATGACTACGCGGTCGAAAAGGCGGGTTCGACGAAGGGCTGGAGCTTTACGATGTACGAAGAGCTGTGGAATTATGGCTTTCCTCAAGAATTCGCGCATTTCGTCGATTGCATCCAACACGACAACGAGCCCCAAGTCACCGGCGAAGATGGGC
>JACQFF010000061.1 GCA_016200205.1 Planctomycetia bacterium
GCCGGTGCCGAAACGGAAGTGATTCGTTTGGCCAAGGCACAGCAACCCTCTGTGGCGGAGTTGGAGTTGCTAAAATCGAAGCAATCGAGCCACCACAAAAAGTAACGAATCCACCTGTTCGTGATATACTTTGAAGGTCGCCATCGTTTGGCGCTGAATGGTTCTTTTGCCTGGTCTTGCGCCATGATCCTGTTGATCGACAACTACGACTCGTTCACCTACAACCTCGTGCAGCGATTGGGCGAGATCGATCCGTCGTTGGATTTGGAAGTGCGGCGCAACGACCAGATCACGCTGGAACAAATCGCGGCCCTGCGACCCACGCACTTGATCATTTCGCCCGGCCCGTGCACGCCCAGCGAGGCAGGCATCTCCTGCGACGTGGTCACGCGCTTCGCCGGAGCGATTCCCATTCTCGGCGTCTGCCTGGGCCACCAGGCCATCGGCCAGGCCACCGGCGGCAAGATCGTCCGCGCGAAACGACTGATGCACGGCAAAACCGATTGGATCCATCACGACAACCAGGGCCTGTTCGCCGGGCTCGAAAATCCGCTGCAAGCCACGCGGTATCATAGCCTCGTGATCCAGCCCGACACGCTCAATCCCGAGTTCGTCGTCTGCGCCTGGAGCGATGCCCCCGATGGCACGCGCGAGATCATGGGCATCCGCCACCGGCGCCAGCCGCTGTTCGGACTGCAATTCCACCCCGAAAGTTTTTTGACTCTCTCGGGTCATAAGCTGCTCGAGCGATTTTTAGAGATCGCGCCGACCGAGAGGCTGGAGGCGGCAGCCGAGAGGCGGTAAGCTGGGGGCGGGAGGATCCCTCCTATCCACGGCCTCCAGCCTACTGTCTCTTCCCCGAGCGAGCCGCCAATCATGCTCAGCGTTGACGAAGCTTTGCAACAGGTGCTCGCGCGGGCCAAAGCAAAACCCCCGACGCTCTGCCCGCTCGGCCAGACATTGGGCCTGGTATTGGCCGAAGACATCTCCAGCGACGTCGATTCACCGCCGCACGACAAATCTGTGGTCGACGGCTACGCGGTCATCGCGGCGGACCTGGCCGCCGGACCGGCGGAACTGGAAATTCTCGAAGAAGTGACCGCCGGAGCAGTGCCCACGCGCGCCCTGGCCCGTGGCAGCGCGATCCGCATCATGACTGGCGCGCCGATACCGAGCGGCGCCGATGCCGTGGTCATGGTCGAGCAGACGCAATCGCTCAATTCCCGCAACCCACTGGGCCGGGTTCGCATCGCGACCCAGCGCGTGACCCCGGGCCAGAACATCATGCGCCGCGCGGCGTCGATGACGCGCGGCGATCTGGTGCTGCGTGCCGGTGTTACGATAAGATCGGTCGAAATCGGCGTACTGGCCGAGGTGGGGCGTACCGAAGTCCGCGCCGTCGGGCGGCCTACCCTGGCGGTGCTGCCCACCGGCAATGAACTCGTGTCGCCGGGCGAAACCCCTGCCGCCGGACAGATTCGCAACAGCAATGGACCCATTCTGCTAGCCGCGGCTCGGACGGCCGGCGCCGTGGTCGTCGACTTGGGGATCGCCCGCGACGATCGTGTGCAACTGCGAGATTTGATCGCCCGCGGCTTGGAGAGCGACATCCTGGTGATTTCCGGCGGCGTATCGGCTGGCGTGCTCGATTTGGTGCCAGGGGTGCTGGCCGAGCTCGGCGTGCGGCAAATCTTTCACAAAATTCAACTCAAGCCCGGCAAGCCGCTTTGGTTTGGCTCGCTGGCCAGTGCCGCGGGCGAGCGATTTGTCTTCGGATTGCCCGGCAATCCGGTCAGCAGCCTGGTGTGTTTCGAACTGTTCGTCCGCCCGCTGATCGGGCGCCTGGCAGGCTGCGACAACACGGCGCTTGAGGAACTCGCCGCCCCGCTTGCGATCGACTACACCCATCGCGGCGATCGGCCCACCTATCATCCGGCGCGGCTTTCGACGATCGACAATCGCACCCTGATCGAACCACTCCGCTGGCGAGGCTCGGGCGATTTGCGGACCTTGGTCGAAGCCAACGCACTAGCTTGTTTTCCGCCCGGCGAACGCGCGTTCCGCGCCGGCGAAACGATCCGCGTTCTGCGGCTGCCGTGAAGCGAGAAGCAGCGAATGGCTCCGGCTTAGACGCGGTTTTCCCAGCACTGCTTTTAATCCCGCCGGATCGACGCATCTCGACGCATCTCGCTTGTTTTCGGGAATAGCTCGGATTATGTTTGTGGTCGATCCACTCCTTGAACGCGGCGTCAGCCGGCGTTGCGATCGCAGGGTGGGTTGCCGCAGTGCAATAGATGGGTGTGGGCCGGCTTTGCAGGAATCCGAGCGATGAGCACAGGCGAAAGCTGTCCGCTTTGCGGCAAATCAAAAGGGATGAACCGGAAGAGTCTGTTGTACGGCTACAACGTCTGCAAAAGGTGCCGCAATGGTTTCGCCAATCGGCGCCAAATTGCCTACTTCATCGACGGCATCGTTGCCTTCGTCCTGCAGATCCTGGCTGGTGTCGTGCTAGGTATCCTGTTGGGGATCACTGGGCTCACCTCCGAGACCAGCGTGGGAATCGTGGATTGGTTTTTGTTCGCGTTTTTCTTCGTGGCCTTGTTGGCCAAGGACGGGTTTTCGGGCATGTCACCGGGAAAGGCTCTCATGGGAGTCCGAGCCGTCGATCGAACGACGGGAGTTCCCATTGGATTTGGCGCTTCCATCGTGCGCAATCTACCAACCGCGATCCCCGTCGTGCCGCTGATTGTGGGATTGCAGTTGATCAACGGACCACGTTGGGGCGATCGTTGGGCTGGAACGAAGGTGATCTGGCGAAAATACGCCGATAGCCCCATCTTCACCGGGGTGCCCAGGGAGCGGAAGCCGGCGTTCGCCCCGGTTGCCGCAAACTTGGCCCCGGTTCGCGAGACGGGCAACCCCTATCAGGCCCCGCGGCAATAGTTCCGCAAGCTCGTCGGAAAAGTTTATCCCAACTACGAATTCCTTCCGATGGTAAGGCTGCGGTAAACAGGGCGAATTACTGCCGAGATTGCCGATTCGCTGCGCAAGTCCCTTTGCGTTTTCAATTTCCGACCGTTTTTGGTAGCCTAGCGCTGAGTCGAGCCTTTGCTGCAGCCGGTATAATTGTCTGGGCAAGCGCGATGCAAACGATCTACATGGAATAGACCAACCTCGGCCTCTGACCGAGCGATGTGCGGATCGCTGCGATGGAGTGTGCACCCGTGAAGATACTGATGGCCACCAGCGAGGCGGTTCCGTTTTCCAAAACCGGCGGCCTGGCCGACGTTTGTGGCACCCTGCCGGCCGAAATGGAGCGACTCGGCCACGACATGACCCTGATTCTGCCGGCCTATCGGCAAAGCCGGACCGCCGCCGCGCCTGCCGAATCGACCGGCATTCACTTCGACATTCCCATCGGCAGCAAAATCGTCTCGGGCAGCTTTTCGAAAAGCCATCTGCCCGGCAGCTCCGTTCCCGTGTACCTGGTCGAACAAGAACAATACTTCAATCGCGCCGGGCTCTATCAGGAAGACGGCAAGGACTACAAGGACAACTGCGAGCGGTTCGTCTTCTTCTGCCGCGCGGTGCTAGAAGCGATTCGGCTGCTGGAGCTTGAGGTCGACGTGCTGCACGCCAACGATTGGCAGACGGGACTCATTCCGGCGTATCTGAAAATCGAACATCGGGGCGTGCCCGGTTACGAACAAATCGGCACGCTGTTCACGATCCACAACATGGCCTATCAGGGCCTGTTCTGGCATTGGGACATGTTATTGACCGGCTTGGACTGGAAGTACTTCAACTGGCATCAGATGGAATTCTTCGGCAATTTGAATTTGCTCAAGACCGGGCTGGTGTTTGCCGACCGGCTCAATACGGTCAGCCCGCGCTACGCCGAAGAAATCCAGACCGCACCCTTGGGCTGCGGTTTGGAAGGAGTGCTGCAAAGTCGGCGCGACGTGCTTTCGGGCATCGTCAACGGCGTCGATTACCGCGAGTGGGATCCGGCCACCGATCCCCACCTGCCGGCCGACTATGGTCCCGAAACGGTCGACACGGGCAAGCCCATTTGTAAAGCAGCGCTGCAAGCCGATCTGGGCCTGCCGGTTGCCCCTCAAGTGCCCTTGATCGCCTTCATCGGGCGTCTGGTCGACCAGAAGGGGGTCGATCTGCTCGCCGCCGTGATGCGTGAATGGGTGCAGTCGCACGAAGCGCAATGGGTGATCTTGGGAACCGGCGAGCCGAATTATCAAGACCAGTTCATGTTGCTCGCCGATCGCTTTCCGCGAAAAGTGTGCACGCGGCTCGAATTCTCGAACCGCATGGCGCACCGAATTGAAGGGGGAGCCGATGTCCTTTTGATGCCCAGCCAATATGAACCGTGCGGGTTGAACCAACTCTATAGCATGAAATATGGCACCGTGCCGGTCGTCCGCGCCACCGGTGGCCTGGTCGACACGATTACCGACCTGAATGCCGACACGCGCGGCGCGGGCACCGCCAACGGCTTCAGTTTCCGCGAATATAGCGCGCTGGCGATGGCCGAAACCCTGCAGCGCGCCTGCAATACGTATTCACAGCCCGAGGTTTGGAAACGCCTGATCCAAACGGGCATGCGGCAAGATTGGTCGTGGGCCAATAGTGCCCGAGGGTATGTGGACCTGTACCGAGCCACCGTCAATCAAGTTCGGCGCGGCCTGGTTGCCGGCGGCGCGTAACACGACCTGTGGGTTTTCGTCTCGTCGGCGATCGGAGTGACTCGAAAAACGCTCGCTCGCTGCGCTCGCGCGCCGCGGCGTAGGACTGCCATGCACGAGTTATCCGTAGCCTTCGTCTGGCACCATCATCAGCCCTACTATCCCGACGATTTGGCGGGCCGCAACGCCATGCCTTGGGTGCGCCTTCACGGCGCCAAAGATTATTGGGGCATGGCCATGCATCTCAACGAGGTGCCCGAGGTACGCGCCACGATCAACCTGGTGCCCAGCCTGCTTGCGCAAATCCTGGCCTACACCGGCGGTAGCGCCGAGGACGACCATCTGCGCATATCGCGTTTGCCGGCGGACGATCTGAGCGAAGCCGATCGGCTCTACCTGCTCGATAATTTCTTTATGGCCAATCCGGACCACATGATCCGGCCGTTTCCGCGCTATTACGAGCTGTATCAGCAGCGTGGGCTGCACGTCGATAGCGCCGCTCGGGCATCGCGCCGCTTTTCGACGCAGGACATCCGCGACCTGCAATGTTGGAGCAACCTCACCTGGTTCCATCCGATCGCCTTTGAAACGGATCGCCGCCTGGCTGCCTTCCGCGACAAAGGCCAGCATTGGACGGAAGCTGAAAAAGAGTGGCTGCTCGACAAGCAGATGAAACTGTTGGCCGAAATCATCCCGCTGCATCGCGAGCTGGCCGAACGCGGGCAGGTGGAACTGACGACCACGCCGTTTTACCATCCGATTCTGCCGCTGTTGATCGACAAACAACTGGCACGCGAGGCGCTGCCGCAGGCCGCTTTACCGCACCATCTCGAAGGATATTCCCAAGACGCCGCCGAGCAAATTCGCCGCGCGGTCGAGTATCATACGCGCGTTTTCGGCAGCCCACCGCGAGGCATGTGGCCATCGGAAGGATCGGTCGGCCAGGCGATCATTCCCGCGGTCGCCATGGCGGGAATTGAGTGGATCGCCAGCGATGAGGAAATTCTGGCCCGTTCGACCGAGGGCTGGATCTCGCGCGATGCGCACGGTTTGGTCCGCAATCCCCACTTGCTTTACCGTCCGTGGCGCGTCGAGGAGAATGGGCACGCGCTGCAAATGATCTTTCGCGATCACGCGCTGAGCGACCAGATCGGCTTTCATTACCAGCGCTACGCGGCCGAGCAAGCCGCGGACGATCTGATCGGCAGGCTCGAGGCGATCCATCGTGCCACCACCGCGCTGGCGAGCCAAGAGCCGACGCTGGTGAGCATCATTCTCGACGGCGAAAACTGCTGGGAATACTATCCGGGCGGCGGCGTGGATTTCTTGCGCGGATTGTATCACCGCCTGGCCCGGCATTCGCACGTCAAAACGGTTCGCGTGCACGATTATCTGACCGGGCATCCGGCCGCAGAGAGTCTGAAGCGATTGTTCGCCGGCAGTTGGATCGGTCACAATTTCGGGATTTGGATAGGCCAACCAGCCTGCAACCGAGCCTGGGACCTACTGTCGGAAACACGCGCCGCGCTCGTGAAGGCGACGGCGTCTGGTGCTGTTGGGGCGGCGGAAATTGCGCGGGCTTGGGAAGAGCTTTACATTGCCGAGGGCAGCGATTGGTTCTGGTGGTTTGACGAAAACCATTCGAGCGGACAGGACTGGCTGTTCGATCAACTGTTCCGAAAGCATTTGCAAAACGTGTATCTGCTGCTGGGAGACCAATCGCCAGCGGCGTTGCTGGAACCGATCGGCGGCGATCGGAAACGGACCCGACCATTCACGCAGCCGACCGGACTGTTGAGTGTAAAGATCGATGGGCGGGAGACTTATTTCGAGTGGCTCAATGCCGGCGTATGTACTCCCTCGGCCGCTCGCGGCACCATGACCATGGTCAAAGCTCACCGGATCGAAGAGCTCTATTTCGGCTTCGAGGCCGCACGGCTGCTGTTACGGTTCGACACCGAGGGCAGCGTGCGAAAGCAGTTGGCCGACGTCGACACGTTGCGAGTCGTATTCTCCGAGCCCGCAGGGTTCGAACTCCTGGTGACGCATCCTGGTGCCTCCAAGCCGATCGTGCAGCTCTTTCACAACGACGTGCCGGTCAGCGCGGCCGGCGTCGAAGCGGCGGCTGATACGATACTGGAAATCGCCATTCCCTGGCGCAGCTTGGCGGCGGCGACCGACGCGCCCCTCCATTTTCATGCCGAACTGATCCAACGAGAGCAGAGCGTGGAGCGCATTCCTCACTCTGGCGCGATTGAGACATTCGTCCCTTCGCCCGATTATGAATTAATGATGTGGCAAGCCTGAGAGCGTGAGTTTCATCAATGCCCGATTTGCGTAAAGATCCGATTGTCGGCCGCTGGGTGATTATTGCCAAGAACCGGGCCAAGCGTCCGCACGATTCGGTCGACGGCGCCGCCTTGCGGCCGTCCGGCGGGTTCTGCCCCTTTTGCGAAGGCCACGAAAACCACACGCCTGGCGAGATCGTGGCCTATCGCCAAAGCGGCACGCACCGCGACCGCCAGGGCTGGCGTGTGCGCGTGGTACCTAATAAATTCCCGGCCCTGGAAATCGAAGGCGATTTGAACAAGCGCGGACAAGGCATCTACGACATGATGCGCGGCGTCGGCGCCCACGAAGTGATCATCGAATCGCCCAAGCACCTCGTCAGCAGCACCGAACTGGGCCACGAGAATTTGCGCGAGGTGCTGTGGATGTATCGCGACCGGCTCTTGGATCTGAAAAAGGACCCGCGGCTGGTGTACGGCATGCTCTTCAAGAACGTCGGCGCCGCGGCGGGCGCCTCGCTGGAACACACGCACAGCCAGCTCATCGTCACGCCGATCGTGCCGATCAGCGTGGTCGAAGAGATTAACGGGTCGCTCGATTTTTATCGGTATCGCGGCCGTTGCGTGTTCTGCGACATGGTCGAGCAAGAGCTGGCGTTCGACGAGCGGATCGTGCTCGATTCGCCGGGCTTCGTGGCGTTTTGCCCGTTCGCCGCACGCTTCCCATTCGAGACCTGGATCGTGCCCACCGAGCATGCCAGCCATTATGAAACGCTTTCGCGAGGCGGCTCGGAGGAACTGGCGCGGGTGCTCAAGCGCGTGCTGGAGAAAATTGAAACCGCGCTGGATCGGCCCGCGTACAATTACATCGTTCACACGGCACCGTTTGACACCCATGCGCTGGCGCACTATCACTGGCATATAGAGATTATTCCGCGCGTGACGAAGACCGCGGGCTTTGAGTGGGGTACTGGTTTTTACATCAATCCGGTTCCGCCCGAGGAGGCGGCGACCTTCATGCGAGAATTGGATAACCCCTCACAAGAGACGCAAGAATTTCCAACCAGGGCGACTGGATAAATGGCGTTTGGTTTGCCGATTAACCCTGTGCACCGTTGAGACCCCCCCTCCATTTTCGCTCACCGTTAAAATCGGCATCTATGTCGCACACCATTCGGTTCGTCTTCGTCCTGCACGATCATCAGCCCGTCGGCAACTTCGATCACGTTTTCGAGCAAGCCTACCGTGACAGCTATCGTCCGTTTCTCGACGTGTACGAGCGCTATCCGCATCTCAAACTCGGCCTTCACACCAGCGGCCCGTTGTTGGAATGGCTCGACGCTCACCACGGCGAATATCTCGATCGCTTAGCGCAGCTCGTGGCCGCCGGTCGGATCGAAGTCATTGGCGGGGCGTTCTACGAGCCGATTTTATCGATGATTCCGCGCCGCGATCGGATCGGACAGATCCAAAGCTTCAGCCGGTATCTGAAGAACCGCCTGGGAGCCCAAGTGCGCGGGATGTGGATGCCGGAGCGCGTCTGGGAACAGAGCATGACCAGCGATCTGGTCGACGCCGGCATTCAATACACGATGCTCGACGACTTCCATTTCAAGAACGCCGGACTCTCGGAAGACCAACTGCACGGCTACTACCTGACCGAAGACGACGGCAACTTGCTCTCGGTTTTTCCCGATAGCGAGCCCTTGCGCTACATGATCCCGTTTGCCTCGCCGCAAGATTCGATCGATTATTTGGGCCGCGTGGCCGCCAAGCAGCCTGGCGCGATCGCCGTGTTCGGCGACGACGGCGAAAAGCTGGGCGCGTGGCCCGAAACGAAGAAGAGTGTCTACGACGACGGCTGGCTGGTCCGCTTCTTCGATTTGCTCGCCGCCAATCAAAGCTGGATCATATCGGTTACGCCCTCGGAGGTGATCGACGGCACGCCTCCGCTGGACAAGATCTACTTGCCCGAGGGAAGCTATCGCGAAATGACCGAGTGGGTGCTCCCCTCCCAGCAGTTGGCCGAATACGCCGCGGTCCGTCGCGAATTGGAACACGACCCGCGCTGGCCGCGAATCGCGCGTTTTGTGCGGGGCGGCTTTTGGCGCAATTTTCGCGTCAAATATCCCGAAGCCAACGAAATGTACTCCCGCATGATGATGGTCAGCCGCCGGCTGCAAGCCGCCATCGACGGCGAGGTGCGCGGCGAACTGGTCGACCAGGCTCGCAGGGCCCTGTATCGCGGCCAGTGCAACTGCGGGTACTGGCACGGCGCGTTCGGCGGCGTATATCTGCCGCACCTCCGCAACGCCATTTATCGCGAACTGATCACGGCCGACAATTTGTTGGATCGGGCCTTGAAACGCCCACTGGCGCGGGTCGAACTTTCGGCCGACGATTACAACTTCGATGGCCGCCAGGAGGTGCAATTGTCCAACGACAAGCTGGTGGGACTCATCGCGCCAGCCCGCGGTGGTCAGCTCTATGAGCTCGACGTCCGCTCGATCGCCCACAACCTGCTGGCCACGCTGACGCGCCGGCCCGAGGCTTATCACCGCAAGGTGCTCTCCGGCGCAGATGCTCGCAACGAGGTGGCCGGGGTATCCGATCGCGTGGTGTTCAAACAACAGGGCCTCGATACCCGTTTGCAATACGACGCGCATCCGCGCAAAAGTCTGCTCGATCATTTTTACGACCCGCAAACGACACTCGCCGCAGTGGCTAATGGCGAAGCGGTCGAGCAAGGCGACTTCTTGTCGCGGCCCTATGAAGCGCGCCTGCGTCGCAATCCCACCCGCATGCAGGCCCAGCTCGCCAGCCAGGGATCGGCTGCTGGCGCCAACCTGCGCATCACCAAAAGCGTGACCCTCGAAGCTGGCGGCTCCACGCTCGAAATCGCCTACCTGCTCGAAGGGCTTCCGCCGGGGCTCCCGCTGCACTTCAGCATCGAGTTCAATTTCGCGGGCCTGCCGGCCGGCGTCGACGATCGCTACTTCTACGGCCACGACCGGCGCCGGTTTGGTCAACTCGGCACCCGGCTCGATCTGACCGATGCCCAGGAATTGGGCCTGGTCGATGAGTGGTTGGGCATCGACGTGAACCTGACCTTCTCGCGGCCCTCGGGCCTGTGGACTTTCCCGATCGAGAGCGTCAGCCAATCGGAAGGAGGCTTTGAGCTGGTCCACCAGTCGGTCGTCGTCCAACCGCACTGGATCGTCGAGGGCGACGCCGAAGGCCGCTGGAGTGTCAACATCAACCTGGCGATCGATACGAAGTCGGCCGAAAGCCGCTTGGAACCGCGGGCCGTCGCGCTGACGACGTAGACGCTGTTGCAAAACGTCTCCCTCTCCCTTTGGGAGAGGGTTGGGGTGAGGGCAAATCCGCGCAGAAGACAAAGACCCTCACCCTGCCCTCTTCCAGGGGGAGAGGGGTTTTCAATCAACGTCTTGCCGAATCGGCCAGCGATCGGTTTGACGTTGTCGCCGAACTATTCGCCATCCTCGATCGCAACGTGTCGGCGCGCCGACTCGGCGGCAATTCGAAACCAATCGACCGGCGGATCGAATCCCTTGGCCTGAAAAGCAAGCTCGGCCAACACGGGCGACACCGCCCGGCTGCGAATTTCGCGCGAGTTCTTCTCCAAGCTCTGATCGTCTCCTCGGGGCCGAGTCTCGTTGAGCACGATCCCAGCCACCGGCAGCCCTTCGCGAAACGTCGCCGCCGTGATTAGCGTTTGCAGCACGTGATTGATCACGCCCAATCCATTGCGGGCTACCACCACGAGTGGAAAGCCGAAATCGTACGCCAAATCGGCCACGTATTCCTCTTCGCCCAAGGGAGACATCAGACCGCCGGCGCCCTCGATCAAGACAATGTCGCTGCGCGCCAGCCAAACCTCCAGGCCCCGCCGCAACAGGGCCGCATCGAGTCGTTTGCCTCCGGCGATTGCGGCCAAATGGGGCGTCAGGGGCGCGGCGAATCGTTGCGGGCAAACTTCGGCCAGGGTTCCCGGCGAACCCGCTGCTTTCCAGAGCGCTAGCGCATCGCCGGAAACCAACGTGTCGCCCTCGCGCGAGCAGCCGCTGGCCACCGGCTTGTACACGCCCACGCGGTGCCCCTCGGCCGCGAGAGCCGCGGCCGCGAGAGCGCCCGCGTAGGTCTTGCCAATTTCGGTGTCGGTGCCAGTAATAAATAGTCCACGTACCCGTTTGCGCGCCATAGGGCATAAGTTATCATGGGTGCGATCATGAGTTCAAACCAGCAGAATGCACCGCCGACGCGCGAAAAGCCCGGCACGATCGTGGTGGCCCTGATCCAGATGACCGGACAGGCTTCCAAAGCCCGCAACGTCGAGAAGGCCATTGCCCGAATCGCCGAAGCAGCCGCGGCCGGAGCCGAGATCGTATGCTTGCAGGAGCTGTTTGCCGGGCAATATCCCTGCCAGAGCGAAGATCACGCGCGTTTCGACGAGGCCGAACCGATTCCCGGACCAGTGAGCGACGCGCTGGCCGAAGCCGCGCGCCGGCACCGCGTGGTGGTGGTCGGCTCGCTGTTCGAGCGCCGCGCTGCGGGCTTGTATCACAATACGGCGGTGGTGCTCGATGCCGATGGCAATCTGGCGGGCATGTATCGAAAGATGCACATTCCGGATGATCCCTTGTACTACGAAAAGTTTTATTTCACGCCCGGCGACCTGGGCTTTCGCGCGTTCGATACGCGCGTCGGCCGCGTCGGCGTGTGCGTCTGCTGGGACCAGTGGTATCCCGAAGCGGCGCGGCTCACGGCGCTGGCCGGCGCTCGGATCATCTTTTACCCCACGGCCATCGGCTGGCTGCCGGACGAGAAGCAGGCCTATGGCGCAAGTCAGCACTCGGCATGGGAAACGATGATGCGCAGCCATGCAATCGCCAACGGCGTGTTCGTGGCGGCCGCCAACCGCACCGGTTTAGAAGGGAAATTGGAGTTTTGGGGCGCTTCGTTCCTCTCGGATCCTAACGGCAACGTGTTGGCCCGGGCCGAGCACGACAAAGAGGAAACGCTGCTGGTCGAATGCGACTTCGACAAAATCGATGTCGTGCGCACGCACTGGCCCTTTTTGCGCGATCGTCGCATCGACGCCTACGGCGATTTGACGCGGCGCTATCGGGACTGAGGGGGCCACCATCTACCGCCGCTTGCCTTTGAGTATGTTGAACGCCACGCCTGCATCGCTGGGATATCGCTGGCCGGCTGAATGGGAACCGCATGCGGCCACCTGGCTGGCCTGGCCTCGCAAACCGGAAACCTGGCCCGGCAAATTCGCACCCATTCCCGCCGTGTGGACCAGGCTGGTGCGCACGCTGGCCCAGTTCGAGCCGGTGCACATCCTGGCCGGCGGCGAGGGGGTGATGGCGCAAGCCCGCTCCCTCGTGGGCGGGCTGTCCAATGTGACGCTGCACGATATTGCGACCAACGACGTTTGGACCCGCGATCACGGAGCGATGTTCCTCTCGGGCCGCGACTCGCTGCCGCCGGCGCTCGTGGATTGGGAGTACAACGCCTGGGGCGGAAAATATCCGCCGTTCGACTTGGACAATGCCGTGCCCGGCCACATGGCCCGACTGACCGGCCGCCGCTGCTTCACGCCAGGAATCATTTTGGAAGGAGGCGCCGTCGACGGCAATGGCTCAGGGACCGTGCTCACGACCGAACCGTGCCTGCTCAACCCCAATCGCAATCCACAGCTTTCCAAGCCCGAGGTCGAACGTTTCCTGGTCGACTTTTGCTGCGCGAAAAAAATCCTCTGGCTGGGGGGCGGCATCGCGGGGGACGATACCGACGGCCACATCGACGAGCTGGCCCGATTCGTCGGACCGACGACCGTGGTCGCGGCGCTGGAAGAGGACCCCAAAGATGAAAACTACGAACCGCTGCAAGACAATTATCGGCGGCTGCTGGCGATGAGCGATGCGCAGGGGCGGCCGCTGGAAGTGGTTACCATTCCCATGCCCCGCCCGCTGTTCCACAACGACACCCGGCTGCCGGCCTGCTACATGAATTTTTATATCGCCAACGGCGTTGTGATCGTGCCCCAATTTGGCGACGCGGCCGATCGCGTGGCGATTGAGACCCTGGGCCGACTGTTTCCAACTCGTCAAATCCGCGGGCTCGACGCGGTCGATCTGGTCTGGGGTCTCGGCGCTTTTCACTGCATCACGCAGCAGCAGCCGGCGTAAACTGCGGCGACACTATGCCGCAAGCGGCTGGCGGAGCTGCGTCGCGGGACGATTTGGGACTACCACAGAGCGCGCAACGACTGCTACTTCTTCAAATAAAACAACGCCAGGCGATCGCCGAGCTTGTCGCCGGCGTTGGGCTTCAAGACGAGCGAGTGCTCGAAACTCACCGGCTCCAGCAGCATGTAGCGCCACGATATCCCGCCGCGGCGGCCGCTTAAGGCGCGATAAAAGCTCGATCCCTCGCCGGGGCGGCCGAAAAACGCGTCCAAATCAGTCATGGCCCAGCCGTCGCGCGCTTGGCCATCGACGACCAACGAGGAAATGCCGGTCGTCGCATTGTCGGGCTGCTGATAGACCAGCGACACCCAACGGCCACTGCCGGTTCGTTGAATCAAGTCATCGAGAGATTGCCCGGCCGGCTGGAAAATGCCGCGCAGCCGCATGCGGCCGGCGTAGTCGTTGCGATTTTTTTCGCCGGCCCGATCGACCGACATCGAGACGCCGACTTTTTCGATCGGCTTTTGTCCGCGATTGCCAACCGCCACCGAGAGGCCGGCGCCATAGGGCATGGCAAGCAAATTCGCGAAGCCATCGTGTTGGGCCATCACGAGCGTACTGAAACCCATGAGCGCTTCGCCGGATGCAAAGGCCGGAAAGACGAATCGGGCCGGCGCCGCGATGGCCGGAATCGATTCGCCGTCGATCGTGACTTCGACCCACAGATCGTTATTCAATAGCGCCGAGCGGTCGGCCCGAAGTCTGAGCCAGTTGACGAGGCCGGCGCCATCGAGCGAAGCCAATCGCACGGTCGTCCCCGGCTCGATCGTGCGAACCTCCGAATTCACGCGGTCGTAGATTTCGGCTTCGCGAAGCTTGCCGCTGCTCAGTCCATCGAGCCGGTACTCGATGGCCGGCAGCATCCCGCGCGGCACGGCCGTTTTCTTGGTCGAAAAACTTTCCACCGGCACGCCGGGCGGAAACGTGACGTACTCCAGCCGATACGTGGCCGGCAGCGGATCGCGCAGCACCACCTTGAGGCTTTGAGCATACGGCAGGCACATCAGCAGCGGCTGCTCTTGATCCGCGACGCCCGGCACGTGATCGAACAGATGTTCGGCATCGCACTGGATGCGCGGCTGGTCTTCGCCGTCGAAGTAGAAAGCCAGTTGGCCCGCGGCAAACGTGCGCCAAGATCGCACTAGCGCCCCGGGCCCGGTCAATTCGGCCAGCACGTGCTCTCCCCCTTTGGGCACCGTTCTGCTGACCACGCCGGAGCCGAGCTTGTCGGCGCGAGAGAGCCGTTCGCTATTCATCAGCCGATCGAGCACGATGGCCGGGCCCGACTCGCTCGGCGGCTGGTACCAGGCGTCGAGTCCCAACCCATCGGGCCCTTCGTGAACGTACAGCTCGCGGAAGCGAATTTTGCCGCCATGATCTTGCACGCCAATCCAACCTTTAAGATGGCGATGTTTCAGCTCGGGCAGGTTGGCGGTGTTGACCTGCTGCACCAGCTCGCCGTTGACCCACGCTGAAATCATGCGGCCTTCGGCTTTAATCACGACGCGGTTCCACTCATCCGATTTATCGGCCCGATCGTAGGGCGGCAGATTGCCGTAGATCGACATTGTGGAATCTTTCACCTCGCCGGGCTGATCGAGGATTTGCAATTCCATGCCGTCACCCGAGGGCCAGCCCTCGCGCGCGGTGCGAATGCCGATCCCCGAGTTGCCGCCGTGCGAGATTTTGTATTCGAGCGAGAGGGTGAAATTGGCGTACTCCTTGTCGGTCCGCAGATAATTGAGTCCGCGGTGCACGGTGCAGACCAGGTCGCCGTTTTCGGCCGCCCATTCTCCCTTTTTGTCGGGGGCCCACCAGCCGGTAAGATCTTTGCCGTTGAACAGCGCGTTGCCGCGCGGCTCGGCCAGCCGCAAATCGCTTATCGTTGCCTCGCCCGTCGGGACCGAGAGCGTCAGGCCGAAGCGCCGATTGCGATCGACGGCCACTTCGCTCGTGACATTCCCGTCGACGATTACCTGCAGCACGCTTCCGCTGCGGCGAACGTCGGCGGTGTGCATCGCTCCGGCGGGAAGGGCGTCGATTTTGGCGCCGGTTGCCACAACTTGCTGGCCGTCGCGCACCGCGCCGCAGCCGTCACCTTCCTGGAACGAGACCGCCCAGCCGGCTCCGCATGGAACATCGGGAAGCCCCACGCGCCACGCTCCGCCCGGCTTGACCGACCACCCGAACCGTAACTCGAAATCGCCGAACGTCCAACCAGAGACCAGCGGGGTCGATTGCCCGTTGCCGGCGAGACGCCCCTGACTGATGGTCCAATTCGCGGGCGGCTTGGCACCATATTCCCAGCCGTGGAGCGAATCGGGCCGCAACAAGCGGACGCCAAAGGGCTCGTCGGCCGACGCCGGCCAACACAATCCGGCCAGCGCGATCGATGCGGCCCATAGCCGCCAAACTTTTGTCGAGATCATCCCAGGGTGCCTTATCAATGGTGGTTCATCAAACGGATGTGGATTTCAGAGGGCAAATCAGCTTTTCAAGCCGAAGCAAATCGCAAACAACTACAGACCCAAAAACTCCTCCAACGCGTCGCGCATCACCGCGGCGTCGGCGTCCCTGCCAGTCCAAATCTTGAAGGCTATGACGGCTTGATTGACGAGCATGCCCAATCCATCGAGCGTCTGGCAGCCACGCTGCCGGGCATCGCGAATCAAGCGCGTTTCGGGGGGATTGAAGATCACGTCGGCCACCACCATATCGGGCTCGAGCGTGCCGACGGATAGCGGCACGCGCGAGTCGTCGTCGCCCAATCCGATCGACGTGGCGTTGATCAGCACGTCGGTTTCTGGCGGGAGTTCGTAATCGCCGTCCCACTGCACGAACCGCGCGGCCACGTGCACTTGATGGTTGAGCAAATCGGCTAGTTCTTGTCCGCGAGGCTCGGTGCGATTGACAATCGTGATTTGAGCCGCCCCGGCCAGACCGACTTCGACCGCGATTGCCCGCGCCGCTCCGCCGGCACCGAGAATGGCCACGTGTTTGCCCTGCGGATCGGCCAGGCCGCGCAGCGACTGCACGAACCCTTTGCCGTCGGTGTTTTCGCCGATGAGCTCGTCGCCAACGCGATTGACGCAATTCACGGCTCCCATCAGCGCGGCAGCCTCGCTGGTGCGATCCAGATACTTCAGCACTTCGACCTTGTGCGGAATGGTCAGGTTGCAGCCGCGAAAGCCCATCGCGCGCATGCCCCGCATCGCGTCGGACAGGCCCTCGGGCGCGACTTCCAGCGTCAGATAGCGCCAATCGAGCCCCACTTGGGCAAAAGCCTTCTCCATCATGTACTGGGTCGGATTTCCGGCCACTGGCTGGCCAAAGACCGCCACGACTTCCTGAATCGCTGGATGGGTCACGGATGCGGCTACTCCGATATGTTTCGGCTCTTGAAACGCGGATAGTGCCGTCTATCTTGATCGAGCCGGCCACCGAATGCAACGGCGGCGAGTAAGGCCGGAGGCGGTAAGCCGGAGGCGGCAGGTTCTGAGAATTCTTCTTTTCCGACCCACGGCCTACAGCCTTACTGGGGAATCCACACCTTGACGGCCGGGCCCTTGGGCCTTTCGCCGGTGCGGCGGGCTTTGATGCGAATGTACGGCGCAACGTAGCGGCTGCGGTGGCCGAAGCTGCCGATTTCGGCCTGCTCGTCGGCGTGCATCGGCTCGATCACGTCCTCGATCGAAAACCCGGCGCGACACATTCCGCCCAGCAGCTCTTCCCAGCGATGCAAGAACTCCAGCGTGCCTCCTTCGCGATGCGAACTGCCGACCACGCTCGGCAATGGGCCGCGATGGTAGTACGGCTCCACGATTTCATAGCCGCGCGCGGAGGGTTCCGCCGACGTTTGCAGACTGACCGGCTGCTTGTGCTGGCTGACGTAGAGGCCGCCAGAGATTAAGATCCGGGCGACTTGTCGATACACGTCCAAGACGTTGGGCACGTAGCAGGTGCTGACCGGCTGGATCACGATGTCGAAACTGCCGGTCGCTAGTGCCGAGAGACTGTCCATCGATGCCTCGACGGCGCGCACGTCGAGTCCGCGCTCGGCGGCCACTTGCCGGTCGAGCGCAAGCATTTCAGCACTGATGTCAACCACCGTGACTTGAGCCCCGGCGGCCGCATAGAGCGCGCTTTGCCGTCCGCCGCCGCTGGCCAGGCACAACAGCCGCTGGCCCGCGATGCTCGGTCCCAGCCATCCCGCGGCGTCGACTGCGGCGAGCGGGTTGCGAAAATCCTCGTCGCGCGCCGGCTGCGTAAACCGTCCGCGCGCGCGGACCCGCGCGTCCCACGCTATTCGGTTATGATCGTGCGGTGAGCTCATCGCGACACACTCGGCGGCCATTGATGCCTCGGAGAAGGGGGTGGTCCTTTGCTGCGACGACTCCGCGAAATTGAGAACAGTCCCCGGCGGTTTTGTCAAAACCTCGAAGTCCGATTGGACACAAGTGCCGGCGCGGCTGTCAACGGCCCCGGCGTCTGCGCACCCAATAGGCCAGCGCGGCTCCGGTCGCCAATAGCACGAAGCTGGCCGGCTCGGGCACCGCGTTGATGGCGCCGACGCCGTTTAAATCGAAGCCGCCGGAACTAAAGGCCGTGGGATACGGATCGTTGATCAAATTGCCCAACGAATCGCGCAAGCCAAACGCTGGGTTGATCGAACCGACCACGTCCACGATCCGCACGAAGTTAATGTCGTTCGCATCGACGTTGGGCGAGAGGCCGGCGATCTGGCCCAGATCGAACGGCGTGCCGAAGCCGACGCGATACTTGCCTGCCAAATCGTCGATATTCGTGGGATCCAGCGTGCCAAAACCGCCGACTTGGGTCGTGGTTTGCGTCAACGACTCGGAAGGGAATCGAACGAAATCGCTGCCATTGGTGCTGACATCGACGAACCCTAATTCCAAGAAATTGTCGGCAAAACCGTTTTCGAACACCGCCAAGTCCGGACCGGGACCGTTGGTGATCGGATGCGCGAAAGTCATCGTGATTTGTCCGCCATCACCGAGGCTGACAACGTGCGTCGTAGTGCCGTCGGCCGGGCCGAGAGCGAAGTTCGGATCTCCGAACGAGGCCAGCCCGCCGCCAGGATTGGCAATGTCCATCGGGCCGCGTATTAGATTTTGAAATCCGTTTGCCCACTCGACAAACAGCGGGCTCGTATTGGGAATCGCCGTCGAGCCCGGTTGTCCGGCAGCTGGCGCAAAGGGCCCGGCCGAGGCGCCGGCCGCAAGGGCGCAAAGAATTACCGTTCCACGGGCCGACAGCGAGACTACACGCATCGCATTTTCCTCAGTATGTTGCCAATTGACGATCCTCGCGCAGGGCAGGCATGACCCGCTCCAACAGGACGAACCCGCCGAAAAAAACCACCGAAAACACCATGTCGCCAACCACCGAATTTCGGAAAAAAGGGATCGCCGCCGTGTAGCAGGTGGCAAATCCATTCCAGGTCTTCGGATAGAGTGGGCCCATTGCCCAGACGGCGAAGTTGGTGACCACAAAGAACAGCACCGAGCTGGCCAAAACGACCACTCCGACATGCCACGGCGATCGCCGATCGTGAATCAGCCGGCCCATCGCCACCGTCGCGATCAGGCAAGCGTAAACGACAGGCTGTGATCGCAGCAGCGTGCTTCCGTAGATCGTGTATCCCAAAACGATGTCGCTGAGCAACATCGCGGCGAGCGGCACCAGATACGCTATTTTGCGGTCCCCAAAAAAGGCACTGCCGAACAGCGCCATGGCCGCAATCGGAGTCACATTCGGCGGGTGCGGCACCAGCCTGGACAGGGCTGCCAGTGCTACGATTCCGGTCAGTACCATCGCTCTTTTGCTCATAGCGGCTCCTTCATAAATGTTTTTGCGTTTACATCACGGGCGGAATTTGAGCCGCCACATTCGTGCGTGATTCATTCAGGTTTGCCGGCAGCAGGTCGGCATAGTAGCGGCCCTCGCGAACAACGATCTGACCGACCTCGACGTCCACCGGCCGGTGAAAGATCGGACCATCGTAAACAAAGGAGTGAAATTCACCGTATTCACCGCACGGATCGACGGTGGCGGGAAGATCACGCAGCAACTGCTGATCGTAAGGCCTACCGACGAATCCCGGACCCACCTTGCCTTCGACACAAGAGAGGTAGGATTTGAACCCCAGGGAGATGACCTCCTGGGCAAGGGCTGTCGTGTCGCGCTTCCAGAGCGGAAAAACAGCTTTCATTTCCAACTGGGCCAGGTTCTTTTCCCGCCAAGCTCGCAGGTCGGCCAGGAAGAGATCGCCGAATCCCACCGTTGTCACCCCCTGTGCTTTGTATCGTTGCAGGACCTGCCCCATGATATCTTCGTAGACGCTGTTGGTGCAGGGGTGGGAATTGTTGGATGGCAAGTAGACCTTGGCCAGTGGAAGACCAATGGCTTCAGCCTGCGCGTCCAATAAAACCTCTCGGACCCCGTGATGGCTGATGCGCTGATACTCTTCGGAAACTGTAGTCATCAACGCGACAATTTCGAAATGATTGCCGCGGATAAGTTCGTAGAGGGCCAGGGCACTGTCCTTGCCGCCGCTCCACGACATGATCATGCGGGTCTGCATCGGTTCTTCCTTATACATTCCAGCGTATCCGCGGTGGATGGCCCCTGAGCCTGGGGCGCTGCGTCGGATTCCATGGGCCTGTCGGGGGTGATGAAACACGCGCCTCCTGCGGATGATTCGCTCGCGAAATGCCGCAGGCATTCGGGACAAAGACAATCGCGATACGCTCGGCGCAATGGGACAAGCACGGCGGCCGGCACGGGCACCAGGTCGCACCAGCAATCGCCAGCATAACAGGAAAAGGCTCGTCCGCATTGCGGGCATGCTTTCAATCGTTCAGGGCCGGATTTCTCACTCACGGCAAGGTCTCGCAAAATCGGCCTCTCGGTGCGGCATGGAGTCGGTTGCGCCGCAGGCGGCGGCAGAGGGGAATCAATAACAGGCCCGAGGGCAGAGCCAATGCGGCCGTGCTGGGCTCGGGCACCAGGAAAGCCGAAGCGAGGTAGATACCGGACTCGCTACCAAAACCGGTGACCAGCACGCGGTCGTCCTTGGGGTCGTAGGTGACTTCCGTAAATCCATGGTTGTCGTACAACCTGCTATGCCCTTGCTTATCGAAAACGGTGACCCCGTCCAGGCCACCGGCGAATAAGAAGCCGCGGGTGTCGAAAAACAAGCCCGCCGCACTATTGTTTTCGAGCTGGTTGAACACGTGGCCCATCGTCCAGTCGAGCGGCGTGCCCGTGGTGTAGGCGGTCGTCAAATCGGCCAACGAAAAGCTGCGCAGCTCGCCAGTGTGGGGGGGGCCGAAGCCGATGCCGACGTACAAATTGCCCGCTGCGTCCATGGCCATCCCGTTGCCGCTGGCTCCGAGAATGCCTTGAATCACGGACACATTCGCGCCGGTTGTCGAATCGAAAATCGACACGAGACTGGCCGAACCGTTGGCGTCCACGCCTGAATTGACGAAATACTTGCTGTTCGATCCGCCTGTCGGATCGACCAAAAACGCGCTGTGAAAATCGACCTTGCCCACGGAATTGGAAAAGTTAGCGCCGCTGGCCGGCATGCTGAAGATCTGTCCGTTAAACGTGTTGCCCAGCAGACCGCCGGCTCCATTGCCGAAGAGCAACTGGGTGCCGAGGTTCGAAAAGACGATCGGGCCCGCGTCGGCGCTGTTGGCCCCACCGCCATTGAATTGGCCAAGTGGGCTGAATGAACTGCTGTCGATGCCGTTTTGTTTCAGCACGCTCGAGCCGTCCCAAACGTACATCAGTCCGTCGTTCGGGCCGAAGACGACCGATACGCCAAACGCGTTGGCATCGGGATTGGGCAAGGTGACGGCAACGGGCGGCGGAGGCAGATCGACGGCGCGAGCGCTCGACGCAATGAAAAGCCAAACGAGCGAGAGAACCGTCGTCGGCAGCGCTGCCGAAGACAAACCAAGCGGCTTGTGTGGTTTGCTGAGCGATACAAATTGCCCGCGACGATCACGACACTTTACGAAGGTGATGATCATAAAGGAAACCTCGATTCGATTTGTCGATGGTGCCAGGAGGGTGAGCGAAAACGTACAAGCGCACTTTGATTCAAAAACTTGAGCCTTCCACAACCTCGCCGCTGTTGCGCGTGCAGAGCGAGGCAAGCGATTCCAGGTTCATCTCCTCGGACAAAAAATGCACCGATCCGTCGCAGAACAGGGCGTTGATTCCGCCGGGATGATCGCTCCACATTTCGTTGTTCTGCCAGAGGAATTCAGGCAGAAAACGATCGTTGATCGGGCCGCTTTCGTCGAAAATGTTTTCGCCGTTGGCCCATTGGCCATCAAAGGCCGCGCCACGCCCGGTGTCTTCGGAAACAATGATGGTGTGCGACGTACCGTCGAGGATCTGCGCGATGGGGATCGGCCGCTCCCAGATCAACACGCCGCTCATGAAGGGCCGGTTCAACCCGGTGAACCCGAAATTGCCGCCGTAATCGGTAAACGCCAAATCATCGCCCGGATCCCATTGGCCGTTCTTGTTCAAATCGCCCGTGGTATCGCCCGAGCGATCGGCAGCCAGTCGTGCGGTGCTGGGGCAGTTGTAGACTCGAATCGCCGTGCCGCCTGCCACGCGGTTCTGAATGCTGTTGTATGCGAAACCGCAATCGAACCGAGCGTAAGTGTTGCGCTCTTCGATGAAGGGAAGCAAAAACACACTCCAGGCCAACTGCTTCGCTTTTGGCTTGCTGCTGGTTTTGCGATCGATCAAGCCGGGCGGAAAGACCTCGTGGGCGTCGTGATAGGCCAGCAGTCCCAGCCCGATCTGCCGCAGATTGTTCGAGCAGGTGCTGCGGCGGGCACTTTCACGCGCGGCTTGCACGGCCGGCAACAAGAGTGCCGTCAGCGCGGCGATAATGGCAATCACGACCAGCAGCTCGACGAGCGTAAAACCCGCGGGCCCGCGACGGCGATAGGGCAGATTGAACTCGATCACGGCGACAGAACCACGCACGCGAATACCAAGGACGAACTACCGAGCGGGTTGTGCGAGCGCGCAGAGCGAGCAGGCAAAAACCCACGGCAGCGGTCAATTCACTGGCATCCAGCGAGCTATCAGCGGCGTCCTAGACCCACCACGAAAATCGCAGTCTCCGTCCCTCGCGGAGGACTACTCGCAAACCGCGTTGGTAGGTCTTCTGACTTCCGAGCTTGGGAAAACTGGCCTTCTCGTCGTTTCCACCTTACTCCTTGCGGAGCATGCCGGAAGTGACAATGGCTCGAATCAGTTTCCCTGAAATGACACTCGGTTACAGCGGCGGGGCCGTCCCGGTTTTGCACCGGAGTTCCCTGTTTGTCGGGCATTTCAGAAGAAACGCTCGACCACCAACGCACAGTGGAGATAAATCTAACAATCGCGACGCCGTTTGTCAAACGGTTCGAAAAATGAAAAAAGACAGTGGGCCCGTTTGAAATCAGAATTCCCGGAAGTCCTTCGGATAACACACGCGAACGGGAGTATTTGGAATGCTCGCGAGCGCACAAAAAACCCGAGCCTGCCGCTAATGAAAACAGGCTCGGGCGGTCGCAATGTGCTGCCGCGCAATGCAACCTCGGCTTTTACCATTATAGCCGACTGACAGCCCTGTCCAGTCGGCGATGATGACGCCCGTGGGCGCCAATCAAAACAGCCGGCAACAGGGCCTCACCTCCCTTGCAAGGGCCCCAATTGTCGATTGAATTCCCGCTGGCCAACCTCGGCGGCGATGAGAGCCAGGATCAGTGCGACGACGCAATGGCCGATGCGCGGGGTATAGTCTCGCGCGGTCAACATGAGCGTCACCTGGTCATTGCTGTATTGGAGGAGTGCACCGGGACCGGTGCCGCCCATGCCACCCATTCCGCCAGCCATGCCGCCGCCCATGCCACCCATCATTCCGCCGCCCATGCCGCCACCCATGCCGCGCCTGGTGTTTCCTGCGGGTGGGCCCAATTGCTCGTTGCGTATGGGCTCGATCCGTTCATTGAGCCATTCAAACCATTGAGTGGCGGGAAAGCCGCTATATTGCCCGGGGTACACGGTGAGCGCGAGATACGCCGCGGCCGCCATTGCAAAGCTGCCCCAGTAGGCTCTGCGGTCGGCGGGTCCAAAAAGTGTGCAGATCGCGGCGAAGAGAATGCCCAGGAAGGTGAACAAGAAGACAAGATTGGCCCAAATCTTCTGGACCGTGAACAGGCCGGCACAGACCACGGCCGCGTAAGCCAGCAATACGAGCAGTGACTTGAGAGAGAAGGTCATCGCCACGCCGCCTCAGTTGCGGATTCGAAGAGGGAAATCGCCCCCATCGGCGGTTTCCGCGTTCATCATAGCAAGTCCCTGAACGGGAAGCGCGCGTGCGCATACTAAGAGCCGGACGAGGTTCGTCCGGCTCAAAGAATTCTCCCTCACCTCAGCCTCTCCCAGCGGGAGAGGGAGGACGAGGACCGACGGGAAAGTCAATTCAGTCGAGAAAACCGACCAGTTCTTGGCTGCGGCTGGGCTGCTGGAGTTTGCGCACGGCCTTGGCTTCGATCTGGCGGATGCGCTCGCGGGTCACTTTGAAAATATGGCCCACTTCTTCCTACGTGTAGCTGTAGCCGTCGCCCAGGCCGTAGCGGAGCTTGATAATCTCGCGCTCGCGGTAGCTGAGCGTTTTGAGCACTTTGGCAATCCGGCCCCGCAGCATTTCCTGCGCGGCGCCGATAGCCGGATTTTCGGCTCCCGAATCGGGCAGTAGATCGCCAAAATGGCTGTCTTCACTGTTGCCCACCGGCCGATCGAGGCTGATCGGATAGCGGCTCATGGCCAGCACCCGGCGGGCTTCGTCGACTGCGGTTCCGGCCCGCTTGGCCGTCTCTTCGATCGTCGGCTCGCGTCCCAGCTCTTGCAGCAACTGACGCGACACGTTGCGGACCCGCGACATGGTTTCGACCATGTGCACCGGGATCCGGATGGTGCGGCTCTGATCGGCCACCGCGCGGGTGATCGCCTGGCGAATCCACCAGGTGGCATAGGTGCAGAACTTGAAGCCGCGTCGATATTCGAACTTGTCGACGGCCCGCATCAGGCCGGCGTTGCCTTCTTGAATCAGATCCAAGAAGCTCAACCCCCGGTTGCGATACTTCTTGGCGATCGACACGACCAGTCGCAGGTTGCCTTCCGACAGCCCGCGCTTGGCCTGCTGATATTGCGAATAGACGACTTTCAATTGCATGACGCGATTGCGCAAGCTGGTGGGCGATTCTTGCGCGGCGCGCAAGATATTGCGGAACTCGACCAGCCACGGCCTGCGCTCGTTGATCGGGCTCTTGGATTTTTTATGGGCGTCGATCTGGGCTTTGAGCGCGTCGACGCGGCGGCTGAAATCCTCGAGCGTGCGGATCATCGGCTCGATGCGCTGCGTGCGCAAACCGAGCTCTTCGACCAGCTTGACCGCGCGGCGGCGGCGGCGGCCCAGCCGTTGCCAGGCGTCGCGGCGCTGGCCCACGCGGTACGATTTGCTGCTGGCAATCCGATAGTCGTCACGATTCTGTTTGAGCAGGATTTCGACGGTCCGCAAATTGTGCGGAAAGCGGCCCAAAATCTGGTCTTTTTCCAAGTGATCGGTGACCGACACTTGCACGGTTCGATCAAACGGAAGCTCGCCAGCGTGTACCCGCTTCAAAACTTTCACGGCGATCTGGATCACGTAGTCGCATTCGAGCAGCCGGCCGCGAAACTTGGCCCGAGTGACTTCGATCCGCTTGGCCAATGAAATCTCTTCTTGGCGCGTCAAAAGCGGAATCTCACCCATCTGCGTGAGGTACATCCGCACCGGATCGTCGGACCACGACTCGCTCTCTTCGTCGACAACCGCCAACAAATCCTCGGCCTTCGGATCCAGATCCAAATCCAGATCCGCGCCCAACTCGACCCCGTCCAAATCGTCTTCGAGATCAAGATCGGCGGTCGGTTTTTCCGCCAGCTCGCTGACCTCTTCCTGATTCGGCGTCGGTTCGTCTTCCAATTCGTCCAATAATGTTGTGTCGTACAAGTCAACACTCCTACGGTGAGCCAGATGGAATGCGTGTCAGAGCCAATAAGCCAGAACAGTCACGGCAGAAAAGCGTTAGAACAGAAACAGCGTCAAGATCGTCGGACCAAACAACAGCCCGACCAACGGTGCCGCACCAGGTTGGAGTGCTGCGGGAGCAAGGTAGGTCACAAGAAACCTCCTGCCGAGTGGGCACGCGTGAACAGTCCAGCACAGCTTGAGTTCACAGTATTATCACTGGAGCGGCGGCGGAAATCCAACAAATTCTATCACTCGTTTGTTGGAAGTTGGACCGGCTCGGAAATTTGGCAAGAAATTACGAATGGAGAAAAATGCGCGGCCATCTACCCATTTACCGCATCCTTCCCAAACATACACTCTCGGGCCTCCCTCCTGGCCCAGAACGCGATCCACGACAGCGTCTCATATTGTAGCGATTCACATGATTCGGTCCACCCTTCGATACGAGCCAACGAGCCAGTTTTTTCCGAGCGAGCGAGTTGCTTGTTTGCTAGTGTCTCCGGCGGTAGCATACGATCGATACCTGCGTCCGAATCGCCAACCCTCTGAACCAAGTCGAGCAAACGCGTGGAAGAACTCAAAGGTCGCGCTGCGCTGGTCACCGGAAGCAGTCAAGGCATCGGGCTCGCGACGGCTGTGGCGTTGGCCGAAGCCGGTGCCAGCGTTGCCTTTAACTATCGCCAACATCCCGGCGACGCGACGGCCGCCGTGGTCAAAATCGAGCGCGCTGGTGGACGGGCCATCCTGATCGCAGGTGACGTGGCTCAGCAGGCCACGGTCGAGCGGCTGGTCGAGCAAACGGTCGCTGCCTTTGGTCGACTGGATATCGCCGTGAGCAATGCC
>JACQFF010000072.1 GCA_016200205.1 Planctomycetia bacterium
AGGCGCTGGGCCGGTCGCCACAGGTGGCCGATTTGTGGACCGATTCGTACATGCTCTCGCTGTTGTGCGGCATTTCCATCCTGTCGCCGGCGCGTTTTGGAGTGTTCCCATCGCCGGCAAGCGGGTTGAAAGGGGCGGGTCGCGGCCGACCTGGCCGTTGGCGGCCTCGGCTCTGGTGTTGGTGCTCGGGACCGCGCCAATTCTATCGGTCGTACTTTATCACGTGGGCATTGCCCTCAAGCTTAGCCCTATTCTCGGCCCCGAGCCCGAGTCGATCTTTTTCCGCATGGGGCTGGCCGGCTCGTATGCCGCGCCGGTGTTGATCACAGCGTTGGCGCTCGTGGGCCATGCCGTGCGCGAGCGGTCGAGTGGTTTTGCCTTGGCTGGCGGACTGGTGCTCAACGCGGGCGCGACGGCCGCTTACTTACTGACGATTTCCAAAGGCGGCTTACGATTCGATGGCCCGCAGTGGATTCGCCTGGCCCAATTGAACGCCGCGGTGGCTGCTTGCTACGCATTGGCGTGGCTGGCCGCGCTCGTCTATGCCCGACGCAAGCGGGGAATGCGCGGGCCGATCGCGTCGGATTTTTTGCTCGATACGCAAGTGGCTCTCGCGCCGGCCTTGATAGGCCTGACTCTCGGCTGGGCTTGGGCACAATTGTTTTGGGATCCCGACGGAAATTCGGCGCAGCCCCAAGTGATGAACATGGAGTTGGCCGATCCCTGGGGCTGGATCAGTCTGGCTCTGGCGGCGGCCAGCATTTGCACGGGAACGTGGACGGCGGGGTGCCGGCTGAGCATGGCCGGCATCAGCGCGGGCTTGACGGCGCTTGCGATTCTTGCCGCCGTGCTGGCTTCACCTTGGGACCGCGTGGGAAATTGGGTTTCGTACAACACGCTGTTCATCGGCCACTCGGTAGTCGCCCTCGGATTGTTGGCTATCACATGGCGGGAAAAACGAAAATGGCTTGCCGCGCGGTCCCAATGCATCGCAGACGAACCTGGCGATCGAGCGCTGGCCGATCCCGTCCGGCCGCTTTGGGTCGTGCTGCAAGGCCTGATCATTTTCGCGCTCGGCGTTCGGGAACTGGGCGATAACAAGTGGTGGCCGGCAGGTGGATTCGCGTTTTTGGGGATCTTCATTGCGCCGGCCTTGGCCTGGATCTTCCAGCGGCGCCGTTATCTATATGTCGCCGCAGCCATGATTAACTTCGCCGGCATCGCCGCGTGGGGCCATTGGAATCCCGAGGATTTCGTGTACTTGAATGTAATTCTGTTGACGCTGCCCGTGGTGCCGTGGCTGCTGATCGAGTTGGGCAGCATTCGCCAGCGAACCTTCAAGTCCGGCTTTCAAGCCACGCCGTTCCATCGCGTCGCGAGTCGCGGCGCTTTGCTCGCGTTGGCGATCATGGTGGGGCTTGAATTGCTGGGCGATGCCCAACACCGCGCGTTCTTTGCAGTTTCCGCGGCTTTGGATTGGATGGCTCTAGGGACAACCGCCATCGCGGGCCTGGCTTGTTTATGGGATGTGAAAGCCAAGGATTCGGCGGCCGCATTGTACGCCCTCGGTCTCGTAGCGTGCGGAATGCTCATCGACCAGTTCAATCTCACGCCCGATTGGTTGCTTTGGACGGGCAATATGGTGGTGGCCGCCTACGCCGTGCTCACCAGCTATCTATGGAGCCGCCGGCGGGGATTGCTGACGATCGCCGATCGGCTACGCATTCCTCGCGGAGCGGACGCCCAATTCGCCGGCCTCCTTTGGCTGGTGCCCTGCAACTTGGCGGTCGTCTCGGCCATCGTGGTGCTCACGCTGACGGTCGAGTTGACCAACCGCGACATTTCGCTGCGCGTGTTGGCGGCGCAGGCCACGCTCGCGCAGGTCGTAAGCCTGGCGCTCTTGGCGCGCGGCGACCGGCGAGGCGTGCTGCAGACGAGCGCCCTGCAACTGGGCGCGGTGGGCGCAGTGATGTTCGGTTGGGCGTGGCTCAAAGTGGACACAACTCTCACTTTATTGCACGCCCTGGTCGTGTTGGCCGCCGCGCTGGCGGCCGTGGCGGTGCTGTATGGTTTCGGGCTCGCCAAATTGCTGAGCGAATCGAGCGACTGGCTGGCCCCCGCTCGAAAATCGACGCCGTGGCTGGCCGCGCTGTCAGCGGCGGCGATCGTCGCAATCTTGGGCGTGGAGGTTTATCAATTCAGCCTGTCGGACGAGGTCCAGATCGCCTGGCCGGCCGTTATCGTGGTGGCCGCGACGCTCGCGGGCCTGTCCGCGGCGGCGCTGACGGCGGCGATTCTGCCCGGCCGCGATCCTTTGGGACTCTCGCAGCGCGGGCGCACGCTGTACGTGTACGCGGCCGAGATGATCTTAGCGCTGCTGTTCGTGCATATTCGGCTGACGTTGCCCTGGCTGTTCTCAGGCTTGTTCCAGCAATACTGGCCGCTGATCGTAATGGCGATCGCCTTCTCGGGAGTCGGCTTTGCTGAATTCTGCCGCCGCCGTAAGCAACACGTGTTGGCCGAGCCGCTCGAAAACACCGGGGCGCTGCTGCCCGTTCTGCCGGTGCTCGGATTTTGGGCCTCCGATTACGAGGTGCACTATTCGTTGTTACTGCTGCTGGTGGGCCTGCTCTATGCGGGCCTTTCGATTGCGCGGCGGTCATTTGGATTTGGCGTGCTGGCGGCCCTGGCGGCCAACGGCGGACTGTGGTATTTCCTGAACGGCCAAGAAGGTTTTGGTTTCCTGGCCCATCCCCAGATCTGGTTCATTCCGCCGGCCTTGTGCGTGTTGGTGTCGGCCTATCTGAATCGCGATCAAATGAGTGAGTCGCAGATGACCGGCATGCGCTATTTCACATCGGTGGCGATCTATACCTCGTCAACCGCCGACATTTTTTTGAATGGCGTGGCCCAAGCCCCCTGGCTGCCGCTCGTGTTGGCCGGGATTTCGATCCTGGGCATATTGGCCGGGATTGCGTTGCGCGTGCGTGCGTTTTTGTTCTTGGGAATCAGCTTTTTGGTCCTGGCCCTGTTCACGATGGTTTGGCACGCGGCCGTCGATTTGGACCAAACTTGGATCTGGTGGGTCAGCGGCATCGGATTAGGAATCCTCATCCTGGCGCTGTTCGGTCTATTCGAAAAGAAACGCCAAGAAATCCTCGAGGCGGTCGAAAAGCTCAAGCAATGGGAAGGGTAGGGCAAGGGAGCACGAACCTCCATTCGTCGTTTGGTGTCACTAGCGCGCGACGCAAGGCAATTGCCGAGAGAATCGCGGTGGGAGCCAAGCGTGACGGTAAAATCGACGACTGAGTCGATTCGAACGAACAGGAGCAAAAACGATGAATCGCGATTTGATCGAGCAATATGCGGCCGACGCCGGCAAACTGCGGGCGTCGATTGCCGGCCTCGGCCGAAAGGAACTGGGCGCGTTTCCGGTGCCGGGCACATGGAGCATTCAGCAGATCGTGCTGCACATGATGGATAGCGACTTGATCGCCTCGGATCGGATGAAACGCGTGGCGGCGGAAGAGAATCCGACTCTGATCGGCTACGACGAAACGGCCTTCGCCCGAGTGTTGCCGTATGCGGAACTCGATCCGCAGGTGGCGTGCGACATTTTCGAAAAAAACCGAATGATGACGGCCGAGATATTGCGGCGGCTGCCCGACGCGTCCTTCGCTCGCATGGGCAACCACAACGAACGCGGGCCGGTCTCGCTGGCCGACCTGGTCGAGACGTACGTCGGCCACCTCGATCATCATCTCAAATTCATTCGCGACAAACGCCGACTGCTGGGTAAGGCGGTTTAGCACCAGAATCGTTATCACGAAGGCACAAAAGACACAAAGATCGAATCAGAGGTGGGGACCAATCGACTCTTGCTGCTTCCGACTGTCCCGCCTTCCTCTTGGTGTTCTTTGAGTATTGATGGCAGCGGAACCGCCTTAGTTCGACTTTTGCACTTTTTGGAACGGTTAACCCTCGAATTCCCGAGGAAAACACATTTTCGGCATTCGTCAAAGAGGCACCGGGGGTTGCAGAAACTTCGCTCGGGCCTCGTTTTGTCCGACATATTCGCGATTCGAGGGGACAGTCCCATTTTGCTCCCAAGGCACCGCAAAATCGGGACAGTCCCCGACGGTTCTCGGATAGGCTCTTAAAACGACGTGTGGCACTCTTCCTGGCCGGCTGGTTCAATCTGGATCGTGATGTGGTCGATGCCGAATTGGTCGTGCAAGATTTTTCGCATGCTGTCCAAAGATGCGTGGGCTTCGTAACCGGCCAGCAGGACCACGTGCGCCGAGAGCGATTCCATGCCGCTGGTGATGGTCCAGATGTGCAGGTCGTGGACTTCGCACACGCCCTGCGCCGAAACCATCGCGCTGCGCACGGCGTCGACATCCAAATGCCCCGGCGTGCTTTCCATCAAGATGCCAATCGCCTGCTTGACCAGATTCCATGACGAGTAGATGACCAGCAGGCCGATCAAAATGGACGCGACCGGGTCGGCCCAGTACCAGCCGAAACTCCAGATCAGCGCCCCGGCAGCGATCGCGGCGATACTTCCCATCGCGTCGGTCATTAAATGCAGCCACGCTCCGTGAACGTTGAGGCTGTGAGCTTTGCCCGCATTGAGAATCAAAAGTCCCACCACGTTGACGACCAATCCGCCGGCGGCGATACCAAACATCAGCCGACCTTCGACGACTTCTGGCGAGCGCAGCCGGTTGAACGCCTCGACGAAAATGAAGATCGCGATGGCGATCAGCGTGGCGCCATTGGCGAGCGCCGCCAGGATTTCGGCCCGGTAGTAGCCGTAGCTGTGTTGCGGCGTGGGCGGCCGCTGGCTGATCCAGGCGGCAAACAGGCTGAGGCCCAAGGCGGCCGCGTCGGAGAACATGTGCCCGGCGTCGGCCAACAGGGCCAGCGAGTCGGCCAGGTACCCGCCCACGATTTCGGCCACCATGTACGCCAGCGTGAACACGAGGATCCAGGCGAGCCGCGCGCGACTTTGGGCGCGGTCCGAGCGGGCAGCTTGGTGGCGATCGTGATGGTGACCCATGTTGAGGGTTTTCCACGCCGGACAAGCACCGCGTTGAGCGATGATTCGCGCTGGCGTTTGCCGGGCTGGTTTATTTTGACGGCAGAAACTCGGTTGTAAATGCCTGCTCGACGTGCACCTCTTGACTTTTGAGCTGGTCGGTCTCGACCAGTTGATCCGCGAGTGTCTGCCAGCGCGAGAACGACATCGTGCCAATTCCCTGTTGCTCGGCCACCGGGTCCAAGACGAGCGGACGCAGCTTCTGGGCGCCAAAGGCGAGGATGTCGAGACCCATTTCCGGATTCGCGCGATGGATCGCCCCGTTCGCGTCGTCCGGCGACTCGATGTATTTTGCCCAGCCGCGAATCGAAGCGGCCACCATTTTGCCGACGATTTCGGGCCCTTCTTTCAACTGCGCGTCGTGCGTGAACAGCAGGCTGGTGTAGGGATTGAATCCCAAATCGGAAAGCATGAGCACTTTTGGATCGCCTCCTTGCTTGCGGGCCACGAACGGCTCGCTGAAGACGTATCCCTGCTGGGCATAATCCGCATTGAGCAGGAATTGGGCGACGTTGCCCGAATAGGGCACGATCTTCACACCCTCCAGCGACACCTTATGCCGCAAGAAATGCGAAAAGGCGTTGTTGCTGGACATGGCAATGGTCATGTTTTTCAAATCGTTGAAGTCCCGAATGCGCGAGCTTTCGTGCACGATCAGGCAGCGGGGGCTGGTTTGCAGCGGGGCCATCAGAGCCACGACCGGCGCTTCTTGAGCCCGGCCGAAAAGTATATTGTCGGCATTGACGACCCCGAACGTCGCGGCCCGCCGCGCCACTTGTTGCAGCACCGGCGTGTCCGGCCCGCCGGGCAGAATCCTTACGTCGAGCCCGGCTTCGCGGTAGTATCCCTTCACGAGTGCCGCGTAAAACCCGCCGTGCTCCGCTTCGGGAAACCAGTTCAATTGCAGCGTTACGCTCGTCAGGCCCCGATCGAGGGCACCGCCGCCGAACGCGGCGCCAGTGCTGGAAGCGGGAGTGTCCGACGGGGTCGACTTGGTTGGCGACGTACCGCAGCCGGCCTGAACAACACCGATCGACAGGCCGATTGCAAACAAGAACCGGGCGGCAACTTGAGACATCAACAATTCCTTAAGAGCGGCCGGACAAAACCTATCGGTCGGTGCGACGCTAATCCGCGGCTCGGCTGAGCTCGC
>JACQFF010000073.1 GCA_016200205.1 Planctomycetia bacterium
ATCGCGAATATGTCGGACAAAACGAGGCCCGAGCGAAGTTTCTGCAACCCCCGGTGCCTCTTTGACGAATGCCGAAAATGTGTTTTCCTCGGGAATTCGAGGGTTAACCGTTCCAAAAAGTGCAAAAGTCGAACTTAGTCGGTGAGGGTCATTTGAGCAGTGCAGGCCCGGCCATCTTCCGATCCATCCTGGGCGGCTTCGCCGGCACTCTGGCGATCACGGCGATGATGTACTTCGTCGCACCCGCGATGCCGGGCACGCACATGGACATCGCCAACGTCCTCGGTTCTGTGCTGGGCGGCAGTTGGTGGGTCGGCATGGCGATGCACTTTGTCATCGGTGCCCTGATTTTCCCGCTAACCTATGCCGTGTTCTTTTACGACTCCCTGCCGGGCGGTCCGACCCTAAGAGGAATCGCCTTGGGAGTGTTCCTCTGGCTACTGGCACAGGCCGTAATGATGCCTATGATAGGAGCGGGTTTCTTCAGTGCCAACGCTGGAGGAGTTCGGGCGATCGTGGGCTCACTGATGGCTCACGTCATCTATGGCGCACTTCTGGGCTGGATTTCCGGGCCACCCAAATGACGATTGCGTAATCATACTCGCGACGAGGGACACGGCGACAATGAGCCACATTTTTGAAGAAAGTCAGCGGAGAGGCTCTCTCTTGCTCGCTCCGTTTGCGGCCGGCAGAAGAATCTGCAATCCTTGCACAAACGGCCGCGATGTGGGCGCGGGAGCCGCCGTCCCAGCAGCGGACCGACCAACAATTTTGCCGCGTCGCCTGCGTGGCGGCGCTTTCCACGATTGTCATCCAATATAGGAGTTTCACGAATGCCTCGGTTGCATGTCATAAAACCCGAAGAAGCCATTGGATCTGCAAAAGAGATCTATGGCGAAGTGACGAAGCGGATGGGCAAAGTGGTGAACATTTTTCAAGGCATGGCCAATAGCCCGGCCGCACTGCGAGCCTATTTGGCGATGTCGGCGGCGCTTAGCGAGGGAGAGCTATCGCCACAAGATCGCGAGGCCATCTATCTGGCCGTCAGCGAATCCAACGGATGTCAATACTGCGTCTCCGCGCACTCGATACTGGGTAAACGAGCGGGCATGACAGACCAGTCGGTTCTTGCGGCCCGACGATTTCACTCGACCGACGGCCGGCAACAGGCGCTGCTGACATTCATTCGCAAGGTTATCGACACCAAGGGGTATGTCACGGACGACGATTTAGCAGCGGTCCGCCGCTCGGGCTACAGCGACGGTCAGATTGTTGAAGCAATCGGGTACATTGCCTTGGCCACGTATTCAAATTTCTTTAACCACGTGCATGACACAAAGATCGATTTTCCAATCGCCCAAGCGCTCTAGCTAGGGCTACGACCGACCGGCGGCGCGCTGCATGATCCGCAACCTGCAGCTGGCGGATCCAGTGGTCACGCGACCGATCACGTAGGCATCGGTGCCGTCTTCGCGCAGGCGCTGGCTTCCGCTGGCCAGCCGTTTGTGATGAGGGCCGAATCCCCGCTCGTCACGATCGGCGGCGGCCGCGGGCTTCAAACCTGTTGTGGGATCCGTCAAGCAGATTCCAGGTGGGTTCGATTCGCATCCACTCCCGCTATCTCACGCCTGGCCGGTCCGTTCTCGGCGAACAGCCTGTCAATTCGAACATGCAAGCGCCGGATTGCCAGCCACTTATCGTTCGACCTGTACGGCAATCGGAATATCCTGCCGCAAGTACAGGCAAGTGCCGTTGATGCCTTCGCAAACGTAGTAAAGCGCATAGGGTGACAATCGCACGGTTCCCCGCGAGTCCTCCGGTGACTTGAGCTCGAATTCGATCGACCGGGACTCGTTCGTCTCCGGCCGATCGCCAAGGGGAGCCGTCTGCAATCGGCGGTCGGTCGTCCAGCCGGCCGGCGCCGCGACCCACAACTTGACGGGTTCGTTCTCGTTGTTCCAATGGGCGTCCGCAGCCTTGTTGGTCCGCATCGCGAGGTGTACGCGCACCGACTCGCCCGGCTTGATCCGCGGGGGCACAACCACGGCTTCCACTCATCGACGGCGCGCTGAAAATCACCGTCCTCGCGGTATCGCGACTCGTAGCGCCTCCGATACCACAATACCAGGGTGGTCACAACGGTCGCTAGACTAATTCGATGCATGGCTGATTCAAAGGCTCTGGCGGTACGACGGACTCGTCGTAGCACTGCGGAAATGATGGTCGCAGAGCCCATTGTAGTTGATCGAGAGAACGAAATCGACGGATCGCTGCCAGTTTACCTTATGGGGACGAAGGCTGGCTCGGCTTGCTTCGGCCGCTGCGAGACGTTAGCTTGGTAGGCGATATCAGCGATTCGATTTGGCGTGCGTGTGATTGTAAGCCATCACACAGACGGGACCGTCACGATGGACGATCCTTGGTTAGGATCCCGTCGGCCCAAAGTGGGATTCGGAGGCGGACACTTCAGACGAACAAATAGAGGACAATCCGTGAGACCCGCCCTTATTATTTGCGTCACCGCCGTGTTGGGGCTTGCGTGGTCTGCCGCCCGCACGATCGCTGTGGAGCCCACATCCTTCGACGCGGCGCTCCGCTCCTTTTCGGAACGATGGAGCCAAGACGATTGGGTGCCCAAGACCGGCGTGCCGAGCAGATTCATGCGGCCGCTGGACGATGACGGATGGAAAGCACGAATGACCGCGTTCCAATCCGCGGTTCAATTCGGTGAGCGTGCCGTTGAACCGGTGCGGCAATTGCTGCGCGACGAGGACGCTTCCAAGCGTGCGCTGGCGGCTCAAGTCCTTGGATATCTACCAGCGCGGACTGCCCGCGAGGAGTTATTGCGGACCGCGCGGGAGGACGCTGAACCGGCCGTTCGGCTGTATGCAATCGACTCGCTGGGAATGCTGGGAACCGACGGATTGAACGTCGACTGGAAGGCTCTCGCAGATCAGCAGAAGAATCGTGACGCGAAGCGACATGTGACGTATGCCAGTGAGCGAGCGAACAACTTGATTGCCAAGGAAGTAATCGATCAGTTGACCTCTTGGAATGCGAGCCAGATGGACACGGCCCAAGTTGGCCAGCCTGCTCCCGATTTTGAATTGAGCTCGGTGTCGGGTGAGAAAGTTCGACTCAGCAACTTTCGAGGAAAGAGTGCTGTCGTCCTCGTCTTTGTTTATGGCGATACGTGACCGGTCTGCCATGGTCAGCTCGCGCAGTTGCGCGGCAGATTAGCTGACCTGAAACAACTTGGCGCGCAGTTGATTTCGGTCGATCCGCACGAAGTCTATTCGGCACAGCACTTTCTCAAGGAAGTGGGAGTGGCGACCGAAGATCTCCACTATCCGCTGTTGCTCGACCCGGCCTGCGTTGTCAGTGCCACCTATGGCGTGGCGTTTCAGATGCGGATCCATACGGAACTGAGTAATCGGCCCGCGACGTTCGTGATTGATGCCGATGGGGTGATCCGCTACGCCCGTCGCGGGCAATCATTCTCCGATCGACCAGGAGCTGACCAAATCATCGAGGAGCTGAAGAGACTTGATGCCAAATAGCACGCCCTGGTTTACTGCGGATGCATTGTAGACCCCGTCCTACGAGGAGGTTTCCTATGCGAATTGCGATGCGCGGGCTTGCCACTGGACTTTGTTGCTGCTTGTTGTTTTCGGCCGCTCTCGCGAAACAGAAAGACGGCGAGTCGCGTCGGCCTGGACCTGAAAGTCCACGTCGCGAAGGCACACCGAAAGCTGGTGACGTGGCACCTGACTTCACGCTGGCAACACTCGATGGAAAGCAACAGGTCAGGTTGAGCGACTTTCGCGGCAAACGGCCGGTGGCGTTGGTTTTCGGATCTTATACGTGACCGCCGTTTCGGCACCAGGTTGGTGCCCTGGAGGCGATGTACGCGAAGTATCGCGGTGAGGTGGAGTTCCTCGTCGTTTACATTCGCGAGGCCCATCCCACCGACGGATGGCAAGTGCCTCAAAATGTGCGAGAGCAGATTCTGTTCGTGCAACCGAAGTCGATCGACGATCGGCAAGAGGTCGCCAAACAAATGTGTTCCACACTCAAGCTTTCGCTGCCGACGGTCATCGACGGCCTGGACGATAAAGTGAATCAAGATTATGCCGCCTGGCCGGATCGACTGTATTTGATCGGCCGTGACGGTAAGATTGCTTTTAAGGGCGGGATGGGCCCGCAGGGCTTCCGCCCGAGTGAGTTGGAGGCGGCCATCAAAGACACTTTGTCGCAGGGCCCGAAGTAGCACTGTCCATCGGTGGAAATCTTGCCCAAACGAAAGCCAGCGATGCGCGTTTGCATGGTGGCGACCGCGGTCGCGCTGATTTGCTCTGAGGCCAGGGCTCAAGGGCGGGCTCATGCGGGCGGCGAGTCGCAGACCAAGCCTTTCGACGAGGATCGCATCGCCTGGCAGCACGCGGATGGCCTCAAGTTTCAAGGGCTGCGCCTCGCGGAACGGTTTCGTGAGTCCCTTTTGAACGCGGACGACGCTGGGCGTACGAAAGCCAGCCTCGTTGGCGCGGCGCTCCAGCGTTTTCGCACGGAATATCGGATTCCGCTGTCGCGCCGCCCGACGCTTGAGCGTTTTGCAGTCACCAGGGATGCGTTCGTGATGCAACTGCGCGGGGGACAAACGCTCGACCCCGACATATCGTTCGCTGATTTTTCGGGCCGGTGGTACGGTAAGTGGGACCAGATGCAGGTCGATCATCACTGGCACGCCGTCGTTCGCCGAACCGCTCTGGATGCCGCGGGCCGCCCGGACGATCCCGGCACCAGCCTACCGCTGCTAGTTGGGCTGCAGTACGCCTGGATCGGCGACGGCTTTGGATGGAACTATCTTGTCCGTCCAGCCGCCGCGCCTGGAAGTGTAATCCTGGGCTATGTCTACCATCTCACTCCACACAAGCCTTCGGACATCCGCCTTGAATTTCCGTTAGTCGGCTATTTCGACGGTCCAGCGCGCCTGATCTGGATCACGCCCTCGCTCATCTTCTTTGAGGAAGTTGTAGCGGGCACTTCGCGGCAGGAGCAAAGGTACGCGATCACCGGCTTCAATTACGTGATCGAGAACGAAACGGTGGTCAACGTCGGCGAGGGATTCCAGGCGGTGTACACGCGGCACCGAGAGTTGCGCCCGGACTGGCTGAAATTCCCGCTAAAGCTAATTGTGTCGAATGCGCCGTGATTGGTCGCGAGAACGGGCACACTCGTCCACAGGACACATCGCGGCGACCGAGCTGGCAAGAACGCCGGGGGGGAAGCTGACTTTGCTGAAGGCCGAGCGGGTTGGGGGGCAGGCCCGTGAACGCGACGTTTGGCCCACATGGCGGCCGGTGGCCCGGTTCGGCCAGCAAACGCCGCGAACGAGGAAACGCCCCACTGCGGCGAACGTGGGGCGGTGGCGGAAGCACGCCCGCAGGCCTTGGGTTGCACGGCTTGAAATCCGTCATTTGGACATACGGACCACCGCCAGGGTGCCGGCGTGCGAAACGGAACGCAGAAAGGCTAGCGGGAGTCCGGGGGGCCGGCAATGAGGCCACTTGGTCGCCCGAGCCGTTGACCCTAATGACCTAACCCAGCCTACCGAGGGCGAAACCAAACAACCCTAACTCGCTAAGCCCACCGCCGCGCAATTCCAATTCCCGCTGAACCAATACACCGCTCTTTCGATTGCGACCAATTTTGCCGAAAGGAACGGTCGCTTCACGTAACCTGATCGACGAAACTACTTCACGATTGCCCGCGGCTCTGCTCAAGAGTGCGTTCCTTTGCTGGAAATTGCCCGGCGTGGAGGGCTGCTAAACCCCCTTGCACGGCCGATTGACGGTAGGCCGCGTTGTACCATTCATTTTCCGAGGGATTGAACCAATTTCGGCTGGCCAAGGTGGAGCCAGGTGGCAAAGCGAGCCGCGTCCCGCCAACTCACGTAGGTGACAGGATGGATCGCTAACCTATTCACCCTGAAGCTGCCTGGAGAACCGCTTCCGCAATGTCGGCGATGTTGAGGTCCGTGGCCATCGACGTGCGGGATCCCTTGCACTCGGCCGGGAAGCTCAACTCGACTCTCTCGCTTCAATCGATGTTCCGGGGTGCTTTCTTCTCGGCCGAGCCGCCACTAGAATGGCGGCTTTTGTACGCCTCGCAAGCCGCGGCGGGGCTGTGCGCTACCTTTCCTTGCCAGGAGTGTGATGGATGTCGACGCCCACGAAAAAACCGTCCGAGCGCAGTGAAATCGCCACCCCAGCCGCCGAAGTCGGCATCATGCCGATGGATTTGACGATCCGCACGAAGCTCTCGATCATGATGTTCTTGCAGTATTTCGCTTGGGGCGCCTGGTTTGTCTCGATGAGCGGCTACATCAGCGGGACGCTCGGGTTTTCTGATGGCCAGAAAGGACTGATCTACGCGGCATCGCCGATCGGCGCGATGGTGGCGCCGTTCTTTGTGGGGATGATCGCTGATCGATTCTTTGCCACGCAGCGCATCCTCGCCGCCCTGCATTTGATCGGCGGGGCCGTTCTCGTCGGCATCTCGATGTCCCAGACCTATCAAGCTTTCTTTCCGTTGATGTTGTTATTCTTTCTGTGTTACATGCCCACTATGGCGCTGACGAACTCGCTGGCGTTCAGTCATATGAGCGACCCAGGGCGCCAGTTTCCGGGCATTCGCGTACTGGGGACGATCGGATGGATCGTGGCCGGGCAGTGGGTTGGCTACATGAATATCGGGGACACGAATACGCCTTTGCAGATCGGCGCGGCGGCTTCGGTCGTCTTGGCCGTCTTTTGCCTCACGTTGCCGCATACGCCACCGTCCAATCCCGGGGGCCGCGTCGAGGTGCGCACGGTTTTAGGGCTGGACTCTTTGCGCCTCATGAAGCAGTGGTCATTCGCAGTGTTTGTCGTCGGTTCGTTCTTGATTTGTATTCCCTTGCAGTTCTATTACAGTTTCGCTCAATCGTTCCTGGAAGACGTGCACGTCGAGAACGCAGTGGGAAAGATGACCTACGGCCAGATGTCCGAAATCTTCTTCATGCTCGTGATGCCTTTTTTCTTTGTGCGGCTCGGCGTCAAGTACATGTTGCTGGTGGGCATGGCGGCCTGGGCTTCGCGCTACCTGTTGTTCAGCTTGGGCAATGCCGATGAAGATATATGGATGCTCTACATGGGTATCCTGCTGCACGGAATTTGCTACGATTTCTTTTTCGTGACCGGATACATTTACGTCGACAAAAAAGCTCCCGAAGCGATTCGCGCTTCAGCGCAGGTGTTCATAACCTTTGTCACCTGGGGCGTTGGCGGCTTCATCGGGTCTACGCTAGCCGGAATGACGGGCGAGTACTTTAGGACCGGCCCGAAGACGCATGATTGGTATGGCTTCTGGCTCACGCCCGCCATTGCGGCCGTGATCGTGCTGGTCGCGTTTGCCTTCCTGTTCCACGATCGCGTCGATGCCGAAAGCGACCCGCGACCAATGTAAAGGTCGGTTTCTGTCTTCTGCACCCAATTTTCCGAATGCTGCGAGTTTGGCGCCCGGCGTCTCGATCGCGAATTTGACGTCGACGCTTAAGCTACGTTTGAATATCTCTCGCCCAGGTGCACTGCCGCGGGGGCTGTTCGGTTCGGCATGGGCGCGATTCTCATGACTTGCTCCAATATAAGCGTCGGGTTCGCTGCTTGCGGTCGGCTCCATGCTCGTGTCGCGCTGGCGCTGTTTCTGGGGGTCACGATTTTTTTCGTGGCGGTGACGTTCAGCTCGTTGAAAAGCGGATTTGCAGACGCGCCCAGCCGGGGGCCGGGCGACGTGGCACTCTATCGGGCCGAGGCCGATCGCATCCACGACGGGCAGCCATATTACGATGCCATAGCCGCCGAGCTTCGCTTGCGCGGCTATCCGACGCGGAGCATTTTCAATTGGCGCATGCCGTTGCCGGTGTGGCTGATTGGGGTCTTGCCCGGCTCGCTGGGGCAGGGTCTGCTCGGGCTTCTGGCGCTCACACTACTCTGCCTCAGCTTCGAACTGCTCGCCGATCAGATTGGCGTCAAGCAAGGCCTGCTGGGGGTGATACTGCTCTGTGGCGCGCTTTTACCCTGCGTGCTGGGCGACCTGTTTGTCATGCCCGAATTGTGGTCGGGCGTGCTGATCGCGCTTTCCGCGGTTTGCTTTGGGCTCAAGCGGCCGAGCGCGGGGGTGCTGGCTGGCGTGGCGGCGCTGTTTTTTCGCGAGTTGGCCGCGCCCTATTGCCTGCTGTGCATCGCTCTGGCCTTGTGGGAACATCGCTATCGCGAATCGGCCTGGTGGTTGATCGGTTTCGCGGCTTACGCGGTTTATTTTGGCCTGCATATTTGGCAGGTGCTGCCGCGGATTTCGGCTGTTGACGCGGCCCATGCCGCCGGCTGGATTCGCTTCGGCGCCGCCGGCTTTCTGATCTCGACCGCGCAGATGAACGCCTATCTGCTGTTGTTGCCGCAATGGGTCACGGCGATTTACCTCAGTTTCGTCCTGCTCGGCTGTGCGGGCTGGAATTCGCCGGAAGGTAGACTGATCGGTTTGACAACCGCGCTGTACGCAGTCGCCTTTAGCGTGGCAGGGCACGACTTCAATCAGTACTGGGGCTCGCTGACGGCGCCGCTGTTTTGTTTAGGCGCCTGCCGCTGCCCACATGCGATTGGAGAATTGTGGACCGCCGCAAACTTGTCGAGTGTGTCGACGCGGCGAGGATTGGAACCTGAGGCAGAATCTTCTTCCATTGGGACAGGGTAGGAGCGGGTCGGGTTTTCTCCGGGCTGCCCCTCAAGAGCGGCACTTTCCCAACGGGAGAAGGAGAAATGGCAATCGGCCTCTAGTAACCGTTCACATCCGACGGCTCGTTCTGCTCACTCATTTGGGCTGTTTCTTCGATCAATTGCAATAGCTCCGCCGAATCGGTCAGCAGTTGTTCGTGGGTGATATCTTCTTCGATGGCGGCTGACACGATCGTGGCGGTCGATTCGGCACCCGATTGCAGGTTGACGCCGCGGTCGACCAGATACACGGGACGACCGCGAACCTGGTCGTAAATCCGTGCGACGTACTCGCCAAGCATGCTGATTCCCAAGGCATTGACGGCGCCAAAAAAACTGCCAATCAACACGTGCGACGTCCAACCCGGCACGGCCAGCTCGGTGAACAACCGGCAGTACAGTGAGTATCCGCTCAGCATGCTAAAGACCGCCAAGGCCAAATAACCGATCAACGAGAACACGGCGAGCGGAAAAGTCGAGAACGAAAAAATAGCCGTCTTGGCCAATCGCCACAAACCACCGAGCGAAACCCGCGGCCGGCCGTCGTACCGCGCCAGCCGCCGGATTTCTATTCCTTTTTGTTTGAAACCTACCCAGCAGCGCAAGCCGGGAAAGTAGCGGTCGCGCTCGCCCAGTCGCACGATCTCGCGCACCACGCGTGCGTCGATCAAACTGAAATTGCCGGCATCGACCGCGATGGGCGTATTGGCAATCGCCGCCAACGTGCGATGGAACCCGGCGAACAGGCACCGCTTCCAGAGCGGCTCCTGCCGGTGGCTGCGGATGGCGTACACGACGTCATAGCCGGCTTGCCACTGCAAGAGAAATCGCCCGAGCGCTTCGGGGGCGTCTTGCATGTCGCTGTCCATCAACAGAACCAAGTCGCCCTGTGCATGAGCCAGGCCGGCTTGCACCGCGGCCTGGTGGCCAAAATTCCGCGACAGGTGGAGCACTCGTACTTGTGGGTTGTCCGCGGCCAGTTGATCGAGAATTGCCTCGCTGCCGTCGGACGAGCCATCGTTGACGAATATGATCTCTTGGCGCGCGCCGGTGGCCTTGATCGCGAGGCGCACGCGCCGGAATATATTCAATAGCACACCGGCTTCGTTGTAGACCGGCAACACCGCGCTGATGACGATTTCGTTGGAGGGCCGTCGCATATCAAACCTTGTATTGCCGCAATTGCCCGCGATGGCCGCAGCGCAACCAGAAAATGCATACCATCAAGCCTAGGCCACACACGGAGATGCCAGCGCCAACTCGCCGGCTTGGGGGCCGGAATTGAAGGCGCACGTCATGACTGCCCGCTTCCAAGACGCACCCTAGAAAATCTCCGTTTACCCGCATAACCGGCTGCGCCCGGCCATCGACGACGGCCTCCCACCCAGGGTGAAAGCTTTCGGTCGTGACTAGTAATTGGCGGGCACTTGCACCGGTGTTGATCGTAATCCGCCCGGGCGATTCGCACACGACCCTCGCGCTGCCCGGTAGCGATGGCGGCAGCGAGACAGGTTCATCGACGGCGGCCGCGTCGAGTCTGAGTGTATCGATTTCAGGCAGTCGTGCGTACGAAACGATCTCGGAAACGAGCCGGGCTCGCGGCGCGCTCGGCGCGACGTTGGTCCAATGCCGCTGGGTGTCGTCGCCGTTGGTGTCCGGACTGAAAATCCAGCCGACACCGGCTAGTTTCAGCGCCGCGATCGTTTTGTAGTCCAGTCGTTTGGCCGGCTCCAGGCCGGCATAGCCGTCGATGCGCTTGAGGCCGGCCAGGAGCATGCGATCGCCGGTCCTGAGGCCGCCGGTGGTTTCGGCGACGACAATTCGCGCATTTCGCTGCTCGGGCGGCAGGGAAATGTTGGCCACGAAGGTGTGCAGGTCCGCGGTATGGGGATAGACGGAATAACTTAGTCCGTAACAAATCAAATCCAGCGCGGTGAATAGCACCAAAGTGACTGAAGCACCCCGCGCGCCGCGCTCAACCAGCGCGATCAAGCCCGCGGCAGCGCCAATCAGCAGAGGACCGCAGGCAACGAGCATCGGGCTGGCGACGAATTCGGGCCACGCGAGCGGCCCTGCAATTGCCAACCCCACGCTCAGGAGAAAGGCGATCGCCAGCGGCCGTCGGCCGTGATGGTCAGCCAATGAATCGGATCCGTGTGAGTTTTTTACCAACAGCGTCAGCGCCAGGGCTGCTCCAGCCGCGATGCAAAACTGCACCAGCCCAATCGCTCGGCAAGGAAAACGAAATCGGTCGGCCAACGGTATCAGTGTTTGCAACCGGTAGAGACCGCCGAACTCGCCCATCGCCAACAGCAGGGCAAACGCGCCAAACGTGACGCACGCCCGAACATGCGGAGCCAGACTTGCCCAGCTTCGGCGTTGAGTAACTAGCCAAATGCACAGCAACAATGGTGCCGCTCCGGCGTAGAGCCCAAGCTCGTGCGTGTTCTGTCCGACGACCCGCGTTCGGAACAAGTAAGGCGCGAGCAGTTGCACTAAGTTCAACGGGTGCAGGGACCCCGTGTTGGCAAATGCCGTATCGGGAACTCGACGCGCCGAGTCGGACAGGGCGCATAGGGTGGGCAGCCATTGGACCGCACCGCAGAGGACTCCGCACATCTTGCCCGCGACAACCAAAAGCCCCGTGCGGAAATTAGCTCGCACGCCAATCGCCCGCCATCCGAAATAGGCCGTTTCCACGAGAAGGGAAAACCAAACGTATTGCGGATAGCCCAACAGTAGTTGCGAAGCTGTCAAAAGCGCGATTCCCAGTTCGGCCCGAGCGCGTTGGTTTTGGCTCTCCGCGGAGAGCGTCACGTCGATGGTTAACAAGAGCCAGGGAATGTGGGTGGCCACCGCCACCGCATTGGGATGGACAAAGTGCAAAAGGTTGAAGCCACAGAACGTGAAGGCCAGGGCTCCATACAGAGCGGCGTCGCGCCTGCGAAGCCCGCGCTGCAAGAAGAAAAACATCCCGGCGAACATGAACGGATAACTGAGTACGAGCTCCAGGTTGAAAGCCGAGCCCAAGGGGAGCCAGCGATACAAGAGTAAATGCAACGGATGGTAAGCGCCCAATTGCCCCTCGGCGGCGAGATAAAATCCGCCGTACAGGCTGGGCATCCAATCGAACGGCTCAGCCCGATTGAGTTGCTGCGCATAAAAATTGCGGACCGGCAGGTGAAACTCACCCAAGTCATCGGCGACGTAAACCCGACCGAAGAAAAAGGGAGCAGCCATGGCCGCGAAGCTCAACAGCGCAGCCAGTTGAATCCAAGCCGACAGCGTTCGCTCTGGACGGCGCGTGATCATTTCGAGCTTCTGGCAGACTGAGTGCATCGTAAGATGGCGCCAATTTGACGGCGTTCCCCGTTAGACGCCAACCTGGGCAGCCGGCGCGCGGCAAGCCAATTGGCAACCGGCGCGCTTTGGCAATCCCCACGACGATATCAACACGCCAGGCGCCCGCAGTTCTTGCAAGTGGGGCGAATCGATGATCGTGAATGGATGGGCGACACTTTGCCAGGTTTCTCCCCGCTGTTCGACGCAGTGCTCGTCGACAGGTCCAAGCCGATTGGCCGCGAGTTTCAAATAACTGATCCGCGCCGGATCAAAACCCATGATCCGTCCAACCGTGGCATCGACGGCGGTGGAGTTGCCGCCGATCACGAGCAAGCCCATCGGCTTGGCACTGCCCATGATTGGGCCGTCTCCTTCCATCGCCAGGATTCCGTCGACGATGGCAATCGTTTTGGGCAGCGAGGCGTTGATATCGTAAACGCTTTCTGGAATGCCGGCGTAGTGCAGCACGTTTTTCGGCCAGCCATACTTGATGCCGGGAATGACGCCGTACAGATTCTTCAAAGCCGCGGTATAGCCCACCCAATGGTGAGTCTTCATCTTGGGCATGGAGACGATCAGGTCGGCTTCGATCACCTGGCGAGGGAAATAAAATCCCTTCAAGTTGCTGGCGCGGCCGCTGTTCTTTACCCAGCCAAGCTGGCTGTAGTTCAAATCGGCAAATTCCAGTCGGGCGGTATCGAGCGCTTCGTCAACGCCTGACTCGATCAGCGCCATTTCGGTATCGCGCACGTGGCCCGGTCCTTCGCCCACCACGACGTGGGCTCCCCATCCGCGGAAAACCTCGGCCGCCGCCAGAATTACCGCCGGATGAGTGGTCATCTGCGGAGCCAGTCGCGAGGGTTCGACGAGGTTGGGTTTGAGCAGCACTTTTTTTCCGTGCAAGCCGGTCGGCTCCAGCCCGCTGGCGATCAAACCCTCGCGAATGGTTTGCTCCAGCGGCCCGTCGTAGCGCTGGTTACTCGCCACGAACACCGCCGCCTTCATCTGCAGAGCCCGGCGAAGATACGGAAAAGAGACGAGGCCCGCCAAAGCAGCTCCGGTGCCGATCAGCAGACTGCGGCGATCGAATTGACGTTCTTTTCGAGTCAGAGATTGGGGAGCCGTGTCGATCGTCATGAGGTTGCCCGGGCTTGAGTGGCGGGAATGAGTGGACACGCTGCTCCCGACGCGGCCAGCGCCAAAAGCGCGAGCTTGTAGCTCGACGGACCCCGCGAGAGGATCCGTCGACTTGCCGCGCCCAGCCACGCGTCGGCCGCCGCGGGCAAGGCCCGCTGCGCGGCCAGCCCCAGCAGTCCGTAGCAGAGCGATTCCGTCGCGGCCTGCCGAGGAAGCTCGCGCTCTAAGTAGTCGACTGATTTTTGCACGTGCCCAGTCACATCGTCCTCGCCGGCAAGCGCTAAGAGCGCTAGACCCGTCGGTTGCACGTGCGGGCGGAGTTGTTGTCCGAAAACGACCGTATTGCCGTAGTTGCACCCGCCGGACTCGAGCAAACGATTTTGCAGAAGTCGCACTGCGTCGCGGGCACGGATGTGATCGCTATGTCCGGTGTGCTTTAACGCCAGCAAATGCATCGCGGTCGGCTCGACCCAGGAGTGCGTTCCTTCGACCCATGGCCAACCGCGAATCGTGCTGTCGTGACCCATAACATCGGTTTGCTCGACGTGTGATCCTTGAATTTGCAGGATCCAAGTAACGGCCCGCTGGATTGCGGTTGAATATTTCGAACTGGCCAGCGAAGTCCCGTGGGCAGCTTGCCACGCCAAGACTGCCAGGCTCGTGGGCCAGCCGGGAGTCGATTGCGCGGCATCAATCCCCAAACTGCCGTCGGCCGCTTGCTGGCTCAGAAGCCACGCGATGGGTCTGGCCGCCGCCTGGTCGCGTCGATGCGCCAGCAGAGCCAAGGCCGAGAGGGCCGTCGGTTCTGTGGCCGACGGAGACTCGCCATGGTATCCCCAAGAGTCGGCCGCGGCGAGACGCGTGACCACGTCATCCAACCAGTTCATACACGCGTTCCAATCGTCGTAATCGTTCCAGGCAGGCGCAGGCGGATGAATCGGGCGGGCGCAAACGCACAGCATCGCCTAGATTGCTGCAAATCAAGGATAGCTTTCGATCTTGCACCGCGCAGGGCGAGGGCACGATAACCGGCGCAGGCAGCGGATCCATCTGGACGTCTTGGCCTATATTTTTAGGCTGCCCCGGAGTTCCTTGGCCCGCGCCCGCCACCGGTGAGTCTCGTTGTGAGTGTCTTGATCGCCGACATTCCCGTTCCGCTCGCCGAGCAAAGGCGTCGCTGGCCGCAACAATCCGTGCTGCTGTTGGTCAACGGCATTGCGCTATTGGCTGTGACAACGCTGCTACGGTGTTGGCACCTGGAAAACATTCCCGGCGTTAACGGCGACGAAGCGTGGTCAGGAGTTTGGGCTCTAAAACTATTGAGGGGAGACGCGATCGAGTGGCGCACACCTAGTGGAAATCCGATCAATCCCTTTTTCCTTGCTCCTTTGGCGGCGCTGCACGCGCTTTTTCCACCCTCGTTTGTGCTGCTGCGCATTACGCCGCTCATCAGTGGCCTGGTCGCTCTGGTGGCGAATTATTGTCTCTGTCGCCGGGCGTTCGACACGCGCACGGCCGCGGTTTCGACGTTATTGCTGGCCGCGTTGCCCATCGACATTGCATATAGCCGGTTCGCATGGGACGCCAGCCAAAGCCTGTTGGCGACAGTGCTGGTCTTGTACTTGCCGCTGATTCACGGCCGCAAGTCGGTCGCCGCCGGATGGCCCGTGGCGGCGATGGTTGCGTACGCGGCGGCGATTCTGGTTCACCCAACGAACGTGTTCGCAGCGCCGCTGTTGGTCGTTCCCTTGCTGTGTTTGCATCGGGAACAGCTTCCGCGAATGCTGCAAAAAGCCTATCTTTCCGCGGCAAAATGGCCGTCCGTGGGAATTCTGGCGGCGAGCGCAGCGGCGGGTTATTTCTCATGGCCTTGGATCGTGGGACATTTGTCTCGCGTGGGCCCGCCCGTGGAGCTGTGCCGGTTCGCGGTGAATTACCTGCGACTATTTTCCGGCGCGAACGTGTACGAGTTTATCTCGGGCGCGGCTGTCGGAGCGCCGCAAGCCGACGGATTAGCACGCTGCACGATGGCCTGCGATTTCGTATTCGGCTCGGCGGCGGTGCTGGCGCTGTGGGGGATGTATCGACGATTGCGCAATATGCCCACGCTAACCGACTCCTGCGTGGTGGTGGGATGGTTCGTCATGGCGATGGGTTTCTGCCTTGTCGCCGGCGCTGGGGCGATTGCGCCGCATTTCGAACGCTATGGAATTTGCCTGATCGCACCGGGTGCTTTGATCATGTCGCGCGGCCTGGCGTGGTGGATCGATCCTTGGCAGCCGCGCGGTAAGGTGTCGATGGCCATCGTCGCGATTGCGGTTTGGTTGTGGCCCGTGAGTTTCTATCTCAACTATTTCGAATTGTTCGAGCAGACGGGTGGCCGCTCGCACCGGACATTTCGGACTGCCGCCGTGGAGCCCAAGTTGGCGGCGCTGCGCTACGTGCTCGCCGAGCGCGGCTCGGTGGAGCCGGCGCGCATCGTTTGCCACGAGTGGTGGACCTATTGGCCGCTTGAATATCTGGCGTTGGGTGAAGAAAACTTGCGAGTTTTCACCTGGGACCAATGGCAATCCGCCAATGAAATGGGCGAGATTCGGCCGGCGGACAATACCTGGTTTGTGGAATTTGCCGGCAGTGCCGCCGAAGCCGACGTGCTCAGATGGTGTGCGGCAGCCGGGTCAACAGTCGCACGCCAAACGATTTGTGACTATGCGGAACGACGTGAAAGCGTCGAGCCTTCGAGATGCCCTTCGGGGCATCGCACGTTAGTACCCTTCGGATTGCCGGTTTCCCGGCGCACTAACATTCGCCGTTCGGCGGTCGGAAGAACTTTCGTGGGCCTGCAGCCTCTTCATCCTCGAGAAAGGCAAACCGGTCGCAAGGCCGGGACGCAAAACCATGTGTCGCGACGGGAAACCGTGGCTGCAACCTGGTTGGCGAAGGGATGTTGACCGCCGCAGCACTGCCGCGAGGCGCTACGGTGGAAATTTGATCACTTCGGATTGCAACGTCGCGCTGCGTGTGCGACCGAGCAATCTCTGGACCGGACCGAGAAATCGACCGGCTCCAGAACCTGGCTCGTCAGGGGGAGGCAATCGTTTTGGATTTCGGGGCTTTGGAAATTGCAATGCAGGCGAGCATCAACCAACACTTGACGCCGCAGTTGAAGAAGCCCCATTGACAACCTACGACCTGCTCCGCGAAAACAGCCATCCGGCCGCGGGCGGTCGCAAACCGGAGGATTCCATGAAGAACCTGGCCAAGAAAATGCAACGTTTCCTCACGTCGGAAGATGGGCCAACCGCAGTTGAGTACGCGGTGATGCTGGCCCTGATTATTATCGTCTGCTTGACCGCCATTCAATCGGTCGGCACGAAGGCCAACACCACGTTCACCAACGTGGCCGCCTCGATCGGTGCGAGCTAATCAAGCAGTTCGGACGCAAGTCGGCTGAAATGCCGGCCCGTCGCAGTGTGAAGTAACCTGGCCCCTCGGCGTGCCGACCGCGCGCCGAGGGGCTTTTTTTCGCACGCGAGCGGAAACGACGCAGTGCTACTTCCTTGCATCGTTTTTTCCCTACATCACGGCGGCATCAACAACGACATGCTAGGTTTTCGATAGCAGGCCAGTTACTTTTGCCGACTTGAACCTCCTTGCCACAAAGAGAAATGTGAAGGGCGCTATGTCACCAGTGCTACCTATCGAAGCGATGGTCGGTGCGATCCAGTTCGTGTGCTATTTCTTTACTGTCTTGGCAGCCCTGTTCGGCTGCATGCTGGTCAGGCAATAGATTTGGCATCAACCCCCTCGAAGGCGCTCCTACTGCAAAGGATCTTGGGATGATTGACTCGGCAATCTTCGGTGAGGCACTGAACGACAACTGGCCCACCTGGCTGGTGACGATCACGCTCGTGGTGGCCGCGATTATCGACGGCTACAAATTGAAGGTGCCCAACTGGATCACGTTCCCCATGATCGTCAGCGGCTGGGTTATCAGCACGATTTCGTTCGGCTGGCCAGGACTCGGTTGGAGCCTGGTGGGCACCGCGGTGGGTTTGGCCCTGCTGCTGCCGTTGTACGCCGTCGGCGGCATGGGAGCCGGCGACGTGAAACTTCTGGCGGGTGTGGGTGCCTGGGTCGGCGGCACGATCACGTTGTATGCCTTTTGTGTCTCCGCGATTATCGGCGGCGTCATCGCCGTGGCGATGGTCCTGTACCGCCATGCGTGGCACAAGCACTATGCACAGTTTTGGACCATTTGGACGGAAATGGTTACGATTCGCGATCCCGAAAAGCTATCCGCCATCGCCGCCCAGCGGAAGAGCTCGATGCTCTTGCTGCCGTACGGCATCCCGATTGCGATCGGCACGATCGCTTACTTTGCCTACTCCGGCATGTTTTGATAAATCGATCACGTGACTTGCAAGGGCAGACGGTACACGGTTGGCATTCGAGCCAAAGGGGGCACTCGACAGGCAGGGGCTTTGAATCTGGAGACCGTTTGCCGGTTGTGCCGAATCTAGCGACAACGGCTCACGCGGTGGGCGAACTGCCGCTGCTCTGGCGTGCGTGAAATCGCGGCCGCGGCGGGCCGCAACTGGCAAACGTAGTCCCGGCAAGCTGATATACGAAGTCGTCAAGGCGCAAGTCGACGAGTTTTCGTCAACAGGGCAAACGGTGTCCCGCGACGCCGCTGGGCCTCGCGTCATTTCTAATCCTTTTTTATCAAGTTTGCTGGCTACGGACGCCAATCTTTCTACATGAATCCATAGGGATTGCCGACTTCGCCAAGCGCTAGAGCAAAACCGCGCACGGCCGATGGCAAACCGAGCGTGACGGGCGATCATACGAGGAGAGGCTCATGCGGTCTAAATCGATCCTACTTCTGGCGTTGGCCTTGGGCTGCGGCTTGGTGGCCTCGATTGGCATCAGTCAGATCATTGAAGGCCGCAACAAGGCGCCCAGCGCCGACAGCGACGTGCAACCGATTTTCGTGGCGATGACCGACATCAACGCCAACGAGGTGCTTTCGGCCCAAGTGATCAAACTCGAGGAATGGCCGAAGAAAATGGTTCCCGCGGGAGCCTTGACCAAACTGGAAAATGTCGAGGGCAAACGGGCGCGAACGAAGCTCTATCAGGGCGAACCCATTGTAGCCGCCAAGTTGCTCGGCGCCAACGAATCCGTGGGGGCCGCCAACCAAATTCCAGCGGGCTATCGCGTCGCGCACGTGAAAGTTGACGCCGTCACCGGCGGCAACAACTTGATCCTACCCGGCGACCGCGTTGACGTATTAGTGTTTCGCAACACGGGCGATATGAATGCCACGGCGGCCAAAATCGTATTGCAAGACATCAAAGTCTTTGCCGTGGATACGCATACTGAAACCGAGTTCACGCGCACCAAGGGCGATCAGTCGGAACCGATGACCGCAAAGACCATCGCCCTGCTCGTCACCCCGCAGCAGTCCGTCATTTTGCACGCGGCCTCGGAGATTAGCGGATCGGTCCGGCTCGCGCTGCGTAACCCGGAGGATGAGAGCCACGCCAATATTCCGGGCGCAACGATCGGCGACATTTTTGGCCCCGACCAGTTCTCGAATCGAAGTGCCGAGCAGAGCTTTCAGAGGGATGCCAATCGCGGCCCAAAGAAAGACGTGCTTGTCCAACCGCCGGTTGCGGAGCGAATAGGCGCGCCTTGGAAAATGGTCGTGATGTACGGGAGCGAGTTGATGGAGGTCGAATTTCCCGCCGATGGCCGATTACCCAACAATCTGATCAAGAAGGATGCACTACGCCCCGCCAATTTGCCCGCGGCGCCAATCCCGGGATCGCAACTGACCCGTGAATCCGAGGAAGACGCTACGCCTCCGGAGAATGAGGAACCACAAAGCGAGTAGGACACACGATCCTGCCCGACAGCCGGAAATGTGACCAACTAAACGGAATTTGATCCTCGCGTGGAACGTCAAGGCGAAAAGCGCGGCGTTTGCGCGCAACGTGTCCATGGAAATACAAGGATGTCTAGGATGCTCCTAAATCGACGACTCAGGCAGCTTTTCGGCACCCCACTGGCCATCGCGCTTCTGGCGATCTGGATGAGTTGGCCCGCCCCGGCTCAAGCTGCTGATCCAGAGCCGGTCGTGCAAAAGATTCAAGCGGGCAACACGCGGTTGGAATTGACCGTTAACACCAGTCGCATCTTGACCCTGGATCAAAAAATCCCCAAAGTTCAAGTCGGCAATCCCGAGATGTTGGATTTTACGGCGCTCTCGGAAAGCCAGGTCCAGATCCACGGCAAGAAGGCCGGTATCACGTCGGTCAATCTATGGGCCGAAGACGGCGAATTGCATACGGTCGACGTGGTGGTTGTGGGCGACGTGCGCGAGTTGGATCTGGTGCTTCGGCAACAGTTTCCCACGGCTACCGTCAAACTGTTCCCGACCACGGCCTCGACGCTGATCCTGTTCGGGTACGTGGATCGGCCGGACTACGTGAGCCGAATTACGGACATCGCCAAGGAATACTTTCCCAAAGTGCTCAACAACATGACCGTCGGCGGCTCGCAGCAAGTCGTCCTGCACGTCAAGGTTATGGAAGTCTCGCGCACCAAGCTGCGCAACCTCGGTTTTGATTTTATGAACTTCTCAGGCGCCGACTTTGTCGGCACTACGCCGGGGGGACTGATTACCAAAGCCAGCGCCACCACGAGCTTGTTCCGTGGGGGCGGCGATTTCACAACGGCGGGTCGTGAAACCTTTCAGCTCGGCCTCGTCAACAACCCCAGCGGTTTTGTGGGAATGCTCGAAGCACTCAAGCAGGAAAACGTCCTGAAAGTATTGGCGGAGCCAAACATTGTCACCGTCAGTGGTCGGCCGGCCTATTTTCAAGTCGGTGGTCAGGTCCCGTACCCGCAGCCGACGGGTTTTGGAAACATTTCGGTCGCTTTTCGTCCTTTCGGAACCCAAGTCGACTTCGTGCCTATCGTGTTGGGCAACGGCAACGTTCGACTGGAAGTGAAACCCTCAGTGAGTGAAATCGATCCGACGCTCACCGTTCAGATTGCGGGTACCGCAGTGCCCGGTTTCCGTACGCGGGAAGTGGATACCGGCGTGGAGATGAAGTTCGGGCAGACCTTGGCCCTGGCCGGTTTGCTGCAACAAAGAACTCAATCCGTCCGTCAAGGGATTCCGTACGTGATGGATATCCCCTATCTCGGCGCGGCGTTTCGGCGCAATAACAACCAGATCAACGAAGTGGAGTTGCTGATCATGGTCCGGCCCGAACTGGCCGAAGGCCTCGATCCCGATCAGGTGCCCCCCTGTGGCCCCGGCATGAACACGATGAGTCCCAACGACTGCGACTTCTACTGGAAAGGCCATATCGAAGTGCCGGTCAAACATCCCGGTTTGATGGGCCCCTCACCTGGCGATCCGAACCAGGGCGAACCCGTCGAGCCGCCGGCGGCATCGCCCGCCGCCGAGGACATGCCCGCGGCGAAATCGCCCGATCGATCGGGCGGAACGGGCACCCTTAGCGACCGTCCGACATCCCGGACCTCCCCCGTGGCATTGGCGAGTCTCCCCCGATCGAATCCGCCGAGTTCGGCCAGCCCTGAGTCCTCCAATCCCTCCGACCCGCAGGCGCGCAAAACGCGGCCTCCAACAAAACCCAATTCTCCCCAGCCAGGGTTCATCGGACCCCGTGGTTATGACGTAAAAGATTAAGGAACTTCACCAAAGCCGAACCGGAAAGGGGGCTGCCCCCGGCGGTTTTGTCGGAGTTTTCAAAAGCCGCCGAGCGGTCTCGGCGCGCAAACGGAACGTGGGGATTTGCAAGGCCGGCGATTCGGGACCTTGCGTTAGGATTTCGCACGCGGTGAATACACATCATGAGTAATGTGCTCCGATTGGCTATTGTGGATCCGGTCGACGCGTCGCGCGATTCGCTGAAGTCGACGCTGCTGGGCATGGAGATGGTTTGGCTCGAGGCCGAGTGCTCGCGGTATGAGTTCTTTGCCGACGTCGTGGCTCAAACGCACCCTGATATCGGGATTGTGGCGCTCAATCACAATCCGGAAAAAGCGCTTCAACTAGTCACCCAACTGCACGATGCCTCGCCGGAGTGCAGCATCGTGGTGATCAGCTCCTCGACGGATGGAAATCTGATCTTGCGCGCCATGCGGGCGGGCGTCAAAGAGTTTCTGCCGCAGCCGGTGCGGATCGAAGATCTCGTGGCCGCGCTGGAGCGCATCGGCAGCCAACGCTTCGGTCGCGGCGACCATAAGAACCCCGGTTGCAATGTGATTGCCGTGGCAGGCGCCACGGGCGGCGTCGGCAGCACGAGTCTGGCAGTCAATCTGGGCTGCGTCTTGGCGGCCGATCCGCAGAACACGGTGGCGCTGGTCGACATCGATCTGTGTTTAGGCGATGCCGACGTGTTTCTGGACACGATTCCGGATTACACGCTGCTGGACGTCGCTCAAAACGTGACCCGGCTCGATTTCGCCCTTTTGAAACGCTCGCTTACCAAGCACGCCTCGGGACTCTACCTGTTACCCAGGCCCGTTCAGTTGGAAGACATGGCCCTGATTACGCCCGACGATTTGCGGCGGGTGGTTGGGCTGCTCAAGGCCACGTTCACCCACCTGATCATCGACATGTCGAAGAGTTTTAGCGCGATCGACATGGTGGCCGTGGAGATGGCGAACCACATTCTGCTGGTTACGCAATTGGATTTGCCCTGCCTGCGCAATATCGTCCGGCTGATGATGTCCTTTGGACAGATGGAGGCCATCAAGGACAAGGTCAAAGTCGTGGTGAACCGCGTGGGCTTGGATAACCACATTGGCTTGAAAAAAGCCCAGGAAACGATCGGCTGCGAGATCTTCTGGCAGCTTCCCAACGATTATCGCGTGATGGTCGAGGTTCGCAATAACGGTGTGCCGTTGATCGAACAGGCTCCCAAAGCGGCCATTACGCAATCGATCATTGGGCTGGCCGCGGCCCTCTGCGGAAACGGACAGTCGCCGGCTGAAACCAGCGACTCGACGCCTAAGGGCGCGGTAGGCCGGTGGCTGAACATCTGGCCAAGCAGGGCCCGCAACGGCGGCGCCAAATAGCGGCCATCGATGGGTGGACGCCCGCCGTGCCGTGTCGGGGCGCTTTAATCCCCACGACCCGCAACCTCGGCACACATCGTCCGGCCAACCGCCGTGAGAAGGGCCGTTTTCTTCCGTCTGGCTTGCCAGGCAGTCTGAGCGAAGTGCGAGCTATATTTCGTTCAGGCAATGCCGTCGGGTTTGTGCTGCACTACTTGACTACTTTTCAAGCCGCGACCGCAAGCGAGCCTGCGTCCCTGCTTTAGCCGGCAGGAACACGCGAAGCACACCGAACGCACGCCACTGGCCCAGATCCCCAACTTTTGCCCGTTATGTCAGGACCGACCATGAAGAGTCCCACGCTACGACCTACGGAAGAATCGAAGGGCGTCGAGTTCGAGAATCTGAAGCGGCGCATTCATGGGAAGCTCGTCGACAAACTCGATTTGACGCGAGTCGGCGAGTTGGAAGGCGATGTGTTGCGCCGAGAGATTCGGCTCGTTGTGGAACATCTCTGCGACACCGAAGACACGCTCTTGAATCGCACGGAACGCGAACGGCTTGTCGAGGAGGTGTTGGACGAGACATTTGGGCTTGGCCCCCTCGAATTTCTGCTCAAGGATCCGACGATCAGCGATATTTTGATCAACGGACCGAAGAACGTTTACGTGGAACGTAGGGGAAAAATGGAAAAGACCACGGTCGCATTCCGCGACAACAACCACTTGATGCAAATCATCGATCGCATCGTTTCCAAAGTCGGGCGGCGCGTGGACGAAGTCTGCCCGATGGTCGATGCCCGCTTGCAGGATGGGTCGCGCGTCAACGCGATCATTCCGCCCCTGGCGCTCGACGGCGCGTGTGTTTCGATTCGCCGTTTCGGCGCCAACCCGCTGAAACTCGAGGATTTGCTGAACTACAAGGCGTTCACGCCCGAAATGGTGATGTTGCTGGAAGGCTCCATCAAGGCGCGATTGAACATCGTCATCGCCGGAGGAACGGGCTCGGGCAAAACGACCCTGCTGAACACCCTGTCGAGTTTCATTTCCAATTCGGACCGTATTGTCACGATCGAGGACGCGGCCGAATTGCAGTTGCAGCAAGACCACGTAGTCCGGCTGGAAACGCGCCCGCCGAATATCGAAGGCAAAGGAGCGATTACGGCCACCGACCTGGTGCGCAATGCGTTGCGTATGCGGCCCGAGCGGATCATCATCGGCGAGTGCCGCGGAGCGGAAACCCTGGACATGTTGCAGGCCATGAACACCGGTCACGAAGGATCGTTGACCACGATTCATGCCAACACGCCTCGCGACGCCATCGCGCGTATGGAAACCATGATCACGATGGCCGGGTTCGAATTGCCTTTGAAGGCGCTGCGACAACAGGTGGCAAGCGCCGTGGACCTGATTGTGCAAACCAATCGTCTGCAGGGCGGACCCCGCAAGATCACGCACATCACCGAAGTCCTTGGAATGGAACAAGACACCATCGTGATGCAGGACATCTACCATTACATCAAGGAGGGCATCGATGAAAACGGGCGCGCCTTTGGCCGGTTCGAATCCACGGGCGTGCGGCCGAATTTCATGGAACGCCTGGAAGCGGCCGGTGTGCGGTTGCCTTCGAGCGCCTTCAGGCAGCGCGTCATGTTAGAGGATTAATCCCGCAACACGCTCGGTTTTTCGAAGAACTCACCCTGTCGTGGTTATGCTATGAGCCCTTTGATCATTTACATTGTCGTGTTTTCCGGAGTCGCCGCGTTGGTCGGCGGCGTCGGCTTTTTCTTGAAGGCCTCGACCGAAACGGGCGTCGAAGACCGTCTGGCGATGCTGACCGGCTCCAGCACCGGCAAACAAGCCAAAGAGGCTCTGCTTAAAGGCAGCGTGTTGGCCCAACCCCTGGAAAGCAGCCAGCATCTGATCTGGGAATACCTGTCCCATTTGGGCAACTTGAACCTGCTGTTCGAACAGGCCGACACGTCGATTACCGCGCCGCAGTTTTTCGGCATTTCCGCGATCATGGCGATCGTCGGAATGTTCATTCCGGTCTTCGCAGGAATGCATCCCGGCCTGGTGCTGCCAATGGGGATCTCGTTGGCGGTTCTGCCCTGGCTATGGCTCTTGCTGCGCAGACGCAAGCGCTTTCGGCAATTTGCCAGACAGCTTCCCGAGGCGCTGGAATTGGTGTCGCGGGCCCTGCGGGCAGGCCACAGCCTGGCATCGGGCTTCAACCTGGTCTCGGAGGAAATGCACGAACCCATCAGCAAGGAGTTCCAGCGCGTTTTCGAGGAGAACAATCTCGGCATCCCGCTCGACACGGCGCTCGATAACATGACCAATCGAATTCCTAATTTGGACTTGCGATTCTTTGCCACCGCGATCATCTTGCAGCGTCAGACCGGTGGCGACCTGGCGGAAATCCTCGACAAAATCGGTTATATCGTTCGCGAACGCTTCAAGATCTGGGGACAGGTCCAAGCCCTTACCGGCGAAGGACGGCTCTCCGGCATCGTGCTGCTGGCTTTGCCTCCGGCGCTGTTCGCCGCTGTTTACCGCATGAATCCCGAGTACGAGACGCCGCTGTTCACCGATCCTCTTGGCCGAAAGATGCTGGCTGTCGGAATCGTCATGCAACTCCTCGGCGCGATCGTCGTTAAGAAAATCATCAACATCAAGGTCTAGCTCTATGTTGTTTTTGAGTGCCGCGATCTCGTTTTCCGATCTCGTCCCGTTTGCCGTCTTCGGCCTGTTCGCCGCGGGAGCGTGGCTGCTTTTGGAAATGTTGGCTTCGCGCAATCCGCGCGCTCAAGAACGACTCGAAGAGTTGCGCTATCCGACCGCTCGCCGCCGCAACCAGGAATCGGCCGCGCCGGTCAAGAAGTCAGCCACCATGACCAAGGTGTTGTCCAAGGCCACGCCCATGGCCAGGCCGCTGCAACCGAAGTCCGTCGAGGATGTGGGCAAGTTGAAGGGCCGGCTGTCGCAAGGTGGATTTCGTAGCGAAGGATCGGTGGGTATCTTCCTGGGCCTGAAATTCATTGGGCTTCTCATCGGATTGGCTTCCAGCGGCGGAACTGCCTTGTTGACGTCCAGCTTCAGCCAATCCGCGTTGATTTATGCCGTGCTGGTTAGCGCAGGCTTTTTCTACTTGCCCGACGCGGTCGTTTGGCTGATCGCCCGGCGTCGCAAGGAGGCTATCTTCCTGAGCCTGCCGGACGTGCTCGACTTGCTCGTCGTGTGCGTGGAGGCCGGCTTGGGTTTGGACCAGGCCATGCGCAAAGTCAGCGAGGAAATGAAAAAGTCGTGTCGAGTTGTGGCCGAAGAGTTCGCGCTGTGCAACTTCCAGTTGCAGATGGGCCGCGCGCGAACCGAGGTTCTTCAAGACCTGGGCGCGCGCACTGGCGTCGATGACTTGCGAAGTCTGGCGGCCATCTTGATCCAAGCCGACAGGTTCGGTTCGAGTATCGCGCAAGCGCTACGGGTCCAGAGCGATTCGATGCGCACGCGCCGCCGCCAATTGGCCGAGGAAAAAGCAGCCAAAACCTCGGTTAAGCTGATTTTCCCGTTGGTCATTTTCATCTTTCCGGCCGTCTTCGTCGTTCTGGTCGGACCCGCTGCCATTACCATCGTCAATGAGATGTTCCCGATGATGGCCGGTGGTAAGTAGGGTAGATTCGGAAAACCTGGAGGATTTGGTTCCTTCGTGTCACAGTTCCGAACCGGCTCTGTCGATAGACACAGCAGAGGCGGCGTCCCGTGGGCTTTCCCACCTGCGCGCTTCACTTAACGCCACTCCATGGGAGGGAGTCGATGTTTCGCTGCGGTCCTGCGATTCTGTTTTTTTGGACAATGCTGATTTCGGCAGCCCCGGCCGAAGCGCAGTGGATGACCAACTTCTGGGACGGCGTGCATCGCCAATACCGACGCAACAGCGACTGGCCCGAGCCGTTTCTGCGGCCAGACCGGGAATCGGTGACGCTGCCGTTCGGCTTGATGGTGGCCAACGGTTGGCGACGGCAGAACCTCCTGTCGGATTACCATTTTCAAGACGACAACCTGCAACTGAATCAGGGTGGCGAGCTCAAACTGCGATTTATTTTGACGCAAATGCCGCCCCAACGGCGGACCGTCTTTGTGCAACGCGGCCCAAGCCCGGACGTGACTGCCACGCGGATCGAAATAGTGCAACGGGCCGCCGGCAGAATGCTCCCGCCGGATGCGTTTCCCGAGATCGTCGAATCCGATCTGCCCAACGACGGTTGGCCGGCTGAAGAAGTCGATTCCGTCACGAAACGGTTCAATAGCAGCCGCCCGCAGCCGCGTGTCATTAGCTCCTCGGGCGGCGGAAGCAACAGTGGAAGCGGCGGTGGAAGCAGTAGCGGTGGTTCGAGGTAGTCCCCGCGCTTGTGAGCAGGGCACCAGAACGCGCTCGGCATCGTGTTTTGAACTACAAATTCAGCGTGAGGCCGGACGGCGCCAAACAAAGGCATCGTGACCGGTCGGAGTCCAAAACCATCCGAGATCGATTGAAGCGAGGACTTTCCGTGAGCAGCAGGCTCTTGTTTTCATTGGCCTTCGCCGCTTCCCTGTCGACGCTTTCCGGAGGGTGTGCATCGCCGACGTCGGTTCGATCCGCGACCGCTGGGCCTTCTCTATTGGAAAAGATGACCGCCAGCGTCAAAGATGGATCCAAAAGCCTCTCTGCCATGCTCTCCCCGAAGCCGGCCTGGACCCGTGTCGAGCCCGCCGAACCGGCGCACGACAAAGTCGGTCCCAACGTGTTTGTGGCAGCGGCGCAAATAAGCGAGCAGTCCGGCAATGCGGAAGCGGCCGAAGCACAATATCAAAAAGCGCTTGAAATCGACCCCAATCATTTGGGCGCGCTGCTCGGCTATGCCCGCCTGGAAGACCGTCAGAATAATTTCGACTCGGCCGCGAAACTCTACCAGAAGGCGATGAAACGCCACCCCAAGGAAGGTTCGGTTCATAACGATTTGGGGCTCTGCTATCACCGCCGCGGAATGCTCCCCGAGGCGGCGCTTTCCTTGCAGCAGGCCGTCGACTTACAGCCCAAGAAAAAACTGTATCGCGACAACCTGGCCACGGTGCTTGTTGAGCAGGATAAGACGCCCGAAGCGCTCAAGCAATTGATCGTGGCACACGGCGAGGCGGTAGGCAATTACAACCTGGCTTATCTTCTGGTGCAACGTCATAAGAATGCGGCCGCACTCGAGTACTTTCGCAAGGCCGCCGAAAAGGATCCGTCGCTCACGGCCGCTCAGCAGTGGGTCGCGACACTGTCATCGCCGGCGGGGAAAAATGGTTCGTTCGGAAACGGTTCGGGGCTGGCAGCCGGCCGAGGGCCCTCGCCGCTGCCGCCCGTGGCGACCAGCAACAGTGCGGCCTTTGTGGCCGCTCGCGTCGCGTCGGATCCGAACGGAACGGCGCGGTTTGCGAAGGCCGGCGGCATCGGCAACATCGCGGAAGATTCGAGCCAGCGCGTCCGGCCTCAATTTCCGACGCGCGGAGTGCAATTCCCGCAGGTCCGTCGGCCGGATGAGTCCGCCGCCGACGCGCCTGCGCCATTGCCCCAGTCGCCCATCGACGCCGCGCCCGGTGTTGGCCGCTTGCCCGCCGTGACACGGTAGCGCGGTGTCGATCTTCGTGCGGCGCCCGCGGCCCGGCTGTCGAAGCGAGCGACCCCGGGAGGCAAATTACCACGAGCGGCCGTTTTTGCGAGTTCCGCACAGACAGACTTCCAAGCCCAAGGTCTCGGCCATCGCCGCCTTGGCAAACAGCGCCTTGTCCGCCTCCGCCGCGCTGTTGGCATAAGCCACTTGGATATGATTGGCTTTGTGCCGGGCCATCATCTGATCGCGTGACACGCCGTAGGTAACCGCGTGCATGATGGGCCACTGCGGCGTCGTTGCCTGCCAGCGTCTTTGGGTTTCTTCGCTGGGAAGTTTCACCACGCCGGCGCGCCCGATATCCAGGCACAGCCGGTCTCCTTCGACGAACACGCGCGACCAGACGATTTCCCCCGGCTTGGAAATTCCCTTCAGCGTTCCGCCGCCCGAGGGAAAATACATGGGCGGTTGCCGTTCGCTGCTGGCCCCCGCCCAGCCGCCGATAAAATGGGCCGGCGGCGCCGATCCGCTAATCAACAGCACCCACACGTAATCGGAGACCGTGCCGGATCGGTCCCAGTCGCCCCAACGGACGTCGTGCAAGGTGTTTTCCACCGGCTGCTGCATAGCCTTGTGCACGCGATACGTCATCAGGCCGTCCAAGCCGGCACACTCATCGACTTCGTTGAAGTGCGGTAGCGGTTCGCCCTCGTGGAGCACCCGCTTTCCATCTCGGCTGCGCACCGGCGGGCGGTCCGCATTGTTCAAAGTGCCTTCCACGAGATCGCTGGCCGGCAGCAGGTCCTTCAGGCCTTGCTGATATTGAATGCCGATCGTGTGGCAACCGAAATCGTCGGCGAGCCGCAGGGCGGCGATGTACATTTTACATTGTTTGTGAATCTGTTCGTCGGTCAGATGCTCGGCATGGTTCGGACCAGTGACAAACCTCATACCACGCTCTTCCATCCATGCCCGCACGGCGCGCGCCTCGTCGTCGACAACTTGTGTCGTTTCGTAATACAGGGCCGATTGGCTGAGGCGTTCCTTGTAGACGCCCGTAGGGTGCAACAGATGATCGGGGATGATGGCGTTGAACATGCCCATGCAACCCTCGTCGAACACTCCCATGATGGCCTTTTCGCGGCGCAATTGTTCGGCCAGCGCGGCGCCGAGCCGACGTTCCTTTCCGGGCGATTGGACGTCCTTCCAACGGGTCACGTGGTCGATTTTGTGTTTGACGGTTCCCTTGTCGAGCCAGCGCTTGAGATTGCGCACAAACGACTTGTCGGTGAAATCCTCGCTCCAGAGCGTCGAGTATTTGCGGCCCGCCTTGGTCAAGGAGCCGTTCAGGTTGAGCATGCCGACCAATCCTGGCCAGGTTCCCGACCAATTGGCCACGGTAAGCACCGGGCCCTCGTGCGACACCAGCCCGCTCAGTACGTGATGCGAGTATTGCCAGACCGCTTCGGCGACGATGAGTTTGGCCTTGGGGTCGATAGAACCGAAGATTTGCATGCCTTCTTTTTGCGAGCCGATGAATCCGTGGTCTTCGGCCGGTTTGTAAGGATGAGCCCGCACGAGTTCATAACCCTCATCCGCTACCGCGCGCGTCAAAGCTCGTTCCATCTCCTGCTGGGCCGGCCAGCATTTTTGGTTGGCGCTCAGGCGCAGGTCGCCGCTGGCAACGAGCAGCACTTGATTCTTTTTGATCTTGTTGGGCTTGGACGCAGTGGGAAGCCGATATTCCGACATGCCAGAACTCCACTCAAGGTGTTGATCGTTGAAGGTTCGAAGTTGTCTGGAAGATAGCCGATCCGAAAGTCGTTCGCCCGGCGGAAAAAAATGCGGTGCGGTGCGGTCGGGACTCTACTCGGAGATGATCTCTACCTGGCCCCAATAGGCAGCGTCGAATTTCCCACTCTGCGTCGCGTTGAGCAATTCCAAATGGACTTTCTTGCCGGCGAGCGAAGTCAGGTCGAGCGAAATCGTTTGCCACCTGGCCGCGGCGTCCTTTGAGCCGACCAGTGCCTGGTGCAGGCGATTGCCATTGGCGTTAACCGTCAGATTCCAAGCACCTTGCGGATCGTGGGAGACGCTCAAAACGAGTCGCGTTCGCTTGTCCTCGGGCACTTCGACGACGGCCCGCAGAATGCATGGCTCTTGGCGGCTCACGGGGCACGTTCGCAAGACGCCCTCGCGGCCGAGATGTTCCTCGACGATTGCCAGCCCCGCTTTGCCCGCTTTGGACGTGGAGAAGCCGGGGGCAAGCTGTTGCACCAATGTCGCGAATTGGGCCGGATCGTTCGTCTCTCGCGGCACGATGGGCTGCGCACCCGGCAGCTTTTTCGAGCTCGGATCGCTCGGCGGCTTGTCCAAGGTGAGCAGCGCGAATAAATCGGCCAACTCCTGAGGCTTCAGTTGCTTTTCCAACTCCTCGGGCATCAGCGAAAGATGGCTGGCTTTCATCTCCTCGACATCTTGTCGCGCGATGGTCTCCAGCTTGCCTCCTTGAGTTTTCAGGACGACTCGCTGATTGCTTTCCTCCGCCAGCAAACCAGTCAGCACTCGACCGTCGACGGTGACTATGGTCCGCGCTTGGTAAGCGGCTCCAATGACCAGGCTCGGGTCGAATACATTCGACAGGAGCTGTTCGAACGAACTACGGCCGTTGAGCGTGATATCGGGCCCGACGTCCTGTCCCTCACCGTAAATCTTGTGGCACTGTCCGCAAACGCGATTGAAAATTGCCTGGCCGGCCTGGGCATCGCCCGGCGTGCGGCGCAAAAAAGTGCGCATCTGGGCGATCACGTCTTCGCGCTTCGGATCCCGTTCGCTGCGGATCGAGCCCCACTGGGCTCGTACTTTGGCCGCCAGCGTGGCGTTCCCGCCCAGCATCAGTTGCCGCACTTGATTGACATTCAGGGCCGTCGCGGGAATCTCCTGGCGACCGATGGCATCCAGCAATTGTTCGGCCCAAGCGGTTCGTTCCGTGAGTACCTCGATGGCCCGCGGCCGCAATTCCGGCTCGAGTTGCTGATAGCTGGTCAGAATTGCCTTTGCTACCCACGGTGCGTCCACGCGAGCCACCAGCCCGAGCGTGGCGCTACGCAACTCAACGGGAATGAATTTGGTGTCCGTCAGCAGCGGGGGCACCACCGCTTCGAGTGAAGGGTCACCGATCGCCGCCAAGGCGGCCATCGCCTGGATGCGGCGCTCGGTCGGTTGGTCGGCGGCAAGCAACAGGCTGCGGACTGCCTTAAGCGCTTGCGTGTCTTTCCAGGTGGTCGCCAGGATCGCCGCATTGAAGTAGAGCGGATCGCCCGCGGAACCGACCAGGATCTTCTGCACGATCAGTTCCAGCCGGGGCCGCAATTGAACGAGCTGCTGGGGGGTGATTTCCCGGTCTTGCAGCTTGCTCGCCAGCGCCGTCAAGCACTTTTGCATGGCGGCCGGATCGCGCCCGGATCCATCGAATAGAAAATTCATCAGCGCAACGATCGGCCCGGGGTCGCGAGTGCTGCGGCCGAGCACCCGATCGATCACGCGGGGCATCATCGTCGAAATCGCCGGCGACTTCTTGTAGTCGTCTTGGGCGACAAGCCGCAGAAATTGTTCACTCTGCTCTTCCAGCAGTGGAGAGAGATTCTGCCAAAAGATATGCGGGATGAGCTTGTCGTCGCCGCTGGCGGCCAGCACTTCCAATAAAAGCGGCAGCGGATCGAGGCCCTCGATCTTTTTGGCGGCAATAGCGACCTGTAAACGCACTTCGGGCGAAGGGTCGCGAGCCATCGACGCGATTTTCTGCCGCACTGTGGGATCGACTCGGCCAAAGTTACCCGCCGCACGGACTCCCCAAGCGCGAAAGCCGGGGTCTTGGTCGACGAGCAATGCTTGGTGGAGTTCCAACGACAGCGAGCCACTGCCGACGAGCGTCCATAAGGCATGCATCCGCGCCTTGCGTGGCGCCGCGGCCTCGCCGACGAGCCGCTCCAGTTGCGGCCGGGTTTGCCGATCGTTGCGCTCGCACAGGATTCGCTGAGCGAGATCGCGGAAGAAAACGTTGGGGCTGTACAGTCGCCGGATTAATTGGACATCGGTCTCGGCCGCCAAATCGAAGGGTGCCGCGCGTGGGCTGTTTTCATAGCGGACGCGGTAGAGGCGGCCCTTGGAGCGATCGATGCCTTCCGCATCGCGGCGCGCGTCCTGGTAACAGTGATAGCGGTCGTACCAATCCAAAATATAGAGACAACCGTCGGGGCCCGTTTTTTGCGCGACGGGCATGAACCAGGCGTCGTTGGCGGTCAGAAAATCGGGCGCTTCAGTGCCAAGATATGTCGAGCCGACGCGCGACAACACGTCCACATTGATGCCGTTCCCGTGGATATTGCCCATGTACAGCCGTTCGCGGTACGCCGGCGGATACGCATCGCTATCAAAAAAATGAATGCCGCAATAGGCCGCTTTCTGATGTTTATGCCTGACAATCGAGCCCATCGGCGAAGTGAAGGGCGGATAAGGTCCACCTTGGCGAATGTAATAGCCCGTTTCGGCCAGGTGCCAAAGATGATCGATCACGCAGGCGCTCACGAACGCGCTGCCATCGCCGTCCCAGGCGACTCCCCACGGATTACTGGTTCCTTCGGCGAAGAGCTGAAAATCGCGCGTGCGTGGATGAATGCGAAACAGCGCGCAGGTGAAGTCGTACTGCTTGCCCCGGTGTTCGACGTGGCTCTGGTTGAACACTCCATTGAGACCGTATAGCCATCCATCGGGCCCCCAGGTCAATGAGTTGGGCAATTCATGGGTGTCGTCGCGCCCGAATCCACTGACGACGACTTCTCGCTTGTCGGCTTTGCCATCGCCGTCGGTATCTTGCAAAAAGAGAATGTCGGGGGCGTTGGCCACCCAAACGCCTCCGTAGCCCACTGCGATGCCGGAGGGAATATTGAATCCCTCGGCAAAGACGGCGAACTTATCCGCTTTGCCGTCGCCATTGGTATCTTCCAGCACCTTGATGCGGTCGCGTCCGGGTCCTGGTTCGAGGCGAGGGTATTCGAGGCTCTCGGTAATCCAAATCCGGCCCCGTTCGTCGAACGTCATCGCCACGGGATTGACGATGTCGGGTTCGCTGGCCACCAACTCGACCGTGAATCCCTCGGGCAACGACATCTTCTTCATCGCCTCAGCTGGCGAAAGCGGCGGCCCTGGGGGCTTGTCTTGGGCATGGGGAATGACTTCCGCCGGCGCGGAAAAAAGGGCAGGAGTGCAAACCGCTTGCAAGACACAAACGGAAACGATCGTTGCGCAAATTGAGAATCGTTTCATGGACCTGCCTGGGGGCCATCGAACATGGGCTGAGAACCGCGCTCTTGCCGGCTTAAAATGCTGATTATGGGCAGTCGCCGGCCCGCTCGCAACCGGCCCAGCCCGCAATCACCAACCGTCAGACTCGCTTGACACATCCTGCGCGGGGCGAGCAGAATTGAGTTGGGCATCTTTTTCTCTTTTGGGAATTGACGGACCGAACATGCAATCTACGCCATCGAACCGTTCCGGGCCGGCGCTCGTCGCTTGGGCCTGTTTTTTTGTTGCCGTTGCCGGCTGCGGCACGGCGGATTACGAATCCCTGTTGAATAGGCAGCTTAACGACATTCGGGCTGGCGCACCCTTTCGAACGTTGTTTGGGCCGACCGAACTGTCCGACACGCCCATTAAAATCCGGGTGCCGATGGCTTTCAAACACTCCTACATGGAAAACAGCTCGCATCCCGACGACGGCGCAAAAATCAGTCCCGATCGTGTTCAGCCGCCGTTTTTGCCGTTGCCGGGGTTCAAGTTGTGCTACGAGAGCCAAGTGGAGAACGTCGAGGGTCGGCCGCCGTTTTATTGTTACCTGGCCGCTATTCCCTCCAAGCCGGGCGATGCCCAAAAGCTGGCGGCCGATTTGCAAGCCAAGCTGAAGGCGAAATTCAATGACACTCCGGATGCCTGGGAAGAATTGGACGCCAATACTCCCCAAAACAAGGGGCTGCCCTGGAAGAAGATTCGCGTTACGGGCGAGCAGCCATTCCGAGTGACAGACGTCATGGGGATCGTTTCCAAGAATCTGCCCGGCGTCTTTGAACTATGGATGCACGACGCTCAGGACTACATCGTCCTGGTTGGCTGGCGTGCGCCCTCGTCGATCGAAGGTCCTGCGAGCGCTCAGCCTCCTCCGTCGATGTCGCCTACCGGCGTAATGACTTCGGCCGCGCAAGATGTCAGGCCCGATTTTTCGACGATGCCCGCCTTGACCGCCGGCACGCTTACGATCGAACAACCCGCCGGATCGCCGCCTGCGGAGGGCAATGGATGAGGTCTCTCTGATCTCTCCGCGAGGATGAATCGCACGGAAAATGGAATCTGCCCCTCGCGAGCGACGCGGTTAATATAGACTGACGAGGTTGCGACCCGCTACGCGGTTGGGTAGACTCTTGGGCAATCCTCGGAACTGATGCAAACCTCGCTTGCCGCGGCGAGTCCTGCCCTCGAAACCGACCTGCCAAAAAGGAGCTGTCGATGATCCACCGATTGGCTGTGCCATTTTGTTGCTTGCTGGCGGTCGTTTTGTGTTTGCCCGCGGTGGCCGCCGAAAAACGCCCGTTGTCCAAAGGCACGCCCGGAGCCGAATGGCCCCAATGGCGCGGCGAGCATCGCGACGGCATTTCGACCGACACCGGCTTGCTCAACCAGTGGCCCAAAGACGGCCCGCCCTTGCTCTGGAAAGCCAGTGGCCTGGGAAAGGGGTTTTCAAGCATCTCGATTGCCAACGGCCGCATCTTCACCGCAGGAGATCGTGAGACAGGCCAGCACGTCATCGCCTTGAATTTGGCCGATGGGAAGGAAATCTGGAGCACGCGCATCAGCGATGTCTGGGCGCCGGACGGATATGCCGGGCCTCGCTGCACGCCGACCATCGATGGCAGTCGGGTGTACGTCGTGGGTCCCCACGGTGATTTGGTGTGCTTGGAGTCCGACAGCGGCACGGAAGTCTGGCATCGTAACATGAAGGCCGATTTCGGCGGACAGATGCACTCCGGTTGGGGCTATAGCGAATCTCCGCTCGTCGATGGCGACCGGCTGGTCTGCACGCCGGGCGGTCCGGAGGCGGGCATCGTGGCGCTTAATAGAAAAACCGGGGCCGAAATTTGGCGCTGTGCCGTTGGCAATCCTGGCGACCGCGGCGGCAATGGCGCGGCATACTCTTCGATCGTGGTCAGCAATGGTGGGGGCGTCCGCCAATACGTCCAACTGATGGGCCGTGGGGCCGTTGGCGTGGCCACCAAAAACGGAAAATTCCTCTGGAGCTACAACCGCGTCGCCAACGGAACGGCTAATGTTCCCACGCCCGTGGTGCACGACGATTACGTATTTGTCTCCTCCGGTTATCAGACCGGAGCGGCCCTCCTGCACTTGCAAGCAGCCGATGGCGGCGTCAATGCCGACGAGGTTTATTTCCTCGACGGAAAGCAATTCCAAAACCATCACGGCGGGATGATCATGCTCGGAGACTATATTTACGCCGGTCACGGCCATAACGCGGGCGCTCCGACCTGCTTGGAATGGAAGACCGGCAAAACCGTGTGGCGTCACAACCGTGGACCGGGCAAGGGCTCGGCCGCCGTCGCTTATGCCGACGGGAATTTATATTTCCGCTTCCAAGACGGAGTCATGGCGCTGGTCGGCGCTACGCCCGACGAGTATCAGGAAAAAGGGCACTTTCAAATCCCCGACGTAAGCCAGCCAAGTTGGTCTCACCCAGTGATCGTCGGCGGCAAGTTGTATCTGCGCGAGCAAGACGCGCTGCTCTGTTACGACGTGAAAAAGTAGTCCCCGGCCGGCTCCTCATCGTAAATCGGCAGCGTGTATTTCATGTGCTTGCGTCCCGTCTCGCCAGACTAGCCGCCAGCTAGCGCGCCGATGATCAGAAGGGGTTCCGCTCCCGACGCGACGGCGTCGGGCAGCGGGGAATCGGGTGGCTCATGGGAGAGATCCTGCTCGCAGGCGAAGAACCTGAGAAACGGTCGGCGCAACTGAGTGACGTGGTCGCGGATCGTCCCGCGCAGCATAGGATAGCGGGCCTCGAGTGCGTCAAGGATCGAGCGCTGCGTAACCGGACCCTCGACGTCGAGTTTTACTTCGCCGCTGATATGGGCCAGGATTCGCAGATGTAGGGGCAGTTCCACTCGTATCATGGCTGTGGAATTTATCGCAGTGTCTGGACTTCGACGGACAGGACGGCCGGAAGATCTCGGACGATGGGAGCCCAATTGTCGCCGGCGTCGGCCGATGCGTACACCTGCCCGCCCGTGGTGCCGAAGTACACGCCGCACGGATCGAGCGAGTCGAGGGCCAGCGCGTCGCGCAACACGTTGACGTAGCAGTCGTTTTGCGGCAGACCTTTCGTGAGCGCTTCCCACTCGTTTCCACCCGTCCGGCTGCGGTACACGCGCAGCTTCCCATCGGGCGGAAAGTGCTCGGAGTCGCTCTTGATCGGGACTACGTAGATGGTGTCTGGCTCGTGCGCATGAACGTCGATCGGAAATCCGAAATCGGTTGGCAAGTTACCGCTGACCTCCTGCCACGATTCGCCGCCGTTGTCGCTGCGCATCACGTCCCAGTGCTTCTGCATGAACAGCACGCTTGGACGGGACGAGTGCATCGCGATGCGGTGGACGCAATGGCCGACCTCCGCATTCGGATCGGGGAGGCCCTCTGACCGCAAGCCGCGGTTCATCGGCCACCACGTCTTGCCACCATCGTCGGTTCGAAACACGCCCGCGGCGGAGATAGCGATGAAGATCCGCTCGGGATTTCTCGGATCAAGAACGATCGTGTGCAGGCCCATCCCACCGGCCCCTGGCTGCCAGAACCGTCCTGACTCATGGCCGCGCAGCCCGGGGAACTCCTGCCACGAGCGGCCGCCGTCCACGGAGCGGAACAAGGCGGCATCTTCCGCCCCAGCGTAGACGGTATCCGGATCGGTCAGTGACGGTTCGAGGTGCCAGACTCGCTTGAACTCCCAGGGATGGGGCGTGCCGTCGTACCAAAGGTGAGTGCCGGTGGCGCCGTCGTACGCAAACTTGTTGTCGACGGGCTCCCAGGTCTTGCCACCGTCGTTGGAGCGCTGGATCAATTGCCCGAACCAGCCGCTGGACTGCGATGCGTACAGCCTGTTCGCGTCAACGGGCGAGCCCTTGACGTGGTAGATCTCCCAGCCCGCAAAGTGGGGGCCACTGATTTCCCACCGCTGGCGCTTGGCGTCCGATGTCAAGATGAACGCGCCCTTGCGCGTGCCAACCAGTACTCGTACTTCGCTCATTACTTACTCCTTCTGATCAGGGGTGGGCCGTGGCTCAAATCGGTTTGGCACCAACGATGATCTTCCATTGGTGGCATTCTCCCGAATCATGCATAGAGCCTATCCGCTCGGACAAGGGGACAGTCCCATTTTGCTCCCCGACCATCCTGCGGATGGTGCCCGCCGCAAAATCGCGACAGTCCCCGACGGTTCTCGGACAGGCTCTTAGTTCGACTTTTGCACTTTTTCTGGAGCGTGAATCGCGAATATGTCGGACAAAACGAGGCCCGAGCGAAGTTTCTGCAACCCCCGGTGCC
>JACQFF010000066.1 GCA_016200205.1 Planctomycetia bacterium
CGGGTCGCCACCCTCGAACGCCAACGCCACCCGACCCTTCGACTGCGGGATCAGGGCCAGCCGAAAATACTTGTAAACCGGCGTGGTCAATAGTCCCGCTTGCTCGCGGCCCTGGAATGCGCTGACCAGCGGATGGCGATAATTGAGCGGGTCGAAACGGTATTGGTATTGAGCCTCGGAGACCAACTCTTTCAATTGGGCCGGCAAGATTCGCACCCCCTGCTCGCCGGTCAACTCGCGGTTGTACCGATCGGCCAAGACCTGATCGCCCAGGAAGAACACCAGTCCGCCGCCACGTTTCAAGAACGCCTCCAAAACGCGGGCTTCGCTGGCCGTGAATTGGGCCACGTTGCACAAAAAAATGCAGTCGTATCGACTCAAGTCGCGCTCCAAAAGCGTGCTTTCCGGAATCGTCTCGGGCTGGATCACGCTGGGCACGCTCACGTCGCCCGCATCAGGATTCAATGCCAGTGCCAAATAATCGGTCGCGCCAGACATCCCGCCGGTTCCCGGTTTTCCGTCAACGCATAGCACGCGCAAGTGGTCTTTCACGGGCAGCGAAAGCCAGCGGTGATTGTCGATATCCAACAAGTCGGCCCCAAGCCGCACTTCGACCACGTGATCGCCCGGAGAATCGAACCGATGCGAAAACGATATCGGCGTTTGTTCGCCGGGCGCCACGTCGATGTAGGATTCTTTGATCCTGCGGCCATCGACATGCAATTCGACCAGATGATGATTCCGCGGCTGCGTGCCGAAATTGCGGACTTGCGCCGAGAGCGTGATCTCGCGGGCCGTGGTGGCAAACGGCTCGTTGGTAGCCAGCGCGGTGACCGCCAGGTTCTCGCTGCTCGCCTGGCCCAGATCGACGTCGACCACCACGAGCGAGGCGATTTGCGCGAGGCGTGCCACGCGCCGGCGATAGTCGGCGGCCGCGGCGGCGTTTTTCAGATCGGGTACCCAGGTGTTGCGGCCTAAATCGGTGAGAAAGTAAACCTCTTTCCGCACGAGCCCGGAATCCTCCGCGGATTGCAGGATCTTTTCCACGTGATTCAAGGTGGCGGGCAAATCGGCTCCGCCGTGCACGAGCTTGAGGTTGTCGATTTCTTCCAAAAAGTCGCGCGGCTCGATGGCGGGCGAGCCGACAATCACGCTCGGCGGCGAAGCCATCAACACCAACGTGAATGCGTCGCCCGACGAACTTTCGTCGACGATTTTCGCGGCCCACTGCTTGGCCCGATCGAAAAAACTCTTGTCGGTCGGCTTGTACCCCATCGAGTACGAGCCATCGATCACCAGCACCTTCAGCGTCCGCTGTCCGGCCACGAAATTGAGCCCCATCTGCTCCAAGAACGGTTGCGCCACGGCCAGCACGACCAGCACGATCACCAACGTCCTGACCAACAGCAGCAGCCATTGCTCGAGCCGCAGGCGGCGCGAGTTTTTCCGCACCGCGGCTAACAAGTACTCAATCGCCGCCCAGCGGACTTCGCGATACCGGCGCTTGTTCCAGAGGTGGATCAGAACCGGCGCAGCGGCGGCCCCCAACCAGCCCAGCATCAGCAGGTTGCCGAAACCAAACGCAAATAGCGGGGACCCGGGCGTCATGCCATCATTTCACTCGGTTCATGCGGGAAGCCAAATAACTCGAGATCGCGATTTCCAACGACTGATCGGTGCGCAACAGCACGTAGTCGATATGCTGGGCGCGGCAGCCTTTCTTCACCGCCTGTTGAAATCTTCCGAACTCGTCCAAATACGCCTGCCGCAGCGCCCGGGGATCGGTCAACACGTCGGGCATTTCTTCCAGCCCGCGAAACAAGGTCGTTTGTCGAAAGCGAAAATCGAGCTCGGCCGGATCAAGCACGTGAAACACCACGACTTCGTGGCGCCGATGGCGGAAATGCTTCAGCCCCGCAATCATCGAGGGCACGTCGTCGAACAGATCGCTCAAGATCAGCACTAGTCCGCGCCGCTTGAGCCGTTCGGCCAGGTCGTGAAAAATCGGGCCGGTTTGCGTTTTGCGCTCGGGTACGGAGTTTTCCATCACGTACAGCAACTGCTTGAAATGCGAAGGATTGCTGCTGGCGCGAATCAGCGCGCGGATCTCCTTGTCGAAAGTGACCATGCCCACGGAGTCTTGCTGCTGCAAGATCAGATACGAAAGCGCGGCGGCCACGCACTCGGCATATTCGAGCTTCGAAAGCGGCGCGTCGGCGCTTTGATAGCGCATGCTTTCGCTGGTGTCCAGCAACATGTAGCTGACGAGGTTCGTCTCCTCCTCGTACTGCTTGAGGTAGAACTTGTCGGAGCGGCCGAATACTTTCCAGTCGACGTAGCGCAGGTCGTCGCCCTGGGAGTATTCGCGATGCTCGGCGAATTCGATGGAAAAACCGTGGTAAGGGCTGCGATGCACGCCCGAAACATAGCCCTCGACGATGGACCGAGCCCGCAGTTCAAGACCCTGCAGCTTAGCCAGCGTCCGCGGATCTAAAAATTTGGGGTTGCTTTCCACTGCCGGCGGCCTCGTTCTCGTCGAGAGGAATGGTTTCGATCAATTGACGGATAATGTCGTCGGGCTTGACGCCCTCGGCTTCGGCATTGAAGTTGGTCATGATGCGATGCCTGAGCACCGGAAACGCCACCGCGCGAATGTCATCGCTGCTGACGTAGTATCTGCCGTGCAGCACGGCACGCGCCTTGGCGCCTAACACCAAGAACTGGCTGGCCCGCGGACCGGCGCCCCAACTTACATAGTCTTGAATGAAGTCGGGCACGGGGCCCTTTTCGCGGCGCGTCATCCGCGTGAATTGCAGCGCGTAACGCGTGATGTAGTCGGCCACCGGCACTCTGCGCACGATATGGGCCAGGGCCACGATCTCTTCGGCCGTGAGCGTCGGCGTGATTTCGAATTCCACGTCGGTCGTGGTCTGCTTGACGATCTGGAACTCCTCTTCCTCGTCGGGATAGTCGACGAAGACGTTGAACATGAAGCGGTCCAATTGCGCCTCGGGCAGCGGATAAGTGCCTTCCTGCTCGATTGGATTCTGAGTCGCGAGCACGAAAAACGGTTGCTCGAGGCGATGCCGTTTGCCGCCGACCGTGATTTGGTGTTCCTGCATCGCTTCCAGCAAGGCCGCTTGAGTCTTGGGAGGAGTACGGTTGATTTCGTCGGCCAAAATCACATTCGCGAAAATCGGACCCTCGAGAAATCGGAACTCGCGGGTGCCGGTGGAACGATCCTCTTGAATGACTTCCGTGCCCGTGATATCCGCCGGCATCAAGTCGGGAGTGAATTGAATTCGGCTGAATTTCAGCGAGAGCGAGTCGGCCAGGGTGCGAATCATCAATGTTTTCGCCAGCCCGGGCACGCCCACCAACAGGCAATGCCCGCGGGCGAACATCGAGATCAGCAATTCTTCGATGACCTGCTGCTGGCCCACGATAACCTTGCCCAGTTCGGCCGTAATGCGGCGAAAGGCCTCGTTGAGCTTGTGCACGGCTTGTACGTCGTCGTCTTGAAGCATGAGAGTTTTCCGATACGTGAAAGGAATCGGACACCGGGAGAGGTCAAGGATCGGGCGGCTTGGTTGCCACGACCTTCATCGTAGCAGAGCTTGGCTGCTTTTGGGCGTTTTTGCGCGCGGCCAGTTTCGACCGCGCGGCCGATGCCGGCTGGCCGGTTTGCTGGAACGCGAATAATTTGTCGGGCGCCGCGATCAACAACAGTCCGTCGGAGGCCACGAGATTTCCGCCGGTTGCTTCGCGACCCGCGGCCAGGGGAATCGGATCGCGCGGCGTCGTTTGCCGCGGAGAAACCTCTTGATCGAATACATACAGCGCGTCGCGGGTCGGCCAGACGACTTGATCGCCCATCAGTATTCCGCGGCCGTAGCCCAGCGGCGTCGTGTCGGGCCAATGCTTGACCACCTTCCCCTGCTCGGCGTCGATCCACCACAGCGAATCACCGCTGGCCAAGAGATTGCCGTGGCCGACGCCCAGCAAATACACCACGTCCTCGGGCAACCGAGTTTCCCACGTCATTTCGCCGCTGGCGGCGTCCAGCGCGAACAGCGATTCGCAGTCGGCCGGCGCGACCAGCAAGATGCCCTGATAGTAGATGCACGGATTCAGGTCGCGATAAAAGTGCGCGGTTCGTTTATCCTGGCCGTCGGGGCTGGCCTTCTTGGCCCGCGGATAGAGAGAGACCCATTGCACGCGTCCGGTGCGCGCCGACAAGGCCGCCACGGCGCCCAGGTTGGTGTTGTAATACAACGTGCCTTGATCGAGCGTGAGGAGATTGTGACTGATTTCCTCCGCCTGGCCTCCGCCGGCAGTTTCGGCCGCGCAGACCAGGGTGCGCCATCGCCTGCGGCCAGTTTGGGCATCGAAACAAGCCACGTGCGCCTGGGGCCGAACATCGCTCTTGCGCATGGCGATATAAACATCGGCCCCGTCCACAAGCGGCGAGCCCTCGAACGACCATTTGTCGTCGTCCGCCGACTTCTCGTCGTCGCGCGGAATTTTCCACACCACGCGGCCTTGCGCCGCCAGATCGAGGCACGCCACGTATCCGCTGCCGCGATCGTTTGAGTCCAGCGGCCGGCTCGTGATTTGCGAACCCATCCGGGCAAACAGCTTGTCTTCGTACGCGGTCATCGTGAAGCGGGGAACGCCCAAGCCGCGATTCATTCGCCCCGCGGATGCCAAGGCCCCTTTATCGGCGAAAATCTCTCCCCGGGGCCGCTCGGGATCTCCGGCCCAGGCCGGCTCGCCCGTTTTCAGGTTGAACGCGAAAATCTGACTTTGATTGTTGAACAAAACCAGGTCGCCCACGACCAGCGGATGATAGCTCAAGAGCCGCTGTGCATCTTCGCCGATGCGGCGCAAGCTGTAGGCGCGCGAATTGGCCCCATCGGCCGACAAGGGCTCGCCCAAGCTGATCGGCTCCCACGCCTGTTGACCCAGATCGAGACGACGCGGCGCAATCTTCGTGCGGTTGGGCGATCCGGCGAAGGTGCGCCAATCTTCCGGGAGAGCGGCCTCGGGCCAGCTTTCCGCCGACGTCAACAGTGCATGCAAGGTATCGACATACTTGGCGGAGTGTCCCGCCAATCGTCCCTCGGCGTCGGGATGAAGCCGAGCGAAAACTTGCAGCTCTTCCCGCGCCCTCTTCAGCGACCCCTCCATGATCGACACCAGCACTAATCGGGCGCGAATATCGGCCAGCGGCAGTGTCGTGCCCGGATAGGCTAAACGCGACGGGGCGAATTGCTGGCTCTTCCAAAACCGCACCAGTGCGAGAGCCACTTGGTCGGGAACGGCTTCGTCGCCGCGCAATTGGTAAAACTCGATCGCTCCGGCTGTCTCGTCCTGCTTGTCGCCGGCATACCATTTTTCCAGCAGTTGTTTTTGGTCCGCGGGCAAATCCGCTCTCGCGCGGACGGCTTCGAAGCGCGCCGCCGGGATGCGCGCCGGAGGGACTTCGATCAGCCGTTCCCAACAGCGCCGCGCCGCGCCGTGGTGGGCTTGTTCCAGTTCCAGCTCGCCCAGGGCCAAGAGCGCATCGTCCGCCCAAGAACTGCAAAACATCTTCTCGACGATTTCGGCCAGCCGCGCCGGATTCCGCTGGGCCATGGCCTCGTCGTACCATTGTTGCGCCAGCGGATCGACACGTTGCCGATAAAGGGCCAGCGCCTCCGAGGGCAACGAGGCCGTCTGGATATGGCAATAATCGGCCACATTGATATAGCGCGTGCGGGAGAGTGGAATCATCTTGCCGCCGTGGTTCTCCATCACCTGGCGCAAAGTTTCCACGGCATCGTCCCACTGGCGATCGGCAACATAAGCCTTGACCCGTTCGAGATGGGCCCGCACGGCGCTGTCGGCTTCGTCCAAGTTGACGGAGCCGGAGATTTCCACGGGGCCTGTGCCAAATTGGCCGAAGGCGTAAGACGTTTGCCCCAGGGGCAAAAGCAGCCATCCCATGGCGCAAACTGCGCTCGCTCGGCGGAACTGGCGCTTGCACTGGATCCATGGCGCGTGCGACTGCCGGCGAGGCATAAATTGCTCCAGGGCCCAAACGTCCGCGCGAACCGTTGGCCTCGATTACCGATAAACTTCTACGCAGCCATTGGTTAGACGTTCCTGGCAAATTATAGAAGCTGCTCGCCACGGCGGAAAGAACGAAATCGACCGGCCCGCAAGCTCCTTGGGCCGAATCGGTGCCAGCAAAGCCGAAAATCGCGGTTTTGGCACTCATTCCGAGGGACAATGCGTCCCCATTCTTCAGCGGGCATAACCCTCGACAATGCGCCCAATCCAAAACAGGCAGGCGCCCGCCACCGCCATGGCGATCATTTGCCCCAGGGAAATCGTCTCCGATAGCTGCATGAGAATGGCCAGCAGCGGCACCGCTAAACCGAGCAACACAAGTCCGCGACCTAGACTACGCATCTACGATCCACAGGCAACCAGGTTTCCAAGCTCCCTGACGCTTGCCTATCATAGTGGCAGCCAGGCGTTTGGGCCATATCGCGGCGCGCTTCGGATGTATCCCACGCGGCGCAAGCAAGATCACGACCCGGGCAAGTTTCCCAAGGCACGCCAGTGTCGCCCGCATCACGAAAAACGTATCTCACCATGCTCGCGCGCGCTTGGCGATTGCGCTGCCCGCGCTGTGGTCAAGGAAGACTGTTCGAAAACTGGATTCGCATGAACCCGCGATGCGCGGCTTGCGATTTGCGTTACGAGCGCGGGCCCGGTTATTTTTTGGGCTCGATCTACATCAACTACGGCCTGACGGCCTTGCTCGTCACGATTGGTTTCTACGCGCTGTATTTCGGCCGCGTCACGTCGCCGCAAGCGGCGCTGTGGATCGTCACCGCTTTTGCGGTGGTGTTTCCCATCTGGTTTTTTCGCTACGCGCGAAGCCTGTGGCTGGGGTTCGACCAGTACTGGGATCCGGCGCCGGAGGAGGATGCGACGGAAGACGAACCGGACGAGGACTCAGAGAGTCCGGCGAATTGGTAACTGTTGAAAATGGGATTTTTTGACTTCTTCAAAAAACCAGAATGTCCCCCTTTTCACTCTCAAATGAACAGTTCCTCTGACCGCAAAAGCGGAGCTGTTAGCTCCACAGGGCTGCTGCTCCGGATCCACCGTCCCAACGGCCAGGTCGAAGAGTTCTACGTTGCCGATGGCCTCACGATCGGACGCAGCGAAGCAAACACCGTGGAGCTGGCGGGTGATATGAGTGTGGAACGGAGCCATGCGCGAATCGAGGTCGGCAGTGGCGAGGCGCGTTTGAAATGTGTCGCCACTGAAGCTCAACTTGTCGTTAATGGTGCCAAGTTACGCGAACTCGCACTTGCACCGGGAGTCGGCTTTCGGGTCGGAAAAACAGTCTTTGAGTGTGTTGCAGGCTTACGGATTCCGTCAGCAGGTGCCTCGGCTCTCGACGCCGTCTGCCCTTATTGCCGTAGCCGTGACATTACCTTGGGTACCAAGACAATCCAGACTTGTCCCTCGTGTAAGCGGTTAATCCTGGTTGTTAACCTCGGACCGCCAGATCATAGAACGATGGTCATTCCCGCAAAACTTGGTGACTCCAAGGTAGAGGCACTCGTGGCTCGCGGCGGTATGGGGTTGGTGTTGAAAGGACAAAACCAAGGTAAATTCCCCGTCGCAATCAAAGTGCCACTCCTCGGTAAGGCGATCAACAAGGAGTCTTTCGAGCGGTTCAGGCAAGAGATTGCCATGCTGAAGCGGGTTCGACACCCGAACGTGGTCAAACTGCTGGAGTATGGCCATGTTGGCCGAACTAACTATCTGACGATGGAATGGATTGAAGGGCAGAGTCTCCGGGAGCATATCGCCGCACTCAGGAACCGTCGGGAATGCATTCAATTCGACGTCGCCTTGAGATGGCTGGAACAGATTTGCAAGGGATTGGCCGCTATTCACGCCGTAGGAGTCGTGCATCGAGATATCAAGCCGTCGAACATTCTGATTGGACCGCAGTCGACCGCATTAATTTCGGATTTGGGGATCGCTAAGGGGGGAGACGCCACCGGGGACCTAACGACTACCGGCGAGCTGTTGGGCACCCATGAGTATATGGCACCAGAGCAGATTTCCGCGCCCGCCATGGTCGATCAGCGCACGGATCTCTATTCGCTCGGAGTTACCATGTATGAATTGCTGACGGGCGGGCGGCCTGTTGGCGCCTGGCTGCCAGCTTCTCAGGTTAATCGGACTGTGCCAGCTAGCTTCGACCTGATTCTCGCCTCTTTGCTTGCCCCACGCATGGAGAACCGTTGTGGTGATGTGCATCAACTGATCGCGGACGTCAGAAACCTTACAACACCTGGTGCCCCTGAGCCCCGCAAACGCCCGGAACCGCCGAGACGGCGTGTCGTCCCTTGGCTGGTCGTCACCGGGCTGGTCGTTGTGGTTGCGATGATTTACAAATTTCCCCCGCCTCGGAGACCCCAAGACAAATCTCCCCTACTGTCATCACCCCCAAAACCCACCGTCAAAATCACAGCGACCTGCACGGACAAATTCTGGTGGCAGGCGGATGAAGTATCGCTCCGAAACGATTCCGGCGTAGAGATTAACAATGTGAGCGGCAAGGTAGGGCTGACCAGATCAGATGGAACGTGGCTCTACGTGCCGTTCAGTTATCCAAAAATGTTGGCTAACGAAACCAAAGTACTGAAGGACGAATCTGGGTACTTCGACAAAAAATGGAACCCAACGGGCGCCACGGTAGTTGAGCTACAAGCGGTTCCAGGGTCTTAGAACGCGTCTTCAAATTATGCGACCGGGAGGGCGAGGCTCCTGCCGAGCGTCTACTTCCGCTGCAAAATCGGCTCAGCGGGAGCTTCGCCCTCCCAAATTCCAACGTTCGGAACGTTTTGAAGACGCGTTCTTAGAAGTAGGTACACACTGCTTCCACGGTGGAGGTGAGACTGCTTTCCTCAACGATACGGTCCGCTTCCCATCGGCAGCGATACGTTCACAGTACCGAACGGTTACAGCACCCGATCCTCGGAGGCGGGCATCGTCAACAATCGGATCCCCGAGCCCAGCACCCTCATCCTCGGCGCCTTCGGTGTCGCTGGCCTAATTGCCTGGGGCTGGCGACGCCAACCGAAACGAGCCAGTTAGGTGGCCGACGAGATCCCAAGGGCCTGTCCGGTGCCTACCAAGGCGGGCAGGCCCTTTTTGCGTGCACACGCAACCGTTTTCTTGGACTCCGAGAAAACCACAGTTTCTGGCACCGGTGGCCCCCTTCGCCTTCGGCAGTGACCGCGAACGCATCAGGCTGAATTCCTTGTTCCGACGGGCGGCGGAACGCAGCGATCAGGGTGTGGTTGCTGAAACCCTTACGTTCTTTCGCTACTCGCGCAGCCTGCGGCTTGGGTTCGACCAGTTCTGGGATCCGCTGCCCGGAGAAGCTTCGACCCCGGACGGCCCGAAAGACGGCGATACGGAGAGTCCGGCGAATTGGTCAAGCTTTCGCTGGCAAAGCGCCGCGTGCGAGTTAATCGCTCTCGCCGGAATCGAGGCTCGATGGCGCGCGATCTTGCTGTTTGGCGTTCGCCTCTGCAACACGACGTTGCTCGTGCTTTACGGCCCGGTAGGCACAGCCGCCAAAAATGCCCACGATCGCAAAGGGCATCGACATCATGAATAAGATGCTGTAGTAGATGCCGGCCGCCAGGTTGCCTTGCGAGCCGTCGCCCAAGGCCCGTTGGCAACTGGGGCACGCTTGAGCCGCCTGGCTCAATCCCAAGAGCACGGTCAGGCACGCAACTCCGACGATGGCACGAAAACGATGTCGCTCTAGACGCATGGCGATAACCTCGGTTAATCCGCGCCAGAAATTTCAGCCGCGGGGAAAACCCCTGACGGACGCTCGATTATAAACTTTTCACCGGAGGCTGGATAGAGGTGGTAGAGCATGACGTAAATCACCACGCCGGTGATAGATACATAGAGCCATATCGGAAAAGTCCAACGGGCAAGTCGACGATGTTTTGCCCGCCGATCTTTCAGGCCCAAATAGATCGTGATGCCCGCCAAAACCGGCACCGTCGCCGCAAGGATAACGTGGGTGATGAGGATCGAATAATACACGGGGCGCACGGCCGGCGGGCCCTGAAACGGCACGCTGCCCACCTGGAAATGATAGACAAGATAGCAGGTCAAAAACGCGATCGAGACGGTAAATGCCGAGAGCATCGAAATCTTATGCGCCCGCTCCCTACCCGTTTTGATTTGTACCCAACCCAAAAGCAACAGAATCGCGGCCAGCGCGTTGAGCGTGGCGTTGACAGAGGGTAACTGTTCGACGGTGAAATCCAAAGCGGATGTCCTCTCGCGGCGTAAATCCTAGTTTAACTTTGCGAGGGCTCGTCGCTGCTCGTTTGCGGTGGGGCCTCGACGGCCGGTTCGGCTTCGACAACCGCCAACAATTTCCTGAGCATGTCGAGTTGATCGGGCTCGGTCAGCCGAAATCGGCCACGGACTTGTCCTTTACGATCGACGACAAAGGCCCGATCCGAGTGCGTTCCCTTGTCCACCGCGACTTGGAAAAAATCGTTGCCGATGCGGCGGATCAATTTCAAATCGCCGGTCAAAAACGTCCAGCGTGCCGGATCGGCCTTGAACCGCTCGGCGTAGGACCTGAGCGCCTGCGGCGTGTCGTTGTCGGGATCGCAGGTGATGCTCACGAAATGCGCGGCGCTCGTGGGATTGGTTTCTTGCAAGCCGGCCAAGGCCTGATTGAGCCGCCAGCACACGGCTGGACAGTTGGTAAAAAAGAAACTCCCCACCCAGACCTGGCCCCGCAAGCTGGCCGAGTCGAACGTCTCGCCCGCCGAATCGGTCAAGACAAAATCGGTCAGCGGCGGACGCTTGGACGCGGCCGCGGTCGTCGCGCCGGGCCCGTGCGGCATTTGAGCTTCGGAATGGCTGATACGCCAGGCGACGAACGATCCGTAGATGGCCGCCAGCAGGACCCCCATCAACAGCCAATACTTTGCGACTGAGCCACTCATAACAAATCTCCCGTGGTTCGCTGGCTGGAAATCTTCCATGCCAACGCGAACATCACTGCTGCAAATAGAATTGTAACAACCCAACAAGTCGCCAACTGCGGCGTATTGGGCGGCAATGGCGCGTCCGGCAAATTGCCGTACATCAACCGCCGCAGCGCCGCCACGCCGTAAGTCAGTGGATTGAGTTGCATCACCAGCGACAGACCCCATTGAACCCAGCTCGTGTCCGCGGTCAACGGCGGGGGTGGAAAGAACGCGCCGCTCAAGAGCCACATCGGCATCAGGAACACGCTCATGATCGCATGAAAACCCTGCGTCGAATCCATTCGCCAGGCAATCACGAATCCCAGCGATGTCAGCGCCAAGGAAATCACCGCCAAGAGCAGCACGATCGATAAGAGCATCCACGGCGTGAAGTGCAAACCAAGCGTCAGCCCGAGGGCCAGAAACACGAGCCCCTCCACCAGCGCGATCAGCGCCCCGCCGATCACTTTTCCAAGCACCATCGACCAGCGCGGAATCGGGGCCACCAGGACCGACTGCAAAAACCCCTCGCGGCGATCTTCGATGATCGAGATCGTGGCGAAGATGGCGGTGAACAGCAGGATGAGGATGAGCGAGCCGGGGAAGAAGTATTCGCGATACGACAGCCGCGCGGCACCATCGCCCGCCAGGCGAAACGTCGGTCCCAGCCCCGCGCCAAACAGGAGCCAAAAAATAATCGGTTGGCCGATGGCGCCAACCACCCGGTTGCGCTGCCGGACAAACCGCACCCATTCGCGCTGGCAAAGCGTGGCCACCGCCAGCCAGGGCCGCGCCGCTGTGGGCGCTGGTGCAATGGCTTGCCGTGTTTGGGCGACGAGTTGTGCCATCTCTCACCTCGCTCCGGTGCCGGGCGCGTCCTCGGCGGGCGCTTGCCAAAAGCGATGGCCCGTACGCGCGATAAACACATCCTCGAGCGTCGGCTTGCCCAAGGTGACCGACTCGATCTGGTCCGAGAACGCTTCGACCAGCCGGGCGATCCAATGATGGCCATCGGCTTGTTCCAGCCGCACGCAGCCGTCGAGGATTTGCGGCTCGCAGCCGAACTGCATCGAGATCGCCGCGGCCAGCCGAGCCGGATCGGCCGATTGGATCGTGATCGAATCGCCGCCGACCGTGGCCCGCAGGGCGTCGGGAGTGTCGAGCGCGACGAGCTGGCCCTCGTGCAAAATCGCGATGCGATCGGCCTTGTCGGCTTCTTCCAGCAAGTGCGTGGTGAGCACGATCGTCACGCCGCGCTCATCGCGCAGCGTGCGTAAATAGTTCCAAAGATCGCTGCGGGCGCCGGGATCCAAGCCGGTGCTGGGTTCATCGAGCACGAGCAGCATGGGATGGTGGATCATGCCCTTGGCCAATTCCACCCGCCGCCGCAGTCCGCCGGAAAGCGTTTCGACCCTCTCCCCTGCCCGCTGGGCCAACCCAAGCCGCTCGAGCATTTCCGCTTCTCGCCGGCGGAGAGTCGCGCCCGCAATGCCATATAAACGTCCCTGATGGCGAATGTTCTCGGCAACGGTTAGTTTCTTATCGAGGCTCGGCGCCTGAAACACCACGCCGATCGCGCGGCGCACCGCCGCGCTTTGCGTGCGCAGATTGAACGACAGGATTTCGACTTCGCCCCGCTCCAGCGGGATCAGCGTCGAGAGCAGGCGGAACAGCGTCGTCTTTCCGCCGCCATTGGGACCCAGCAGCGCGAAGATTTCGCCGCGGGCCACCTCGAGGCTCAGGTCGGCCAGTGCCGTTCGCCGGCCGTAATGATACTCCAGGTGCGAGGCACGAATTGCGGGAGACTGGTTCATGGTTGCAAGGTGAAAGTCGTCGAAAAGCGAAAACTCCGCGCCGCCCATCCGCACCGCGCAGTCGAATCAACGATTCAATGGCAATGAGAGAACCCGAGCGACTCGCCGGCGCTTGTCACCGCAGTGTCACAAAGAACACAAAGGATGGAAAAGAGAACCGTCAACTCTCACCGTGCTCTCTTTTTTCGTTTACGCTTCTTCTTTGTGGCCTTTGTGTCTTTGGTGGTCAAACTCTTGTGGTGAGAATTTCTCACTCGTGGCCTGCCCCGCTGGATCGACTCTCCGCGGCCTCTTTCTGGCGAGCGTTGCCGTGATGGGCGCCTTGCTTGCCGAGCGGGCGGGGTTCGGCCATGTACAGTTGGCGTTCTTCCGACACCCAGTGGCCGCGGAGCCCCACATCGGGCACCAGCGCCAAAATCAAAAAAATCGACATGAAGGCCGCCGGAATGGTCAACACATATTTCCAATTCGCTTCGTATTTCACGTGCATGAAAAACAAAATCACGAGCATCGCCTTGGTGCACGAGACGGCCATCATGAAGGCCCAACCGATCTGCGGCTGCGCGTGGAACGGCCAGTAATCCGAATAGGTGAAAAACGAGGCGCTGGTCAACAGACACAGCGCGATAAAGACATAAATGTACTTCGCGATTCCGCCGTGGTCGTCGTGGGCGTGCGCGGCGGCGGCTGCGTGGGCGTGGGCGTGATCCGACATCGATATTACTCCGCTCGGGGGCGTTTGTGCTTCTTGGCAAAACCTCCCTCTCCCAAAGGGAGAGGGAATCGCACCGTTCTCAAAACAGGTACAACAACGGAAACAAAAAGATCCACACCAGATCGACAAAGTGCCAATACAGGCCGATGTTCTCCACGAGCCCGGCCCGGGCCGCATTGAGCGTCATGGGAACCATCACTAGAAATACGATCAGGCCGATCGCCACGTGAAGCGCGTGGAAGCCGGTCAGCAAAAAATAGGTGCTGGCCCACATGTTGCCGCCGGGAATGCGAATCGGCAGCCGCAGCCAGGGATATTCCTCGTTGAGGGGCTCTTCGGCCTGCGCGCGGCGGGAATTCAAGGGCATGATCCGATCGGCTAGATCTTCCAGCGCCGCATGCCGCGCGACGTTGTCCTGATCCTGGGCGGCCTTGGTTTCGGCCTTGTTCTCTTTTTCGTAGATCAAGCTGTGCGGCTTCATTGGATAGATGCCGTGCGAAAACTTGGCGTTGTATTCGTACATCTTCACGCCCAGAAACACGCTGCCCAGCGCAAAGGTGGCCAACAGCCAACCTTTGGCCGCGACCGACTTGTTGGCCCGTGCCGCTTCCAGGCCCAGCACGATGGTGACGCTGGAGCAAATCAACACGAACGTGTTGAACGCGCCGATCGGCTCGCTCAAATGCACTTCGTGCGGCAAGGGCCAGGTCGGGGCGCCAAACCGCAATACGATATAGGTGCCGATCAGACCGGCGAAAAACATGATCTCGGTCGAAAGAAACAACCAAACGATCAGCTTTCCGTTCGGGATCGGCAGCCCAGGATGATATTGGAGCGTCACGTGACCGGCCGCAGGTCCGTGGTCCGAACCGTGGTCGGCCGCGGAGTGCGAAGCGGCATGGGTAAGGGCTTCGGCCATATTCGCGTTACAAACCTTTCTTTGACACAGTTGCTAAAATTTGTTTGATCAAGCCAACGGCCCCAGCACGAGCAGGCCCATGATGGCCGGCAGATAAACCAGCGAGGCCAGCAATAATCGTCGGGCCGACTGATCGCTCAATTGGACGAAAAAAGAAATCGCGCAGGCCAGTTGCCCCAATCCCAGCAAGAGCGCCCAAGCGAAATAAACTTCACC
>JACQFF010000067.1 GCA_016200205.1 Planctomycetia bacterium
GGATTTGGCCCCGGCAGACCTCTCGTGCCTGCGGCACCCAGACAATAAGTTGTCTCGCGCCACCCCACGCGAAGAAGAGGAGAATTGCCGTCCGTACGGTCTCCCTCGCTCGACACCAGAGGGCCGGGGTGAGGGTGAATGTGCTTCGTGCGAGCCCCCTCACCCTAACCCTCTCCCGCCAGGGGAGAGGGAACTCGGCACAACACATTCCGCGTTACCGGTTACTGTGCCGCCAGGCGGTAACCGATTCCCGGCTCGGTCAGTAGAAAGCGGGGTCGGGCGGGGGCGGATTCGATCTTACGGCGAAGCTGGGCCATGTAGACCCGCAAATAATGGGTCTCGAAGACGCTGTCGGGACCCCACACCTCTTTCAAGAGCTGCCGATGAGTGATCACTTTTCCCGCGTGCTTCACCAGCGTCGTCAACAGTCGATACTCGATTGGCGTCAGGTGCACCTCCCGATCGGCCACGAACTCTCGCCGACAAGCCGCCGTTTGTCGATTGCATTGCATGAGGAGCGTAGGTCGGTTAGCTTATTTTGAGCGCACCTTGGCGGTGCAGCCGGTCTCGGCCGAGACGATTACCACCGACACCAGCGGACTAACGGCCGGAGAAGTGAAGATTCCCACGCCTGACGGCCAGATGCCGGCCTACCGGGCAATGCCTGCCACGGGCGGGCCCTTTCCGGTGATCCTCGTCGTGCAAGAAATCTTCGGCGTCCACGAACACATCAAGGACCTCTGCCGCCGACTGGCCAAAGTTGGCTACCTTGCCGTCGCGCCCGAGCTTTACGCTCGCCAGGGCGACGTATCGAACATCGCCGACATCCGCGAGATCATCACCAAGGTCGTCTCGAAAGTTCCCGACGCGCAAGTGATTTCGGATCTCGACGCGGCGGTCGCGTGGGCCAAAACGTCGGGCAAGGGCAATGCGGCGAAGCTCGGCGTTACCGGTTTCTGCTGGGGCGGGCGGATCGTGTGGTTGTACGCGGCTCACAGTCCCAACGTGAAAGCAGCCGTCGCCTGGTATGGCCGCCTGCTCAGCGAGTCGGATGAGTTGCATCCCAAGCAGCCGGTCGATCTGGCTGGCTCGCTCAAGGCGCCAGTGCTGGGCCTGTACGGCGGGGCCGACACGGGCATTCCCGCCGCATCGATCGAGACGATGCGAAGTGCGCTCAAAGACGCCAAGCAGCCGTCGGAAATCATCGTCTACCCCGATACTCCGCACGGGTTTAACGCCGACTACCGTCCCACCTATCGCAAGCAACCGGCCGAAGACGGCTGGAAGCGGATGCTGGACTGGTTCAAAAAAAACGGGATGGCGTAGCGGAAGGAGGTTGAGCATATTTCATTTGGGTGTGCCACTTGGCGCCCCCGGCATTTTGCCAGTGCCCACTATTTGAACACAGCTCACTCGAAGACGAGCGTGCCGAATTTTTGGTATTCGTGAAAGCTGGGGCCAACTCGGGACCAGTCCCAGCCGGTCGTGCGGCCGTCGTCGTAATCGACGCGGTAGAAGTTCGCACGCCACCGCGTTCCCGGCTTGGGCGTCCTATTGCCCAGCGGTTCGAGCAGCTTGTAGGGGACGAACACTTCGGCGGTCCAGGCCGTGATCCGTGCGCCCGACTTTTTCTCGCCGCCGGCGATTGTCGTGGCCCTGCGCGTCATGCGATCACCCTCATAATGCCAGGGGCGCCAGCCCAGGAATCTGCCGTGGATGTTGGGGATCAAGATCGGCAGCTCGCGGCCCAAGGGCGAAATCTCGTACTCGAAGTAGATCGACTGTCGCTCGTCGGGCCAGAAGAAGAACTCGAACACATCTTCATTCCAAAGATCGAGGAAATCCTCCTGCATTGTTGCCGTCAGCTTGCGGTCGGAGCCGTTCATCAATACGTACAGGCCGCTCGTCGAATACAGCATCTTGACTCGCGCGTCGTACGGATGACCGTCCTTGCTTCGCTTGGCCAGCGGCTCCCACGGAATATTGTTCCAAGCCGCCGCGCTGCCGTCGCCGGTCAGCGCGAAGTCCCCGGTCTGCTTGACGCGTAACACCTTTTTTTCCGGCTCGACACTTGGCTCTCCGGCCACGGCGGACGTAATGGCTATCATTCCCCACAAACACGAGGCGGAAATGATCACACGGACAAGGCTGGAACTTTTCACGTCATTCTCCTGCGAAGCCAAGGGTGGCAAGTCTCTACTTGCCGGCCGCCATTGCCTTGTCGACCTCGCCGCGCATGCGGCCCGCGATCATCATGGCCCACATCTTCCAATCGGCGATAAACGACCACAAGGGATATTTGAATGTGGCCGGCCGGTTCTTTTCGATCGCGAAGTGGCCGAACCAGGCAAAGGCGTAGCCGATGACGGGCACCGCCAGCAGCAGCCAAACACTGTAGAGAATTGCCAACACGAGCACCATGATCGCCAGCGTGCTGCCGATGAAGTGTAGCGCTCGGCAGGCTGGCAGAGAATGTTCGCGGACGTAATACGGCCAAAACTCGGCAAATGTTTGGAAACGTGGTTCAGACATGATCGCACACCTCCGCTCTCAAGAGCATGAGTGGATGGTACTTTAACAAGACCGCATCGGACGGGAACCAGTCCGTGCTCGCCGCCAACCACGCGCGACGTTCGATCAAGCGCGCGGCCGGCCGAAGCCCGGGCGATGTCGAGTGTAACATGCTGAATCCCGCCCCTCGAATCGAGATGACTTCACCTACCCCCGCGATGGAGTCTTGACACCGGTAGTATCTCCGTTGTACGACAGCTTGCAAGCGTTGTGGCCGGGCGCCCGACCACCCCGAGCCTGGCACCGGCCAAATCAACTATCCCCACGTCGTGCCGACGCGGCGGGAGGTGGGCCACGACGGCGCGGTTGGCTTGCAGGCTTATCCCAAGAACGATCTCGATCGTGCGGCGCGCGGTTTTCGGGAGATCTTCGCGTGAGCCCGGCCAGGCAGAACAATACAAAGTATGGATAAACGCCATGAACAAAGTGCTGCTGATCGTCGGTGACGCCTCGGAGACCATGGACACATTGTACCAGTTTTTTCGCCTGCAGGAGGAGGGTTTCGTGCCGGTGGTCGCCGCGCCCCAAAAGCGCCGGTATCAAATGGTGCTCCACGAGGTCAAACCCGGCTGGACGATCACCAAGGAATGGGAAGGGTACACGATCGAGGCGGACGTCGCTTTTGCGGAAATCGATCCGACCGAGTACTTGGGGATCTTTTTTAGCGGCGGCCGCGCGCCGGAATACATTCGCGATGATGAAGATTTGTTGCGGATTACGCGGCACTTCTTCGAGGCGGAAAAACCGATCGCCAGCGTCTGCCACGGGGTCGAGATTCCGGCCCGGGCCGGCTGCGTGAAAGGCCGCCGAATGGCGACGGTGCGCAAGTGCAAGTTCGATTTGGAAATCTGCGGCGGCATTTTCGTGGACGAACCGTGCGTCGTCGACGGAAATCTCGTGAGCGGTCGGACCTACCACGATCATGGCCATTACATGATTGCGGCGCACGGAAACGTGTTCGATATTTGGAGCAAGGGGCTCAGTCTCGACGATCACGTCCGCTATCGCCTCGAATCACCTTCGCATCGCCGGGCCACGTGGTTTGTCGGTTGCGTCGATGGCCGGGTGGTCACGTCTTTGGGCTGCTACCCGCTGCGGTTCCGCCTGCTCGGCCACGAGTTGCCCGGCATCGCTGTCGGGTCGGTTTACACGCTGGGCGAATTTCGCGGCCGAGGGCTTGCTCCTCAATTGCTGACGTGGGTTGAAGACTATCAACGCGCGCGGCGAGCCGTCTTGAGCGTCCTCTACTCCGATATCGGGCCCGACTACTACGCCCGGCTGGGCTACATTCTTTGCCCATCGTTCCAAGGATGGCGCGATCCGCGGAATGTCCCAGCACTTCCCTCCGCGACGCATCGCCTGGTCGAGTTTTCGCCCCAGGCACATTTGCCGGCTATCATGAATCTGTACACCGAATATCACGGCGCGTTGGCGCTATCGATTGCCCGCGACGTGGAGTATTGGGGTGCAATGCTCAAAAAGTTTCCCGACGACGAATTCTACGCGCTTGAACAATTGGGCGGCACTTGGGCGGGTTACGCGCGCATCGGCCACAAGGGCGACACGTGGCGGATCACTGATTTCGCGCTGGCCAATCAATCCAGCGCATTGGCGGAACAGATGTACGTCGCGTTCATTGCGCTGGCGCGTGCGGGCGGTGCCCATCGAGTCGACGGTTGGCTGCCCGATAGTCCCGCGGCGAATAAGTTTTTCGAACTCACGCCGCGGAAAACCGAGATCACGATGATCAAGCCGCTCGCATGGCAGGTGACACTCGCCGAAGATGCGATCGCCGCGACCAGCCGATTTTGCGAAATCGACCACGTCTGAACGAGCTGCATGTCGCGTGGCCGACGCTTATTTCACCAGGATGGTCAAGTCGTCATTTGACAGCGCGCGTGTCCACAGCGCTGCCTCTTCAAGTTCGCCGGTCAGTTGCCGCACGACTTGACCGTTGTCGGTTTTGGCGCCGATCAGAATCGGCTCCGTGTTTTGAACCAGGTTTCCCTCGGCCGGCTGCCGGGCCATGATTTTGCCGTCGCACAGAATTCGAATCGACTGACCGTCGTACCAGCCCACGACGTCATGCCATGCGGTGGCATCGATCCGCGACACGGGGAAAGAGACCTGAAAGAATCCCTTGTCGGTGCGAATCTCGAAGCCGATGTCCGCCCCCGGCGTGCCGCTCAGGTCGACGCTGAACAAATTAAAATTCACTCGATCGTGACCGCCGCCCTTGGCAAACAGCGCATATTTCCCGTCGCGCTGTGGCACCCGACCGCGAAGATATACGGTGATGGCGTTACCGGGCGTGTTCCAGGCCGAGCCGGCGTCGAAGTATCCGTTTTCCAGCCGCGCGATTTTCGCTCCTGTGCGAGCTGCGGTCCCTTGAGCAGCCAATCCCGTGGTAATCTTGCCTACCGAGTTGAGCGGCGGCTGATGCGAGGCGGCTCGCTCGCCAAGCTGCCAATCGAGAGCGGCTGTGGCCAGCAGGTACTCGCGCGGCGAGAGCTGCGGGCTCTTCGGCAGCCGTTTGATCCGCAGGTTGCGAAACTGGGCCTTCATCGGCGGACCCGTATGCAATTGCATGGCCAGCACGCCGACGGGCTCGAACTGCTCTCGATCGTTGTCGGTGCACTCGGCCACGAGCTTGCCGTTGATGTTCAGCGTCAAGTGCTGCCGCGCGGCGATCAAGTGGTATTCGTGCCATTGATCGAGGCGAAAATCCGAGGCGCCGGGCTCGAGCATGAGTTTTTCGACGTGTCTTCGTGCCTCCGCGTCGAACTGGCTACGCTCGCCCTCGAGCGCCAGATCGTGCCGGCCGAACTCGTCGTACAAACGGACCTTCCACGGTTGACCAAAATTGTTGTCGACCTGATAACCCGCCACGTCGCCGTTCGGCAGTTGGCGGCTGCGAAACTGGAATCCGCCGTTGGTGTTCGGCGTGGTCGAACCGGTCAGGCGGAGATCGAGCTTGAGTTCGAAGTCGTCGACCAATTCCCGCTGCCAGACCAGGTACTGGTTCATTGGTGGCGCGTGCTCGGGCGAAATCGTGCCCGTAATTGCGCCGTCCTCGATCGACCAATAGCTCATGTCCTGGCCGAGCCACCCGTCGAGCGAGTGGCCATCGAAAATCGGCTCGAAGCCCGGCTCCGCCGCGGCCTGCTGGTGCGCTTCGGCAACTCGCTCGGCCAGCGCTTCGGTCAGCATCCGCGCGGTTTCGGGTCCGACGCTGTTGGCCTCGCCATATTGAGCGGAACTACGGCCGTAAGCAAACGGCGGCGCGACGTCCCATTGACGTTTTGGCAAGATGTAGCCGATTTCATCGTTCGCCAGCCCCAATATCAAGAGCTTCGAACGGGGCATAATCTTCAGCACGTGCTTTTCGAGCGGCGCGTCGGGAAAGTCGGCGGCGGGATCGGCCGGCTCCTGGAACTTGCCAACCATCAGCTCCGGATACAGCTCGCCCGGGATGGCCGCCACGTCGAGCTCGCCGAGTCGCAGGTAACCCACTTCGGTTTCCATCGCCTGCTCGCCGTCCGTTTTGCC
>JACQFF010000047.1 GCA_016200205.1 Planctomycetia bacterium
GCCGGGCCCTCCGTAGACGTTGAGCAACACGCGATCCACATACGCTTCGCGCGCGTCGACCTGCGGACCAAATTGCGTGCGCAATACGCGCACCTGCCGCTCGAGCAATTGCGGCACGTTCTCGATCCGCAGTTGCTGCCACGCGCCGACTTGGGTGTAGCCGGTTCCGCGAATCAAAGTTGACAGTGGATTGCCCGATCGCGGGTCGCTGCTGCGGGGCAGCACCACTCGCGCGAGAATCTGCAAGCCGGGGCGGTCGGCCTTCAGCCACACGCTGGCCCTCAGCTCGTTGATGACGCGCGCCGAACCGATCGGATGGGCGTAATAAATGTACGTGCCGTTGTTCCCGCGGACGGCCAATCGCTCGCACCAGCGCCCCGCGTGGGCGTTTTGTTGCACCCGCTGATGGGCCTCGACCTTGTAGGAAGCGTCATCAGCCGCATAGCTCCAACTGGTTTCGGGGCCCTCAAAGTCGTCGCGGAGCACCGGCTGCGCCGGCGCGGAGCGAGCGAAGATCGAGAGCAGGAGTGCCGGGATCGCGAGTCGGACCAGCATTCTCAGGAAGTTCCCATGCGACGAAATCGCCCCGCCGGGGCGTGGCAGCCGCGGGGGATGCGGCCAAAACGCCACACCGGACATCGGGCTGGCGCAATTTTTGTAAGTCGTGCTTCTATCAGGGTTTGCAGACTAGAGCCAGATCAGGTGTTTCGTTTTTTCTCACTCAGCTCAAGGGGCGCGCCGCTGTCAAGCTAATCTCAAGCTGTTATATTGAAAGAGTTTAGGGATTGGCTTCACCGTACGTCCGGGCTCTGGCACAAGGTCTGCTTTCTTGGCCAGTGCATTACCCAACCCTTCATAAAAGAGCACCCGCATGAGCCAAGCATCGAAGATCGTCAAGACGGCCTCGGAAGAACTTTCCTCCGACATTTTGGAATTGGGCGCCGTGCTTGCCAATTTGCCGCCCGAGCACCGTCAGCGGATCGAGCCCCTGTTCTCGCGGGTGTTGGAGAGCACGAAGCGTCGTCGCCGCATTTTGGGGCTGGTCCAGGACGCACTCGGCCAATTGCGTCTGGACATGAAATACCTGATGTTCGATTTGGAGGCCACGCGGCGCGAACGTGACGAATATCGGCGCAAAATCGAGGAGGCGTAAAAGCCACAGCCGATTGCAAATAGCCCTCTCCCACGGTCTCACGCGCACGGCGTTCTTTTCCAGGACCACGAGTCCAAAACCTCGCTTGGATGCTCCGGCGCGTTGCGACTCGTGCACTTGTCGAATACCATGACAAATAAGGACGGGACACTCTGAACTTTCCCTCAACGGAGGTGTCTAGGGGGGGCGGGGCGGACGGAAAAGACGGAGATTGGCTACTTATGGTCGAGCTGTCTGCTGAACAATTCGCTCAGCGCGCCTTCGACCTGAACTTGCTCGACGAGCGCCAGTTACAAGAAATCTGGGGCCAGGTTGGCAGCCGCCAAATATCGGGTGAGGAGTTTCAGCAACTGCTGTTGCGGCGCGAATTGCTCACCAACTATCAGACCGAGCGCTTGTTGCGCGGCGATCGCACCGGGTTCTTCTACGGCAATTACAAGGTCCTGTACCTGATCGGCACCGGCACCTTCGCTCGCGTCTATCGGGCCGCTCACAAAGCGACCGGCGAAATCGTGGCACTGAAAGTCTTGCGCCGCCGCTTTGCCGAAGATCCGGAACAGGCCGACCGTTTCTATCGCGAAGGCCAGATGGGAGCCACGCTCAAGCATCCCAATATCGTCCCCATCGCGGAGGTGGTTTCTCAAGGGGATTGCCACTACCTGGTCATGGAGTTCATCGAGGGCCGCAATTTGCGCGAATTCATCAAGATTCGCAAAAAGTTCCAGCCCGCCGAAGCCACCCGGCTGGTGGCCGACGTGGCCGCCGGGCTGGCCTACGCCTTCGGGCGGGGCATCTGCCATCGCGATTTGAAGATGTCCAACGTGCTGGTCTCGAGCCGCGGCCGGGCGATGCTGGTCGACTTCGGGTTGGCCGCGGCCGACAAGAACCTGTCGGACGACGCGGTGGCCAATTCGCCCAATCCGCGCACGATCGACTATGCGGGTTTGGAGCGGGCCACCGGCGTTCGCAAGGACGATCCACGCAGCGACATTTATTTTCTCGGCTGCATTTTCTACCACATTCTCACCGGCAAGCCGCCGATTTACGAAACCCGCGATCGTATCCAGCGACTCAGCAAGGGCCGTTTTCAGGACGTGGTTCCGATCTTGAAGGCTGATCCCACGATTCCGCGTCCCATTGCGTTGGTGGTCGCGCGGGCCATGGAGCTCGATCCGACCGATCGCTACCAGTCGCCGGCTGAAATGCTCAACGACTTGACAGGTGTGATGCACAAACTCGACGCGCCCTACACGCCGCCGCCCGAACAAGAAGACGGCGCGGCGAAAGCCCCTGCCTCCCCGCCGCCGCAGGCTCCAGCGCCGCCGCAACGCACGTTGATGTTCGTGGAATCCAATGTGGCCCTGCAAGACATCATTCGCGAAAGGCTGAAAAACAGCGGCTTTCGCGTGCTGGTGACCCGCGACACCCAACGAGCCTTGAGCCGCTTTACGGAGGGAACGAAGGCAGCCGATTGCGTGATCTTCAGCACCGGAGAGCTCGGCGAACCGGCGCTCGAGGCCTTCAATCACTTCGGCGAAAACAAACACACCAGCGCCATTCCCGCCATCTTGTTGCTGGACGAAAACCACCAGGCCTGGAAGAAAAAAGCCAAGCTTAACGCCCACCGCGTCGTCGTTTCGATGCCAATCAAGCTGCGGCAACTCCGCGAAGTGCTGGCCAAGTTGGTGCCGCCGACGGCGAAGAGTGTATGAGAAACGGCCCAGTCAACACTACTCATGCTGACTTCGTCGTGTCTTGGCGGTGATAACTTCTCCTTTAGAACGCGTCTTCAAAACGTTCCGAACGTTGGAATTTGGGAGGGCGAAGCTCCCGCTGAGCCGATTTTGCACCGGAAGGTAGAGGCTCGGCAGGAGCCTCGCCCTCCCGGTCGCGTAATTTGAAGACACGTTCTTAGCCCAATTCAATCCCCATTTTGCGCATCAGCAGTTTCATGTCCTCCCACACGTCTTTCTTGGCGGCCGGGTTGCGCAATAGATAGGCGGGGTGATAGGTGCACATCACGGCGATGCCCTGGTAATCGAAAAATTTGCCGCGCATGCGGCCGATGGACGTTTCGGTTTGCAGCAGCGTTTGAGCCGCGACGGCTCCCAAGCAGCAAATGTATTCGGGCTGGATCAGTTTGAGTTGCCGGTCCAAAAATCCGCGACAGTTGGAGACTTCGTCCGGCAAGGGAGTGCGGTTACCCGGCGGGCGGCACTTGAGGACATTGAGAATGTACACGTCGGTCCGCGCGAGCGTGCAAGCCTCGATGATCTTGGTCAGCAGTTGCCCGGCCCGGCCGACGAACGGTTCGCCCTGCTGGTCTTCGTCGGCGCCTGGGGCTTCGCCCAGAAAGCACAGCCGCGCCCGGGGATTGCCCACGCCAAAGACCGTTTGGGTGCGGGTGGTGGCAAGTTCGTGGCACAAACGGCAGGCAGCCACTTCCTGGCGGATCACCTCGAGCGAATCGCCGACAACCGGCAGCGGCTCGCCCGGAGATTGCGCGATTGCGCTGCGTTCAGCCACCGAAAGTTCGTGCGGAGCCTTCGCTTGGGCCGTTTCGCGGCGGCCCGGCTTGGGCAACTGCTTCATGCCGGCTCGCTCCAAACTCTCCAATTGCTGAATCGCCGCCGTGCTGGATCGCGCGCCACGCTCGGTTCGATCAGTTGCCATCCAAAGGATCTCCGATCCGGGTGCAGAGCCCTCGCCCTTTGGGAGAGGGAAACGTTTTGAAGGACTTTCCAGTATTACCGGCGACCCACGGCTCGGGAAGAGCGTACAAATGGGTGAGTGTGGATGGATCGACGTTGCCAGCCGGTTTTCCGGGCTGGTCGGTTCAACTATGATGGACCGGAGTTTCTTTGCACTCGACTGGGGCGCCATTCTCGAAAACCGTGGCACGGGCCGATAGAAGATCATGGGGATACCGCAGGTTGTCATTGTGGGCCGACCGAATGTCGGGAAATCGAGCATTTTCAACTGGCTCGCCCGAAAACGCTTGGCTATCGTCGACGGCGTGGCCGGGGTAACCCGCGATCGCGTCACGTACCTGATGTGCGAGCGCGAGCGGTATTTCGAGTTCGTCGATACCGGGGGCATCGGTTTCGACGATCCCGACAACCTCACACCCAAGATCGAAGAGCAGATTTCCGCGGCGATGGAATCGGCCGACGTGGTAGTGTTCGTGGTCGATACGCGTGCGGGTCTGACGCCGCTCGATCAAGAAGTGGGCCGGCGGTTGCGGTATGTCGACGCGCCGGTTATTTGCGTGGCCAACAAGACCGACGACCCATCGATGGATTCCCAGGCCGACGAGTTTTACAAGCTGGGGCGAGGCAAGCTCGTTTGTGTCAGCACGCTGCAAAACAGGAACCGGCAACTGCTGTTGGACATGATCGTGGAGCGGCTGCCTAAGCCCGATCGCGAAGAACGGCCCGGCACCGAAGAGCCGGTCATGAAAGTGGCCATCGTCGGCCGTCGGAACGTGGGCAAGAGCACGTTCGTCAATACGCTGGCCCAAGCCGAACGGATGATCACCAGCGAAGTGGCGGGCACGACCCGCGACAGCGTCGACGTGCGGTTCGAGCTCGACGGAAAATCCTTCCTGGCCATCGATACGCCCGGCTTGCGGCGAACCAAGAGCATCTCGACCGACGTCGATTTCTACAGCTCGCATCGGGCCCAGCGCAGCGTTCGCCGGGCTGACGTGGTGTTGATGTTTTTCGATCCCTCGCAGCGAATCAGCAAGGTCGATAAGCAACTTTGCGAGTATATCGCCGAGAATTACAAACCGTGCGTCTTCGTGGTCAATAAGTGGGATCTGATGGCCGGCAGCATGCCGACCGAAAAGTGGGTCACGTATTTGCACGACGCCTTTCGCACGATGTGGTACGTGCCGATTGCCTTCATCACCGGCCAGACCGGCAAGAATGTCAAAGCCCTCTTGAATCACGCGCAAATGCTCTACACGCAAGCTCGAGAGCGGGTTTTAACCGCGGGGCTGAACAAAGTCGTCCGGCAGGCGCTCGATGCAAACCCACCGCCCTTGCATCAAAACCGCCGTCCGAAAATCTTCTACGCCACGCAAGTCGGCACCGAGCCGCCAACGGTCGTCATGTTCTGCAGCGATCCCAAAGCCCTCAGCGAGCCGTATCGGCGGTACCTGTTGGGGGCCCTACGCGAACATCTGCCGTTCGCCGAAGTGCCAATCAAACTCTATCTGCGAAAGCGGCAACCGGGCGACAAGCGGGCCGAAATCGATTCCGATGCCGATACGCCCGACGTGGTGGATACAACCGCATCCGACGGCGGGTAAGCGGTTGCACGGATCAGTCCGCCAGCGGCTGCCGGTCTCGGGACGATGCCCGGGCACTCGACCACAACTCGCAAACCGCCGCCCAGTAGCTTGGAACGACGGTTTGGCGATACGGCGAATCGGCCGGCAACTCCTGCATCAAGAGGCGATGGGCCCGCCCCAAGTTGTGGAACGGGATTCCTGGAAAAAGGTGGTGCAGCGCGTGATAGCGCAGGCCGAGTGGAAAGAACAGCTCGGTCCAAAACCAGCCGCCCGTGAGATTGATCGAATCGGCCAGTTGGTCGGCATGGCTCATTTGCCCGCCGGTGTTGCGATAGCGGTGCGCCGCCAGATTGCGAATGTGATTGAGCGCGAGTGTTAACACGGCCAGGCAATATATCTGCACGAGCCGGGTCCAAGGATACATGCCGATCGCCACGACGCCCAGCATGATGGCCAACCGCAAGGAGCAAGCGATTTCCAGCGCCGCCCAGGCCCGGCGGGGTGCCGTTTTGGGAATCGCCAGCCGGTGGCGGAAGTTGATCACAAAAGACGACATGTGCTCCAGCACCCAGGTTCGCAGCCTCTCGTCGACGAACGTGATTGGGCTCAGCAACAACCGCAGCGCGACATAAAGCGGAAAAAGGGGGACTTGGACAAAGAACCACAAAATGTCGCGAACAGGTCCAGCGCCCAGCGGCAGATATTCGCCATCGCGCAGCGTGCCGTAGTGATGGCTGTTGTGGTGATCGACGTGGTTTTCGTAAAAGTGCGACGGCATGATGAACGGGATGCCGCAAAGCAGGTTCCACGCGATGCGGAAGGAGAGCATCTGGCCGCCTCGCATATGGGCGATTTCGTGAATAAAGCTGCCCGCGCGAAACAGCGCGAACCCGGTGACGATGAAGCTGATCAATTGCTGAAGAGAAAACGGCGGCGAGCCGAGATAAATTGCCCCCGAGGGGTAGGCCACGGCCAAGGTCAGCAGCAGATCGGTCCAGAAGACGATCGGCTTGTAGGCAAATTGATCGTCGACCAGCGCCCGCGCCTCATTGATCGCCAAAGTACCATTTCGCGCGGTGGCCGAGGTCATGGTGGGGTGATTAGAGGCGGCTTCGAGGCTAGTACTGTCAGTCATGAGGATTATACCCTAATTGGCGGGTACATTACCAATTCCGCTCGAAGGGCTGGGGTCAAACCTCGGGACCGGGAAAAGTATCGGCGAGACACTGGGTGAGATTAAGAATCGATTAACACTCGCCCCGGCGTTGCAACGGCCATGCCATTGCCCCTGGGTTTTGGTCCCTTGTCGGACACCTCGCAGGGGGCTATCATCGTTAGTTTAACCTGTTGGGGCATCACACTTTCTTGCAGCGCGCACGTCACTGTCGGCTGGAGTTGACAATGCGGCATGTCTTGTCGGCGGTGGTACAAAACGTCCCGGGCGTCCTGGCCCATATTTCCGGGATGCTCGCTTCGCGCGGCTACAACATCGATAGCCTGGCGGTCGGCGAAACGGAAAACCCCGATCTGTCCCGGATGACCTTCGTGATCGTGGGCGACGACAGCGTTTTGGAGCAAGTCCGCAAACAGCTCGAAAAAGTCGTCACCGTGGTCAGGGTGGTCGACGTCAGCTCACAAGATTTCGTCGAACGCGACCTGATGCTGATCAAAGTCCGGGCTCCCTTGGGTGGCCGGCGCAGCGAAATTCGCGAATTGGCCGAGATCTTTCGCGGCCGGATCGTCGATGTCGCCACCGAAGAGGTCATCGTGGAGATTTCGGGCCAAGAACACAAGATCGAATCGTTTATCGACCTGATGCGTCCTTTCGGGATCGTCGAACTGGTGCGGACCGGGCGCATCGCCATGGTTCGCGGGCAGCGGCGCAACGCGGAAACACCCGCCGTCAAATCCGACTTATGAAGCGCCGTCGCGGGGCCATCCGGCCCGCCGCGCTTCGGCTTTCGTCTTTTATTTGAGGAGTCCTTCGAATGACCAAGATGTACTACGAAAAAGATGCCGACTTGTCGCTGCTCAAAAACAAGACAATCGCGATATTGGGCTACGGTTCGCAGGGGCACGCCCATGCCTTGAACCTGCGCGATAGCGGCTGCAAAGTCATCGTCGGCCAGCGTCCCGGCAGCCCGAACTACGACCTGGCCAAGAGCCACGGCTTCGATCCGCTGAGCGTCGAGGATGCCACCAAGCAAGGCGATTTGGTCAATATCCTGCTCCCCGACGAAGTGCAGGGTGACATTTACCGCCAATCGATTCGGCCCCATTTGAAGCCTGGCAACATCCTGATGTGCTCGCATGGTTTCAACGTGCACTTTGGCCAGGTCGAAGCTCCCGTGGGCGTCGACACGGTGCTCGTGGCCCCCAAGGGTCCCGGCCATCTGGTCCGCAGCGAGTTCGAAAAAGGGGGCGGCGTGCCCTGCTTGATCGCCCTGAACCCCGGCGCCAGCGACACCTCGCGGGCTCTGGGGCTGGCCTATGCCAAGGGAATTGGCGGCTGCCGCGCCGGCGTGATTGAGACCACCTTTGCCGAGGAAACCGAAACCGATCTGTTCGGCGAACAGGTCGTGCTGTGCGGCGGCGTCAGCGCGCTGGTCAAAGCCGGCTTCGAAACTCTGGTCGATGCCGGCTACCCTTGTTCTACCAGGGCGGGTTGAACTACATGCGCTACAGCGTTTCGAATACGGCCGAATTCGGCGACTACACGCGCGGCCCGCGAATCGTCACCGATGAAACGCGCAAGGAGATGAAGCGCATTTTGCAGGAGATCCAAAGCGGCCAATTCGCCCGCGAGTGGATTTTGGAAAACAAGGCCAACGCTCCGGCGTTCAAGGCCACGCGCCGCCGTGAGCGCAACCACCCGATCGAAGAAGTTGGCCGTAAGCTCCGCAAGTTGATGACCTGGATCAAGAGCAAGGAAGTTTGAGCGAAGGTGCCGCGGCACTTCGCGTGCGACATCGCGGCCGGCGTCGCCGTCACTTGCGGCTTAACGTGATGTCTTCGAGGAGATACGAATCATGATTTCACAAACCGACGCACGTCAGCTATTCGAAGAGCTCCGGCCCGGCGACCGGATTGAAGTGACGCACGAAGTGAAGGTCGGCTCGTCCAAAACCTGGACGACAAAGACCGTGGGAACCGTGGTCAACACGGAGCGTCGCCGCCAGGGGCTGCACTTTCGTCGCAACCCCGACGACAAGGTGTTTGCCGACATGATTATCCTCCAGCGCGAAGACGGCGAGCAGACGACCATCACGATGGACGAACTCACCGAATTGCGCCGGCTGTAGCGCACTTCCGGAATCGCTCGGGTGTCTATAATAAGCAGTGGATTACACCCCCTACCGTGTTACGGCCACGATCCGTATCGTCCATGGTTTCCGGCAAAGATACCGCGCACCCTCTGCACAGTCGGCATCAGCGGACGTTCCAAGCGAACCGTTTCGTCTATCCGGTCCTCAGCCGGCGTTCGGGCGGGATTTCGCTGGGCGTGAACCTGAACCCCGACAAAATCTGCAACTTCGATTGCATCTATTGCCAGGTCGATCGCACGCGACAGAGCGAAACTCGATTTGTCGAGACGGACGCGCTGGTGGTGGAATTGGAAGCGATGCTCGGGCTGGTTAAGTCCGGCGAGCTTTACGAATCCGAGGAGTTCGCCGGGACCCCCGAACACTTAAGGCGGCTGAATGACATTGCCTTCAGCGGTGACGGCGAGCCTACTACCTATCGCAATTTCGACGAGATCATCGCCGCCTGCGCCGGCGTGAAGGATCGACTCCACTTGGATCCAGTCAAGCTGGTGTTGATTACCAATGCCAGCATGTTTCATCGCGAGCATGTGCGGCGCGGGCTGGAGATTTTGGATGCCCATCAAGGCGAGATTTGGGCCAAGCTCGAAGCCGGCACGGACGCTTATTATCAACTGGTCGAGCGGACGCCGATCCCGTTCCGCCAAATCTTGGACAACATCACGGCCGCTGCCCGCGTGCGGCCGTTGGTGATCCAATCGCTATTCATGCGCATCGAGGGCGAGCCTCCTTCGGCCGAGGAGCTGGAGGCGTTTTGCGAGCGGCTCAACGAAATCACCGCCGCGGGCGGCAAGCTCAGATTGGTTCAGCTCTACACCGTGGCCCGTAAGCCGGCCGAAAGCATTGTCACGGCTTTGACCGACGCGGAAGTCGACGTGATCGCCGCGCTGGTCGCGAAGCGCACCGGCCTGTCGACCGCTGCCTTTTACGGCGTTCCGCAACCGTAGGTCAGGGCTTGCCCTGACAATAACCCGCCACGGTGTGATACGATACCGCTATGTCGCTTTACCGTCGTTATTTCGTGCCGGGTGGCACGTTCTTCTTTACGGTCGTAACCGAACGTCGCGCGCCCCTATTCGGGGATGATCGTGCACGGCGCGTCCTCGGGAGCCTGATGCTGCGCTGCTTCTCGAAATATCCGCTGGACATAATCGCTCTCGTCTTGTTGCCCGATCACTTGCACACCATTTGGGCTCTACCGGCAGGCGATTCAGGTTATTCGCTGCGGTGGAGTTGGATCAAAGGGCAGTTCACGCGTGAGTGGTTGCGTCTCGGCGGTCGCGAGCAACCGCGATGGATCGCGTACTCGTGAAGGGCGGCGTAGCGTCTGGCAGCGTCGCTTCTGGGAACACACGATCCGCGACGAAGATGACCTTGAAGCCCATTCCGATTACATTCATTACAACCCGGTCAAGCACGGATATGTGTCACGCCCTCGCGATTGGCCGTGGTCGAGTTTTCATCGTTGGGTCGCGCGGGGGCATTACAGCGTCAATTGGGGAGCTGGAATAGAGCCCCCGACCGTGCCCGGCGACGCGGGCGAATAGGCAGCGTCGTTGTCAGGGCAAGCCCTGAGCTACTCGACTTTTATGGCGTTCCGGAGCCATAGGATCAAGCCGGAATTGCCCAGGTATCGGACGCTTCTATTCCGGCAGCGGTTGACCTTTGGTTTCCGGCGCGAAGGGAAGCACGACCAGCCCCAGCAAGAAGATGGCGCACATGGTCACTCCGGCCAGGCGGAGCGGCAGCGGCTGCTCATAGCCGCCGTAGACGCGTGAGGTGAGCAGGCCGAGCGTCGAAGGCCCCGCCGCCGCCACGAATCGGCCGACGTTGTAGCAGAACGACGTGCCAGTGCTGCGAAGCCGCGTCGGAAACAGCTCCGGAAAGTAAATCGCGTAGCCGCCGAAAAGCGCCAATTGGCAAAAGCCCATGATCGGCACCATCCAGAAAATTTGCACGAAGCTGTCCAGGTACCAGAAGACCATGGCGGTGCTGGCCATGGCCAGCACGAAGGCGATCGCAAAGGCCGGCTTGCGTCCGATGTGCGGCGTGATGCGGCTGTAGGCCCAGATGCCGAAGAACCCGCCGACGTTTTGCACGATCGACGTGACTCCGGTCCAGAATGCCAGATTGTAGGCAATGTCGGCGGCATTCATTTGCTCGCCCTCGAATCGCGTGCGCAGCACCGAAGAAATCAGCTCGTAGCTGAAGAATCCGATGCCCCATAACCCGACCACGCCGGCGAAAGCCAGCAGCATGCCAACGATCGCATTGCGTCGCCAGCGCTGGTCGCCAAACAGCGCGGCGTACGATCCGAGCTGCGCGCTCGGGGCATCGAGCGCCGCGGCCTGCCACCGTTGGGGCTCTTTGAGCCGACGGAAGATGAACACGGCCAACAAAGCCGGCACCGTGCCGACCATGAACATCACTCGCCAGGCGCTCTCGACCACGCCGGCGTGGGCCATGGCGCCCAGGGCCATATTGATCACGGCCGCGGCGATGTTGCCGACGGCCGACAGCGCTTGCAGCAATCCCAACGCGTAGGGTCGAGCCCGATCGGGCATGACCTCCGCAACCAACGACACGCCCACGGCGAATTCTCCGCCTACGCCCAATCCCGTCAAAAAGCGATAGAAGGCGAAATCGGCAAATCCGACCGACAACGCGCTCAAGCCGGTGCACAGCGAATAGATGACGATCGTCCAGAGCATCGTCCGTGCCCGTCCGACGCGGTCGCCCATCACCCCAAAGCCCAGCCCGCCGGTCGCCCAGCCAATGAGAAAAATCGACGTGGTATAACTGCCGTATTCGTTGGCGAGATTCGTGTTTTGGGCTTTCTGCTCGGGCCTCAACACCTCGCCGGGGCTCGATTTCGGCAGTACCAGTTCTCGCATCGCCGGCGCGCGAGCCAACGTGAAAAGCTGCTGGTCCATCGTGTCGAACATCCAACCCAGCGCGGCCACGGCGAGGACGAACCAGTGATAGCGGGTCAATTCGTGATACCAGCGCGCGGGCTTTGCGTTCATGGGGTGCGAAACCTCAAAAATCTACCGAATACGAGGGGAGCCGGACACTACGGACGGCCTAAGCCCCTTGTTGAAGACGGCTATCGTACACAAGCCCAAGTTCAATTGCGACCCACGCTCCAGCGGGCGCTTTGGCTAGCGAAGAATGTGCGGACGCGGCTTGTCGGGTCGAAAGGTGTCGTCGCCGTATCCCGACGGCTAATGTTGCTTGTGCCAGGATTCTACAAAAAACACTTGACAACTACGCCGTTTGCGCCTACTTTGTAATGAGTTGAGGAATTTCCCTTCGCCCGGATTCGCTTTGGGCTAATGATCGTCAACTGAGAGCCTTTGCCCGCCAAGTGACGCAGTATTGCGCGTTTGGCTTCTTTGCGGCTGGCACGTTCCGTTCTCCAGCGGCTTGAAGGCTCTTAATTCAGCCAGTTTTTCCACGGCTTCGGCTCATTGGCGCTCGGCTTGTTTGCGCGCGTGTTTTGGCGACAGGATCTCGGACGAAAGCAAAATTATCAAATGCGACAACGGCAATCATCTCAATCAATTTGCAAACTTCCAGGACGAGCGGCCCTGGTGGCGGTGATCGCATGCGTCTTGGTCTTTGCCCAGACGGCACATGCGGTCGATATTTTCGGCACGCAGAATGCCGCGCTCGATCAGCCGGTGGTTGAAGGTCTATTGCAAAGGCCCGGGGACTCCCAGCCGCTCACCGGCCACGATTTGGGAATCAGCTCGTTCAATATTACGGCCTATCTCGACACCGGCGCCAGTGGGATATTGATTAGCGGCGATACGGCGACTGTCCTTGGTTTGAACACACTTGCCGGCGTGAGCTTTTCCGATACGGGCGTGGCGGGTACCAGTAACTTTGGCGTCTCCGAGTCGGTCTCGGTCCGCGTCGCGCATACGCCGTTTTCCGATCTCGACAATCCCGCGAACTTTACCACCGTCTACGACCAGAGCTTCGGCCCCCTGCGCACGCAAGTTGGACCAATCCCACAACCCCAGAATCCGGATTTGCTGTCCCTCGACGTGTTCGGCACGCCCGTGATGGCCGGCAAGGTGGTCGTCATGGATCCCAAGCCGCTGAACGATTTATCCGGCGGCATGAATACCTACCTGTATAACCCGGCGACTTCGTTCAACCCGGCTAAAGCCAACTCCGACCCGGGCATACCGACGACCAGCCATCACGTAGCGCTCAGTCAAGCCGACTTCGATCGCTTTACGCAGGTGACCCCCGCGGGCTCCCCGGTCCCGAATTTCAGCCACAATCCGTTTATCGGTCCGAATCCGGTCCTACAGTCCGGGCCCAGCCCGCCGGTCGATAACACGCCGCCAGTAAGCATCGACTTCAATGGGCATCACTCGAGCGGCAGTTTTCTGCTCGACACCGGGGCCGCTACGTCGTTCATCTCAACGGCGCAAGCCGCTAAACTGGACGTGCGGTACGCGACGGATTCACACGGCATCTCCACCGGCAAGCTCGAGATCTTCAATCCGGCGAATCCCGCCGCCCCGGGCACTCCGGTCGCGAACCAGTTTTCACTTCAAGTGGGTGGCATCGGCGGCACGCTCACTGCGGCGGGCTTCTACCTCGACGATCTGATTCTGCACACCAAAGAGGGCAGTCTCAACGACGCCGATCCCAACAATATCCGCTACATGGGCGCGCCGGTGCTGGTCAACGACGTCAGCGTCTTTGACCCGGCCGCGAATCAATTGCTGACGATCGACGGCGTGTTTGGCATGAACTTCCTGGTTGCCAGCCTGTTCGTGGACAATGGCAACATCGGTAACCTTGGCGCGTCGGGACCCTTCAATTGGGTGACGTACGATGAACCCAATGCGACATTGGGGCTCGATTTGGCGCCCGTGCCAGAGCCGGGGTCGCTGATGCTACTGGTCACCGGCTGTGCCATTTTGGCCGGCTACTTGTGGCATCGGCGTGGAAGGCAAGTGCGCGGCTAGCCTCGACAAGCTATTCGATCCAGCCGCCGCCCAGCACCTGATTTCCCTCATAGCAGACCACGGCCTGGCCCGGCGCAACTCCGTACTGCGGCTCGTCGAACGTGACTCGCAACCGATCCGCCTCCAGGGCCTCCACCGTCGCGCCCACCGGTCGCGCGTTATAACGGATTTTGACCTCGCAGTCGCGGGGACCATCGGGCCGGCTGGCAAGCCAGTTCGTGCGATTGGCCGTCAATTCGCCGCGGGCCAGTTCCTCTTTCGTTCCAAGCACAACGCGGTGGGTGTCGTGCTCCAGGCGAATCACAAAATGCGGCTCACCCAGCGCAATTCCCAAGCCTTTCCGCTGCCCGATCGTGAACTTTTCCAACCCATCGTGCGTGCCGACCACCTGCCCCGCGGAGGTCACGACCTCGCCGGCGGTCGGGGACTCGCCCCGCTTGCGGCGAATGAAGGCCGCGTGGTCGCCGTCGGGTACGAAACAGATTTCCTGGCTGTCCTTTTTATCCGCAACCGCCAGGCCGAGTTCGTGGGCCATCCGGCGAATTTCATCCTTGCAATATCCGCCCACCGGCAGCATCATGCGCGAAAGCCGTTGGCGGTCGATTCCGAACAGCACGTAGGATTGATCCTTGCTGGGGTCGACGCCCCGGCAGAGACTTGGCAAGCCCTCGGGTCCGGCTCCCGGCTGGAGCCGGGCGTAGTGACCCGTGGCCACGAATTCGGCTCCCACAGTGTCGGCATACTCGAACAGCCGCCCGAACTTGATCCAGTTGTTGCACATCACACAGGGATTGGGCGTGCGAGCGGCCGAGTACTCGTCGATAAAGTAGTCGATGATCTGGCTGAATTCTTCCTGAAAGTCGATCGCATAAAACGGGATATCGAGCCGATCGGCGACGCGGCGAGCGTCTTGGGCATCGCTGGCGCTGCAGCAGCCCTGCTTGTGGCCTGCACGCTGGGTCACAATCGACAGGCTCTTTGAGCCGTTTGGCGTTTGCGTCGCACAGCTCGACACGACCGGCTCGCCGTGCCGCATGAACACGCCGACCACGTCGTGCCCCGCGTTGCGCAGCAAATGGGCCGCCACGCTGCTATCCACCCCACCCGACATGGCCAAAACAATTCGTGACACGGTGCCAATCACTCGAAACCTGGGATCGACAGCCGCGCTCGCGGCTCGTGCATCAAGTCTAGCCCGATTGCCAACTTCCGGCAACGACCGGCGGCCCCCTCCGGTGGTTCGGTACGCTGGCAGCACGGTACTGGTCCACCTCCGGGCAGTTTCCGCCGCTTCGCTCACAATCCGCTAACAATCGCCCCGTATGATTCGTTGTTGAAAATGATCGATGAATGCGCGTTTTGACGTAATGGACGGCCGCGCACCAGGATGAGCCGCACGGTTTTCGACCGGCGGCGATTCTCGCGATTTGGTCGACCTTTGGGCCTCGCGCCGTGCGCGGTCTAACGAACGGGTCACGCTGTCCTTTCGTGCCTGTGTGCAAGGACGCGGACTTTCGAAAACCCCCCTGCATGCACACACCCAGACCACTCACTTCACCGGCTTTACCGTCGGTAGAAAGGACGAATTTATGGTGTTAGGTCGTTTGCTGTTGGCCGTCGGACTGAGCGGACTTGCCGTTCTCCTGTCCAGCGTGGTGGCGTGTTCGCACAATTCGCGCGACGACAGCGTCGGCACGATCAAAGTGACCGGCTCGGACACGATGGTCAATCTGGCAAATGCGTGGCGAGAAGCGTTCGAAGCGGGCCATCCCGACATTTCGCTGCAGGTCAAGGGAGGTGGTTCCGGAGTGGGAATCGCGGCCCTTTGTTCGGGCAAAATCGACATTGCAACCGCAAGCCGGCCGATGAAGCCCACGGAGATTGAAACCGCCAAAGCGAAGACCGGCAAAGAGCCCAAGGAATTCGTCGTAGGCCGCGACGCTTTGGCCATCTACGTCCATAAACAAAACCCGATCGAGTCGATTTCGCTGGGCGAATTAGCTGAAATCTACGGCGAGAACGGAAAGATGTCGGCCTGGAAGGACCTCGACATTGATTTTCCGGCTTGCAGCGGCGGCGAAATCATTCCCATCGGTCGCCAAAACAGCTCGGGCACCTACGCCTACTTCAAAGAGGCCGTGCTCGGGGTAAAACGCGACTATCGGCAAGGACTCACATCGCAAAGCGGGTCGTCCGACGTTGTGGCGCTTGTCTCCAAAACGCCTTGCGCAATCGGATACAGCGGCATGGGTTATTACAAAGCCGACCTGGTAAAAATGGTCAAAGTGGCCAAGCAAAAGGGCGAACCCGGTTTCGCCCCTTCCGTCGAAAGCGCGCTGGACGGCAGCTACCCGATTTCGCGACCGCTCTATCTCTATACGTTGGGAGAACCGTCGGGCGCCATTCAAGAGTTCATCCAATGGGTCCGCTCGGAAGAAGGACAGAAGACCGTCGAAGAGCAGGGTTACGTTCCACTTCCCAAGGAACCCGCGGCTAAATAGGGCACCGTCAACGCGAGCGATCCATCCATGTCAGCCCTTCCCCCAAAAGTCGCGCGTGCCGGAGGCCCAGTCCTCGGCGGCGGGCGTTCGCCGCTCCGAGAACTGCCCGAGCGGCTCATCGAAATGTTGATCCGGCTGTGCGGCTGGAGCGCCATTTTCTTCGTCTTCGGCATCTTCTTCTTTGTATTCCGCGAGGGCGCGCCGTTTCTGTTCCACGGCTTGGACCTGCGGGAGTTCTTCACCAGCACGAATTGGAATCCGGTCTCCGACACGCCCCATTATGGGATTCTGGGATTGTTGGTCGGTACGCTATCCGTCACGGTGTTGGCGATGCTGATCGCGGTTCCGCTGGGCCTGGGCGCGGCGATCTACGTCTCTGAGTTTTCCACGCCAAAGGTCAGGGAGTTCTTGAAAATTGCCGTCGAGATGCTGGCCGCCATTCCTTCGATCGTGTGGGGCTTCATCGCCTACATGATGCTCAACCCGTTGATCATCGCGGCCACCGGCGCGCCGATCGGACTGAACATTCTCAATGCCGGCATCATTCTCGCGCTGATGAGCGTGCCGGTGATTGTTTCGGTGAGCGAGGATGCGCTCAAGGCGGTGCCCGACTCGTATCGCGAGGCCGCGGTGGCGCTGGGCGCCGGCCGCTGGGAGATCGTCTACCGCGTGCTGTTTCCGGCGGCCAAAAGCGGACTGCTGGCCGCCGTCTTGCTCGGCGTCGGGCGGGCCATCGGCGAGACCATGGCGGTGCTGATGGCCACCGGCCATGCCAATCAGATTCCGACCAGCATTCTCGACCGCGTACAGACCTTGACCGCCACGATCGCCGCCGAACTGGGTGAAACGGTACAAGGCGACGATCATTACCGCGTACTGTTTGTCATTGGAATTCTGTTGTTTGCCATCGCGTTTGCAGTGAATTTGACGGCCGACTTGATCGTCAAAGGAATCCGAGGCAAGCAAAATGGCTAGCTCCAACGCCGCTAACTTCCAGTATTTCGTTTCGCCGGCCGCCAATGGCGATCCGGGAGACGGCAGCTCCGCCCGGCCGCTGGCCACGGTGCAGGACGCGCTGGCGGGCATTGCCGAGCGGCATGGCGGCACGGCGCCGAAGGTCAAAAAACTCCAGGGCTACGACCGCGTTGACATTTGCTCGATCGCTCGGCCAAGCGCGCGGCCTCGAAGGCGAAAATCGCCTCGCTACCAGTTCTTCGTCGATCCCTTGGGCACCAGCGATGCCAACGGGGAAGGAACGGCGTTGTTTCCCTGGCCCGATCTGGAATCGGCGCTGGCCGGCGTGGCTCGGCTCGACCAGCAAGGGGCCATCCCACTGGCGCCCGGCGAGCATTTGACCCTCTCGATTCGCGAAGTGTTTTCGGCCACGCCGGTCGATCGCAAAAAACGCCGTCAGGAAACGATCGCTCGATTCGTGTTCCTGGCCATGACATTGCTGTTGGTCGTGCCGCTGTTTGTCATCCTCGTCCATCTAACCTCCAAAGCCTCTCCTGTGCTCTCGCTCTCTTTCGTGTTCGACAACCCGCGCAATAATATGACTGCCGGTGGCGTGTGGGCTCCGCTGGTGGGCACGTTTTATCTCGTGTTCATTTCGCTGTTGGTCGCCGCGCCTATCGGAATTTTGGCCGGCGTCTACCTCAACGAATATGCCCGCGATAATTGGTTCAATCGAATTGTCAATCTGGCCGTGGTGAATCTGGCCGGCGTGCCCAGCATCGTGCACGCGCTGTTTGGCGTGGGCGCCTTCGTGATGTTTGCCGGAATGGGCGAATCGGTGCTGGCCGCCTCGTGCACGCTGGCCATCATGACCCTGCCGGTCATTATCTCCAGCACGAAAGAGGCTTTGGCCAGCGTGCCGATGACTTTTCGCGAGGCGTGTTGGAACATGGGCGCCAGCCGCTGGCAAACGATCCGCAC
>JACQFF010000064.1 GCA_016200205.1 Planctomycetia bacterium
ACATCGTAATTTTCCGCGTCGAAGAGTCGCTTGGCACCGCCGCCGAATTCTGCGTGCGGCTAAAAGATCAGGGCCTCTTGATGTTGGCCATCGGGCCGCAGCAGGTGCGGGCAGTGACGCATCTGGACGTCAACGAAGCCGATACCGTCCGCGCCGGCGAGATATTGGCCGAAGTGGCAAAGCACCCGCCCGGCGACAAGACCACCGCGAAGAAGGGCGTGACGTACGCGTGAGGAAAATAGAATGGCCCTTTTTCCCTCTGATTGCGGGATTTGCTTTTACAGGCGGCATTTACTTCGCCGTTTGCATGTTTCTCGCTAGCGGCGGGTGGCAGAGGCATCCACGGCGAGTACCCAGCGATTGCTAACCCCGACGGCCATCAGTGGCGATTTTCCTCCGCACGGATCGGAAGAACGTTCTATCAGATCCTACGTGTCGCAGATGTTGCGAGGGGAAGTAGAGTCGAGAGGTGACGCGGTGGTTAAACCACCGCGTCACCTCTCGACTCTACTTTACAAATTCCAGCCGTCGAACAATTTGTCGCGGAAACGGCGCCATTCGGGGAGCTTTTCGGCCGGATTGAAGTGCTCGCCGCCAGCCGTGAGTGCGGCCACCCACTCGTCCATTCGCCGCAGGCGGTTGGCGACGTTTTCGACGACATTGTAGGCCAGCTTGTAGGCCGCCCCGACGCCCTCGTGAATCATATCGTCGTAATCGGTTCGCGAAATGCATAGCAGCTTGACCGGTGTTTTGGCCAGCACATTGGCCGAATGCGGGGCCGGACTGAAAAACGACATCTCGCCAAAGAGGTTGAACGCCTCCAACGTCGCCAACACGACCGCCCCATCGCGCTGGCTCTCTTTGACCACTTCGCACTGGCCCTCCAGCAGGATCCACAGGTTCTGGCTGCTTTTGCCCTGTTCGACCACCTTCTCGCCCGGCGCGAAGGCTTTTTCTTGAGCGATATCGACCAACTGTCGGCATTCGGTTTCGTTGAAGTTGCGAAATGCCGGAATCTGTTGCAGAGTCTTGATTGGGATCCGCTTGCTTACCACCTAACGCCTCCAAAGATCGTTTGCCCTACCCGACGCGTTTCATTCCCCTGCCGGCCTCCGGTCTCCCGCCTCCGGCCTTATGTAATGCCTCCCAGAATCGTTGCCCGACCGACGCGGCCGATGCCCAGAATGTAGGCCGCGGTCCGCAGGCTTACTTTCCGCTCCGCCGAGATCGTCCAAACGCGTTCGAAGCTGTCGGAGAGCACGCGGTCCAACTCCTGGCGCACGCGGTTCAAGCCCCACTGATAATGCTGCCGGTTTTGCACCCACTCGAAATAGCTTACCGTCACGCCGCCGGAATTGGCCAGGATGTCGGGCAGCACCACGGTGCCGCGGTCCTCGAAGACGCGGTCGGCGTCGGGCCAAACCGGTTGATTGGCGGCCTCGATGATCAATGGCGCCTTGACGCGCGACGCGTTTTCGGCCGTGATGACGCCACCCAACGCCGCCGGAATCAGCAGTTCGACGTCGAGTTCCAAGAGGTCCTCGTTGGAGATCCGTTCCGCCTCGGTGTAGCCGTGTAGCGAGAATTGATGCTCGCGCGTGTATTGCAACATTTTGGAAACGTCCACTCCGTCGGGCCGATAATATCCGCCGCTGATGTCGCTCACCGCGACCAATCGAAAATCGGCTTCACTGAGAAACTTGGCCGCGTGGCAACCCACGTTGCCGAACCCTTGCAGCGCCACGCGAGTTTGGGCCGGCTTGCGGCCGAGGCGGCTGAGCAGCTTGACCGCAAAATTCCCCACGCCGCGACCCGTGGCCTCTTCGCGGCCCGGAATCCCATAGAGTTCCACCGGTTTGCCGGTTACGCACGCGGGATTGAACCCGTGGTACTTCTGGTACTGGTTCATGATCCAGGCCATGACTTCGGCGTTGGTGCCCATGTCGGGGGCCGGAATGTCAATGTCGGGGCCGATCACGTCGTGGATGCCGTCGACGAATTTGCGCGTGATGCGTTCCAACTCGCGTACGGACACCTTGGCTGGATCGACGGCGATGCCCCCTTTAGCGCCCCCGAAAGGGATATCGACCAGGGCCGTTTTCCACGTCATCAGCGAGGCTAGCGAGCGGACCTCGCTCAAATCGACTTCGGGATGGTATCGCAAACCGCCCTTCATCGGCCCCCGGGCGTCGTCGTGCTGCACGCGGTAGCCGATCATCGTCGCGATTTCGCCGTTGTCCAGCTCGATGGCGATCTGGACGGAAACCTCGCGCTTGGCCGTCAGCAGGAGCTGGCGCATGTTCTCGCTCAGATCCATCCGATCGGCGGCGCGGTCGAAATACAGACGTGTGGCGTCAATCGCTCGCATGCCGGATCCTTCAACCTATTTCAATGGCTGTTGCCCAAGGTGCATCGCCCCCTCTCAAGGTGCCAATCTACCGGGACGAATCGTGCGCTTGAGGAGGAGAAACTTGAAACCGCCGTGGCGGGCCTTGAAAATCATAGTCCCAGCTAACTTGCCGCTCAAGGCAAGCCACGGGCCACTTTTGCCATTTCGCGCCCCGGTTGAGCCACGCACCCAGAGAAACGCTAGTGAACGCTTGCTCTCTGGTCGAAGAATTTGGACTGCGGAAACGCACGCGGTGGGGCGGATCAACTTTGCACCCTCACCACCCGGCATGGTAGATTGAAACCACGGAACAGAGGGGCGCGGCTTTGCGTCTGTCCCAGCGGCGTCGAACACCTCCCTGGTGCTCTAGCGCGCAGTGTTGCTTTCATGCCCATCTCGATTCATGAGTTTTGGAAGTTAGCGGTCGAAAGCCGGCTGCTTTCACCGGCGCGCGCCAAAGCACTCCACGCCGCTTTCACCGGCCTCAAGGGCGCGACCGCGCAAGCCAATGTCGCCAGCCTGGCCGAATGGTTGGTCGCCCAACGCGCAATGACTCGCTATCAAGCCTCGCTGCTGGCGGCGGGCCGACCGGGCCCGTTTGTTTTGGGCGAATATGTAATCCACGATCGCATTGAAAGCGGGCGGCTGGCCGGGCTGTACCGGGCAACACACCAGGCCTCTCGGCGCGTGCTGTTGATCTTCGCCGCCCAAATCACCAGCGATCCGGAGCAATATCCCTGGCTGGCCGAGACGGCCCAGCAATTGGCGGTGATCGACAGCCCGCACGTCAGTGGTGTCGCGCGATTCGTCAGCGCGGGAGCGAACAGTTTTCTGGTGCTGCCGGACCTCACGGGACGCACGCTCGGCGAGTCCTTCGCGCAAAAAAGGGCCACTTCGGCCCAAGCTTGCCATATCGCGTTTCAGGCCGGCTTGGGACTCCTGGCAATCCACGGCACTGAACACCTGCACGGCGATTTGCGGCCCGAAAACATTTGGATTGAGCCGTCCGGCAGCGTGAAGTTGCTCCACTTCCCACTGGTAGTCACCCCTGCCGACTCCCGAGCGCAACGCGCGCAAGCCGATTACCAGGCGCCCGAACTACACCATCAAGACCGCTTACCCGACAAGCTCACCGACATCTACAGCTTGGGTTGCACGATCTACGAGTTAATCGCGGGCCGCGTTGTTTTTCCGGGCGGGTCGGTACAGCAGAAGATGCAAAGGCACGAATCGGAAATTCCGCAACGTTTGGACCATATTGTGCCGGGAACCTCCGAGCCGCTGGCGCGGCTGGTGGCTGAAATGCTCGACAAAGAGCCGCTACTGCGTTGTCAGTCGGCCGCTCAAGTGGTCCATGCGCTGGCGCCGCTCGCGGCCGGAGTCGGGTCCGGGAAGGCGGTGCCGCCCGAAGTGGGAGTCCAACCAATCCGGTCCGCGGGCGCTGGCGACGCGCCGCAGACGTCTGCCACCTCCGCGACAATTTCGCCGTCGGTCGCAAGCGTCAGGTCCGCCGAAACTCCGCCAACGCCTGTGTCCAAACCGACCGAAAAACCGGCACCCAGACCGCAACCGGCCATCCGGCCAATAGCCGCAAAGGCGCAAGTGGCCCCATCCAGCCCCCAGCGTCCGGGTTCCAGCAAACCCGAGCCCAAGGCCACACCCGAGGGCAAAATCAAACCCGCGGCCCATTCGACGAGCAAAATCCCGGGTATTCCCCGGCCTAAAGCGGCGGTCCGCGATGAGGAGTCGATTGCCGTGCACGACGCAGCTCACCAACAATCTGCCGAACCCGTCCCTTCACAATCCGAATTCAATTTTGTGCCACCGGTCGTGGCGGCCGCCGATCTGGCGATGGTGAAGCCGTTGGCGAAGCCGCAACGCCAGCCAAATTCGACCCTGGTAATCGCCGCAGCGGTTGGGGTTGGGGCTATGATTGTGTTGGCTGGGTTGCTGCTTTCGAGTCGACAGTCTGAAGCGCCGTCCAATGTGCCGAAAACAGCCTCGGCCAAGCAGCAGCCGGCAACTCTGACCGAAACGACAACCGACCCGAAAGAATTGATATCTGGGACCTCGGGCTTACCCGACCAGAGTGAGGCCCCGAACAAGACCGAGACGGCTGCAACTCCGATTGATGATGACAACCAAACCCTGTGGATCTCGCCAACCGCCGGGCAGCCGCTGGAAGTCAACTACTTGCCCTCCGGAGCGCAAGTGTTTCTGTTTCTGCGGCCGGCCGAACTGCTGGCGACGGCGGAAGGAGCAAAATTGTTCGATGCGCTGGGGCCAGCCGGGGAATTGGCCAAAGCCCAGTTGCGGGCGATTTTGGGAGTCGAACTGACGCAGGTCGAACAATTGACAATCGCCTTTTCGCCGGATGACTCCGGGCTGCCGCAAGCGGCCTGCGTGATGCGGCTGCGAAGTGCGGTTCCCGCCGCGAAACTCTTGGAATCCTGGGGACAGCCGGTGGAGACAAAAGTCGGCGCGAAGCAAGTTTTCCAAACGGCCCGACTTGCCTACTACCTGCCGCCCCAGACCGGCGAACGCGTGGTGGCGATCGCTCCGGCAGCGTTGATGAAAGAGATGCTCGAACTCGAAGGCCCGCCGCTGGTGCGAAAAGGCATCGAACGGCTGTTGCGCGAGAGCGATGCCGCGCGGCATTTTAATTTGTTATTGGCCCCCAGTTATTTGCTCACGGACGGCAAGAGCCTGCTGGTCGGCGATCTGGAAAAGCTGCGAGAACCGCTGGCCCAATTTCTCGATGAAAGTTTGGAAGCCGTGCTCATTAGCGCGCATCTGGGCGACGAGCTGTTTCTTGAGTTCCGCGCCCTTGGGCCGGTCGATCAACCGCCAGAGAACCTGGCGAAATTGCTCCACAACAGGCTGGAACGCGTGCCCGATCAGGTCGAAACCTACGTGGCTTCGCTCCAGCCGCGCCCGTATGGCCGGCTGGTCGTGAATCGGTTTCCGCGGATGGTGCAACTGCTGAGCGATTTCACTCGCGCCGGTGCCGACGGGCGCCAGGCGGTGCTCCGCTGCTATCTGCCGAGCATTGCGGCGCACAACCTGCTATTGGCCACGGAGCTGACGCTCTTCGAAGAGCCGGCAGCCCCGGCGATCGCCGAGCCCAAACTACCGGCCCCATTCAAAGAACCCGCCGGCGCGGCGACCGCTTTGCAAAAGAGGATTTCGCTGAGCTTTCCGCGCGACACCTTGGAAAAATGCATGGAAATGCTCTCCAAAGAAATCGAAACCGAAGTGGTGATCCTGGGAGCGGACCTGCAGTTGGAAGGCATTACGAAAAATCAGTCGTTTGGGCTGGATGAGCGTGACCAGGTCGCCGGGGAAATCTTGCAAAAGGTCTTGAAGCTGGCCAACCCGGACGGGAAATTGGTGTTTGTGGTCAAGCCCAAGGACGGCCAGGGGGAAGCTATTTTCATCACAACCCGCGCTGCCGCGGCAAAGCGGGGAGATCGGCTGTCCGCGGAGTTCTCCGCCAAATCGCCATGAGGAAAAACGGTAAAAAGCACTCTTTTGCCGCCCGCTTACACTATACTGGAAGGGCGGTGGATAGTGATTAGCGGCCAGTGGTTAGTCGCTTCACTAACCGCTAACCACGAACCACCAACCAGCCGTGGAACTCTTCATCATCCACTGCACAACTTGCAAGGCCCGACTCAAAGTCAAAGACGAGTCGGTGATCGGCGACATTCTGGCCTGCCCCAAGTGCAGCAGCATGGTGCACGTCGTCCCGCCGGTCGGTTGGAAGCGATCGACCGGCCCCCAGGAGGCGCTGGCCGAATCGGCGAAACGGCCATCGCCAGGCGAAATCTCGAAAAGTCGGCTGGCCAAAGACAAAGCCGCCGTCGTCGTGCCGCCACTGCCGGTCCGTGCGGCGCCCGCTCCAATTCCCGCGGAGATTCAGCCGCACGCGGTTGTGACAGCGGTCCGTCCATTGCCGCCGGCGCGCCCGTCTCCGTCGGCTGCAGATACCGTTTGGACGGCCGCGATCGCACGCGTCAAGCAGGATTGGATGCTCTATAGCGGCGGGTTGGCCGCGGGTGTGCTGTTGGGAGCAGCCGGCTTTTGGCTGGCCGTCAGCACTGCCAAGACAACACCGCCAGCGACGCCCGGCGAAAGCCCGCGCGCCCAAGCGATGCTGGCCCCAGCCACGCCGGTAGCAAAGCAAGCGAGTCCGCCGCCAGCCCAGCGCGACCAGATGGTTGCTCTCAAGCCGTCGACAGTCGATGAGGCAAATGATCCAGGCCCGCCATCCGCGCCTGTCGCGTCCGAAGAGCTCGGTGAACCGGCTGCGAACGCTTTGTCCCACGAATCATCGGTCATCGCCGAGACGCCCGCCCAAGACGCGGCCACAAGCGAACCCGCCTTGGCGCTACCCAAACCGGTCGCGCCCGCGCTGAAACTAGACCCGGCTCCGGCGCCGAATTCTGCCGCCGAGAGCGCACCCTCCGATCGGACAATCGAGCCTGCCACGGCGGCGGACGCTACTGGCGCGCCCGATGAGCCCTCGAAAATCCGTCCCATGGCGACGATCGATCCGACATCCACGGGCACGGCGGCGAGTGAGCGCGCTGGGGGCTCGCTCAGTGTGGCCGAAATTGAAGCACGACTTTCGTCGAGCGAACTGTCGACCGTGCAATTCGTCCAAGTGCCACTGTCGCAATTCGTCGAGTTCATCGGCGACTTGACCGCGCTAAAGATCACGATCGACGACGAGGCGCTCAAGGCCGTGGGCAAAGGACGCCAGAGCCCGCTCTCGGTCAAACTCACCAAAACCACCGCCGGCAAGGCACTCAGCGCGGGCCTAAAATCGCTGGGCCTAACCTGCGTCGCACGCGACGGCAAGCTCGTCATCACGACCAAGCCGCCAGGCGCGCCCCAATGATGATGGGTGTTTCCCTCGTCGCCGCGGTTTAAGTATGGCGCTAAGAACCTATCCGAGAACGGTCGGGGACTGTCCCAATTTTGCGGAGTCTTCGCAGCAAAATGGGACTGTCCCCCTCGCCGCCACGGTTCTCGGATAGGTTCTAATGCGCCAAGCCGGCCAACAGCGAATCGAGCAAGGTATCGTCGACATTCAGCGCGTCGGCGACTTCGTCGGCTTTGACGAGAATCGGCTTGGCTTTCGGCGTGCCCTCGTGCGCCAGGTGCAGCAAGTATTTGGCGACCGGACCCCTATTCAAGTCAATACTGTTCAGGTCGAGATGCGCGAGGCGATTGACGATCCACGCTGGCATGGTTGAAGTCGACGTGCTTGTCGACGTCGTCGGCGTGCTCGCCAACGCCGAGGCCACGCCCGCATCAGCGCTGGCCAAGGGAGTTGCACCATTGGACGAGGCGCCAGGAACAGGATGGGCGGCGCCGTGATTGAGCAAATCATTGATGATGGCCAAGAGATCCTTGGGCGTGACCATGCCATCTCCATTCACGTCGACAAAGAACATTGGCGGAACCGGAGGGACGGTCGGAAGAATGTCTGGCGCGGGGTGATCGAGCAACCAATTGATCAGATTCAATACATCGCTGGCGGAAATGCTATGGTCGTTATTAACGTCAAATGGGGAACTCTGGTTTTGATAAGGCGCGCCGTTTACCACGGCAACTGAAAACGTTTGAGGAGCCGACGTATCGATGCCGCCGTTATTAGTTCCGCCATTGTCTTTGAGAACCACGGTGATCCCGGAGATGCCAACCGCGTTGTTGGCGACGGTGTAGCTTAAGTTCCCACTTGAATCGATGGCGGGCTGCACGGAAAACATACCGCGATTGTCGGTCGTCACCTGAAACGTGACTGCTTGCGCCGACTCATTGGCTGGCCCGGCGGAGATGTTGGTTGCCAAGTTCGTAATAGCGTGGGCGGATGAATTCTTGCTGACTACCTGGTCGGATCCAACCCTGAACGAAGGAGCATGGTTGACTACAAGGGGAGTAATGCTAATCGTGAAGGTCTGCGAATCCACGCCACCGTTGGCGATGCCCCCGTTATCGTGCAGTTGCACCGTCACCGTGGCCGTGCCGGAAGCATTCGGAGCCGGCGTGAATGTCAACGTACCGGTCGGCGAAATCGCAGGCTGAGCCGAAAACAATGCGTTGTTGTTGTTGCCGAGGATGAAGTTCAGCGTCTGGCTCGACTCGTTGGGCGGACCTGCGGAAATCGCCGTGGCCCAACTCGCCACCGTCTGGGCACCGGCGTCCTCGTTGATCGTCGGATCCGAACCCTTGGTGAACGATGGGGCAATGTTGAGCGAGGTCAACGCGCCTGTTGTGGTCGCCGGGTTGCTCCATGGGCCATGGTTGTCCTGCGCCCGAGCCATGTACGTGTTGTCTCCCAACGCGAACCCACTGGTGGAAACCGTCGACGCCCAACCATCGCTGCCGTTGATATCTGTTCCCAATAGCGTGTCCGTCCCCACGTCAATCGAGCCGTTCCCATTAACATCGCGGTAGAACTCGACCTCCGCCACCATCCCACCGCTGTCGCTGACGCTGTTGGCCGTCAGCGTCAAGTCACTGCCCTGAATCACCGGGTCGGGATTGTCGCTCAGCGAACCAATCGTGGGCGCTTGCGCGACCGAG
>JACQFF010000065.1 GCA_016200205.1 Planctomycetia bacterium
CATGTACATGGTGCAAACGGGCCGCTGCGAGCTTCCGCCCGGCGAAACGACTTCGACCATCCACCTTTCCAAGCCACGCCGCTTGGAATGGCCCTCGATTGGCTCGGCGATTGCCCACGCGCTTCCGGAGGAAGCATCGTTTGGGTTGCCGCCGGTCGTGGAGCTACCGCGCGCAAATCTTCAAATTCCCGGCACGGGTCCCGGCATGTTGGGCAGCAAGTTCGCCCGCTGGCGGGTCGACTTGGCGCCGACGTGCCGCAGTCCCGATGGCGGCGGCTCGTGCCCTAATTGTTTTGCCCACGATCAGCCGAACGACCCAGCGCGTGCACCGGGCAAACAACCGGGCGCCTGGTGGGACAACAGCAGTTGCCGGAACCCCGATTTCCATTTGCCCGACCCGGGGTTGTCGACCGGATTGAGTGTTGAGAATCTGCAGAGTCGCGCGAGCTTGCTGGCGACTCTCGACACGGCCCGGCGGAACCTCGATAGCGAGCCGGTGGTGCGCAACATGGACGTTTATCGCCGGCAAGCTTGGAATCTGATTCTCGGACAGACCGGCAAGAACAATCCTTTCGACCTGACCGGAGAGCCGGCCGCGGTTCGCGATTTGTATGGACGCGAAGAATGGGGACAAGGTTTTCTGGTGGCGCGACGATTGGTCGAGGCGGGCGTGCGTATGGTGCAGGTCAACTTGCGCGGCTGGGACACGCATCAAAACGCCTTCCGCGACCTCAAGGGACATCTGCTTCCCTCGCTCGACCGCTCGTTGAGCGGCTTTCTCGACGACCTTCAGGCGCGCGGGCTGCTCGACGAGACGCTGATTGTGATGTGTGGTGAAATGGGACGCACGCCGCGCATTTCGCCGATCAGCGCTACCGGCAAGAACACCGCGGGCGAACCCTTCACGCCGGGCCGCCATCATTGGGGCGACGTGTTTCCTTGCTTCTTTGCGGGCGGCGGCATTCGAGGGGGCCGCGCGATCGGCGAGACCGATCGCTACGCGGGCCTGCCGGCTAGCGAGGCTTTCACGCCCTCGGATCTGGCCGCCACGATTTTTCATCTTCTGGGAATTGATGCCAACTTGGAATTCGCCGATTTGGAAGGGCGCCCGCATCGCATTTACCAGGGGCACCCGATCCGGCCGCTGCTGTGAAAATGGACGCAGACGCGCAACGGTACCTGTGAAGCAAGATTCGGCAGAGTCTGTTGAACCGCACCGTTCCATTGACGCCACGTCGCAATTGGGGGTAGAGTGGGGTCCTGGGTATTTGTTTCCATTGAGTTGATCGAATGATCCACCCGCGTCTACACCAGTTGACAACGCTGGGGTTGCTGATCGCCTATCTGGCGGCCAGCAGCGTGGTCGGCTTGCTCCACGACCATGACGAGGCATTGCCTTCCGCCAGTGCCGCTGGTCCTTCGACCAAGGATGTCGCTGTCCTGAGTATCGGTTCGGCCGATGACCACTCGGCGCATGACGACGACTGCGCGATTTGCCGCTTTCTGGGCCAACGGTCGCTCTCGCACGCGATCCGCCCAATCGACCGATTATGCAAATTGTGCGTTGAACTGACGCTCGTTTATGCTTCTCAGTCAGCCTCTCCGATCGCGCGCACCACGCACTCGCGAGCTCCTCCCCTGTTCGGTTAAAACCGGCCGGCAGGTTCTCCACGCGCGGGCGCGAACGGCGGCATGCCCGTCAACGCGCTGCGAGCGAACTCCCGGCACGTGGTAGATCATGGGCTTTACGGCTGCGCGCAAGCGCGCGTTACCATCTTGAACGGGAGGTTTCTCTACGATGTCACGCAAACCAGGCGCTTTCACGCTCGTTGAACTTTTGGTCGTGATTGCGATCGTTGGGCTGTTGGTGGCGATGTTGCTGCCGGCCGTTCAAGCTGCGCGCGAAACGGCCCGCCGCACGCAATGCGGCAACAATCTGCGACAGGTCGGCGTGGCGCTGCAAACGTTTCATGATGCGAAAGGATATTTTCCATCTTCTTATCTATCGCAGCCGGGCGGAGTCATGGGCACCGCCGATTTAAACGGCGACGCGGGGCCCGGATGGACTTGCCTGGTGCAAATCCTGCCCTACATGGAAGGCAGCAATGAGCGAGACGCCTTCGACTTGCAGTCTCCTTCCTGGGCGCCCGTGAATGCCAGGCCCGCGCTGCAAGTCATACCGACGTACCTGTGCCCATCGGTGAGCGACTCCACGACACATTACGTGGTCAAAGATGCGAATGGCAACCCGCTGGCGGATTTTGCGCGTAGCCACTACGTCGCGAGCGCCGGACAGCTCGACGTTTGGAAGATTAAAGACGCAAATCTATCGCGTATCGCCGACGGGCCGCTCTACCGAAACAGCCGCACGCGGATCAAAGACATCACGGACGGCACGACGCATACGGTCTTCATCGGTGAACGCACTCCTTTACGCAGCCCGGCGACTTGGGTGGCGATCGTTCCCGGATCGGTCACGTGTCCCGGCAGCCTGTTTCCTTTTGCCGACTGCGATGCCGCCGCGCCGCAGATCAATGTCCACAGCGGGCCTGGCAAATTCGAGAAGCTGCCGCTCATCGAGCCGCCCAACAACACCTCGGGCTACACCGACGAGATGCATTCCGAGCATCCTACCGGATGCAACGTCCTGTTTGGCGACGGCAGCGTGAGATTTGTTCTCGAAACCGTCAACCCGCTTCTCTGGGCCGCCTGGGCGACACGCGCCGGCGGCGAAACGATCGACGGGCTGGAGTGACGATCGCATGGTTACGTCGCGAGCGTCCGTCAATTCCATCGGTTGGGCGTGCATCGTCATTTCCAGCACGTTCGTCGTTGGCTGCTATCGACCCCCGCAGGTCGGGCCGGACAACTACCGATTGGTGCAGGGACTGCGGACTGCCATTTCGGCCCGACGGGGAGACTGGCTCGAGGCGGCCGCCAAACTCGCTTCCGAGCGGCACGCCTCGGGTGATTTGAATGACGAACAATTTGCCGCGCTCGAGGCGATCATCGCACAAGCCCGCGACGGCCAGTGGCAGGATGCGGAACATGACGTCATTCGGTTGGCGAAAGCGCAAAAGCCGTCGGCCGAAGAGATCGAGCACAGCAAGGTCAAGAAGAAATCCAGTCCGCAGAAGCGAAAAGCGGCTTAGCCTGTCCGACGCGCGCGATGAACATTCCGTGCCTTGAAACGGCGCGGATGTTCGTTCACAATGGGGGCGCTTGAAAAGCTGAAGGTCCTGGCCCTCAAGCCGCGCGCCAAACGATCGACGATCTCGGACACCGCGCGCGTATCCAGGGCGCCAGTTGACGAACCCCTCCACTACCTGCCCCAGAAAGTCGCAGCCGTGAAACACTGTCTCTGGTTAGTCGGGCTGATGTCTGTCGCGGCCCTGTTTTCAACACACGCCCCGGCCGACGCCGCCGAAAAACCGAAGCTCCAGCTCAAGCACTCCGACAAGATTGCCATCATCGGCAATACGCTGGCCGATCGGATGCAGCACTTCGGCAACTTCGAGGCGCTGCTTTACAGTCGCTTCCCGGGCCACGAGCTGGTCGTACGCAATCTGGGTTTTTCCGGCGACGAACTGACCCTGCGGCTGAGGTCGGCCAATTTTGGCAGCCCCGACGATCACCTCAGAATTAACCAGGCCGACGTGATACTGGCTTTCTTCGGTTACAATGAGTCTTTTGGCGGTGAGCAGGGGCTCGGCAAGTTCAAACAGGATCTCGAAGAGTTTATCAAGCACACACTCAGCGAAAAGTACAATGGCAAGACAGCGCCGCGACTGGTGTTGTTTTCGCCCATTGCCCACGAGAACCTGCACGATCGGAACTTGCCGGACGGAAAGGAAAACAACGCGCGGCTCAAGCTCTACACGGCCGCCATGGCCGAGGTCGCCCGGGCGAACAAGGTGCCGTTTGTCGATCTGTTCTCGCCGAGTTTGGAGCTCTACCGCAAAACCAGCCCACCGCTGACCATCAATGGCGTTCACCTCAACGCGTTTGGCGACAGGCAATTGGCCCTGGTCATCGACAAGTCGCTGTTCGGTGAGCCAAGCCCATCAGTGCGCGATTTCGCGCAGCTAGAAAAGATTCGCCAGGCGGTGCTCGACAAGAATTTCACCTGGTTCGAGCGGCACCGCACGACAGACGGCTATTCGATTTTCGGCGGTCGGGCCGATCTGAAATTCGTCAACGACCAGACCAATCGAGTGGTGATGCAGCGCGAGATGGAAGTGCTCAACGCGATGACCGCCAATCGCGACCGGCGCATCTGGGCCATCGCCGAAGGGAGCGAGCTGCATGTCGACGATAGCAACACGCCGCCGTTCATCGAAGTGATCACCAACAAGCCCGGCCCACTGCCAGGAGGCAAGCACGTGTTTCTCGGCGGCGAAGAGGAAATCGGCAAGATGACGTTGGCCAAAGGGATGACGGTGAACCTGGTCGCCTCGGAAGAGATGTTTCCCGAACTGGTCGACCCCGTGCAGATGGCTTTCGACACCAAGGGGCGGCTGTGGGTGGCGGCATGGGGAAGTTATCCGCACTGGAAGCCCAAGGATGAGATGAACGACAAGCTGTTGATCCTCGAAGACACCAACGGCGACGGCAAGGCCGACAAGTGCATCACGTTTGCCGATCACCTGCACAACCCGACCGGTTTTGAGTTTTGGGGAGGCGGAGTCCTCGTGGCGATGGCGCCCGATTTGTTGTTCATCAAGGATACGGACGGCGACGACAAAGCCGATGTCCGAGAGCGAGTAATAAGCGGACTCGACTCGGCCGACACGCATCACACGTCCAACAGCTTTACGCTCGATCCGGGCGGGGCGCTTTATTTTCAGGAGGGTACCTTCCACCACTCGCAGGTTGAGACACCCTACGGCCCGCCGCAGCGATTGGCCAACGCCGGCGTGTTTCGCTATGAACCCCGCAGTCAGAAATTCGAAGTCTACGTTTCCTACGGCTTCGCCAATCCACACGGCCACGCTTTCGATTACTGGGGCCAGGACATCGTGGTCGACGGTACGGGCGCCAACCCCTACCACGCGGCCCTGTTTTCCGGCCATGTCGACTTCCCGGACAAGCACAAGACTCCGCCGATGGTCTATAAACCGCGAACGCGGCCCTGCCCTGGCATCGAATATCTTTCCAGCCGCCATTTTCCCGACGAGATGCAGGGCAATCTGCTGGTCGGCAACGTGATCGGTTTTCAGGGCATCCTGCAATACAAGGTGTCTGACAAAGGAGCCAGCTTCACCGCGACGGAACTGGAGCCGATCGTGTCGTCCAGCGATCCGAGCTTTCGACCTTCCGATTTGGAAATCGGGCCCGACGGGGCGCTCTACTTTACGGACTGGCACAATCCGATCATCGGTCACATGCAGCACAACCTCCGCGATCCGAGCCGCGACCGGACCCACGGCCGCGTGTATCGCGTGACGTACGAAGGTCGGCCGCTATCGAAGCCCGCCAAGATTGCCGGCGAGCCGATCGATAAGCTTCTCGAGCTGCTCAAAGACTCTGAAGCGCGCGTTCGCTATCGGGCCAAGATCGAACTGAGTGGGCGAGATAGCCGGGAAAGTATTGCGGCCGTCGAGCGTTGGGTGAAGGGGCTCGATCCGCAGAATCCACAGTACGAGCACCACCTGCTCGAGGCGCTTTGGGTCTATCAACACCACAACGAAGTGAACTCGGCCCTGCTCGAGCGGTTGCTTGCTTCGCCCGACTTTCACGCTCGGGCCGCGGCGACGCGCGTGCTTTGCTACTGGCGTGACCGCGTCTCTGGCGCGATGGAACTTTTCAAGCGTTTGGCCGCGGATCCGCATCCCCGGGTCCGCTTGGAAGCAGTGCGCGCCGCCAGCTTTTTCACCGCGCCCGAGGCGGTCGAGATTCCGGTGATCGCCGCCGAATCCCCCAGCGACGAATACTTGGATTTCGTGCGAGGCGAAACATTGCGGACGCTCGATCCGTACTGGAAAAAAGCACTGGCCGCCGATCGTGAGGTGGCGTTTACCACCAATGCTGGAAAGCTTTACCTGCTGCAACACATTAGCAACGCCCGATTGCTGAAGCAGGATCGGACTCCGGCGGTTTGCCTGGAGATGCTCAAACGCCCGGGACTACTGGACGAGAACCGCCGCGAAGCAGTGCAGACATTGGCACGGCTCGATAAGAAACCAGAGTTGACTGTCATTATCGAGACGATCAACGCGCTCGATCAGAAACAGAATTCGGCCGACGCGAGCGTCGTGTTCGACCTGGTGCGCCAGCTCACCAGCCGCAACGCAGCCGAATTGGCGGGCGCCCGGGCTGAACTGGAAAAACTTGCCGGTTCCGCCCGGCAGCCGATCTTGCGCCAGATCGGCTATGTCTCGCTGATCAATGTCGACAAGTCGGCCGACAAAGCCTGGAAATTGGCGAATCGCTCGGTCGCCTCGCTGCACGATTTTGTCGATGCCATGCCGTTGATCGCGGACGCCAGCGTGCGCGCCAGTCTCTATCCACGAATTGAGCCCCTGCTGGCCGGGCTGCCGAACTCGTTGGCCACGCCGGACAAGCCCAAGAGTGCCGCGGGGCGGTATGTGCGCATCGAATTGCCGCGCAACGGAACGCTGACGCTCGCGGAAGTCGAGGTCACCAGCGGCGGGCGAAACGTGGCCCGGCAAGGAAAGGCCTCGCAGAAAAATACTTCCAGCGGCGGCGAGGCAGGTCACGCCATCGACGGCAACACCAAAGGCGACTATGGCGCCGGCGGGCAAACCCACACCGAGGAAAACACGCCGAACCCGTGGTGGGAAGTCGACCTCGGCGCGGAAATGCCGATCGATTCGATCGCGGTCTTCAATCGCACCGAAGGCTACCTGGGCAATCGGCTCAAGGGTTTCACGCTGAAAGTCCTCGACAAGGACCGTCAGGAGGTATTCCGCCGTGATGGTATTGAAGCTCCTCGCGGCAGCGCGACGTATCAGATTAGCCAGCCCGATCCCGCCGCCGCGGTCCGACAGGCGGCGATGGTTGCCCTGACCTACGTGCGCGGGCGGGAAGCCAAGACGTTCAGTTCGCTCGCCAAATTCGTCGGCGACGATCGCAATCGGACGGCGGCAATTCGCGCATTGCAGCGCATCCCGCGGGCCGATTGGCCCAAGGAGCAGGCCAGGCCCTTGCTCGATTCCGTGGTTGCGTACGTCGGCAAGATTTCCACCCAACAGCGCACCACGCCCGAGGCGCTCGACGCTCTGGAGTTCGCCCAGGCGCTGGCCGCGCTGCTGCCGAAGGAGGAGGCCAGGAAGGTTCGCGCCGATCTCGACGAGCTCGGCGTCCGCGTTGTCCGCGTTGGTACATTGTTCGAGCGCATGGCGTACGACAAGGACATCATCGCCGTGCGGGCGGGCAAGCCGGTCGAGTTCATTTTCGAGAACAGCGACCTGATGCCCCATAACTTTGTGATTTCCCAGCCAGGCTCGATGGAAGAGCTCGGCACGACGGCCGAGGCAACTGCCCAGCAGCCGGGCGCGGCAGAGCGGCATTATGTGCCGCAATCGACGAAGATTCTCCTGTCCAGCACACTGTTGCAGCCGAGGGCGTCGGAGAAGCTGAGCTTCGTCGCACCGACGCAGCCGGGCGTGTATCCGTACGTGTGCACCTATCCCGGCCACTGGCGGAGGATGTACGGTGCGCTGTACGTGGTCGAAGATCTGGACGCGTACCTGGAAAACCCAGAGAGCTATTTGGCGGCGCACCCGCTGGAGATCAGGGATCCGCTACTGAAGGATCGCCGCCCGCGAACCGAGTGGAAGTTCGACGACCTGGCGGCCGCGATCGGCGGGCTCAAGGGCGGACGATCGTACGGCAACGGCAAGCAGATCTTTCAGGTGGCCAATTGCGTCGGTTGTCACAAGATGGACGGCGTCGGCAACGTCTTTGGTCCCGACCTGACGAAGCTCGATCCCAAGTTCCAGTCGCTCGATATTTTGAAAGAGTTGCTCGAGCCGTCCGCGCGGATCAACGAGAAGTACCAGTCGTATATCTTTCAGCTCGAGAGCGGCAAAGTCGTGACGGGCCTGGTGCTGGAAGAGACGCCCGAGCGAATCAAGCTGATCGAAAATCCGCTGGCCCAGGCGGAGCCGATCGAATTGAAGACCGCGGACGTCGTCGAGCGGCAAAAGTCGGCCTCATCGCTCATGCCCAAGGGGCTGCTCGACAAACTCTCGCGCGAGGAGATCTTGGATTTGATCGCCTACGTCGCCGCTCGCGGAAATCAGGACGATCCTCTCGTTCAGGGCGGGCACGAGCATGGCGGGCATCATTAGCGACGCGATTAGCACAAGGGAACATTCTCGGTCGCGCAATAAGACCCTATCCGTCTCCCAGAACGGGACAGTCCCATTTTGCTCCCCGACCATCCTACGGATGGTGCCCGCCGCAAAATCGGGACCGTCCCCGACGGTTGTCGGATAGGCTCTGGGTGGAATGTCCGGCTCTGTAAGGAGCGAAAAGGGGTCGTCGAATTGCGATTGACCTCTTATCGGCCCAGCAGGCGCTTGGCTTCGTCCAGCAGGAAGCGAGCATTGAGAAAGGGCTCGTAGCTGATATCATGCCAGCGCACCAGCCCTTCGGCATCGATCAAATACGTGGCGTGCAACGGCATGTTCTCGAAATCGTCGTAGGCGCGGTACGCTTTGAACACGCTCAGATCCGGATCGGCGGAGAGCGGAAATGAAATCGCCTCGGTGGCCGACAACTTCACGAGCGAGGCTTTGAGCGAATCGACCGATTCGCTGCTGATGGCGACCAGCGAAATCCCGGCGCCGGCAAACTCACCAGCCAAGGGCGCGAATTTGTGGAGCTGTTCGACGCAGTGCAAACAGCCCGATCCAAGATAAAAGATCACCACGACCGGCTTGCCCCGAAACTGCTCGAGCCCCAGCGGTTTACCGTCGGCCGCGATCACCGACCAACTCGTGGCCGGCGTGGGCTGCCAGCGGAAGGGCCCCAGGCTGGCCAAGTCGGGACGCACGCCGACGTCGCCAGGCTCGTCGCGCGGGTTGCGCCAGTCGGCCGGCAGATTCAATTCCTGCACGATTGGTTTGAGCCGCTCGAAGACTGGCGAATTCAGATCCGCATGAGCCGCCAGCGTGCGCAAGCGGCCAAACTCGGTTTGAGCGTCTTGCTTCTTTCCCGTCCGGTGCAGCACTTCGACCAGCACCGCCAACGGGTAAACTTCTCCCGGACCGTTCTCGGCCGCTTTGCGGGCCAGAGATTCGGCTTGCGCGTTGTCGCCCGATTGCAGAAACGCGCGGGCGAGATGATCTTTGCGAATCTGGTCGGCATCCTTGACCTTTTCGAATTCGGCTCGTGCCTGCGTTGGATTGTTGGCCGCGAGCGCGGCATATCCTCTTAATTCGGCTAATACCTGTTCGACGCCTTGAATGCCCGAACCGGACGAGGCCATCGCATCGGCCATGGCTTTGAGAATACCCTGTTCGGATTTCTTCTCGCCACGGGCTTTGGTTTCGGCGTCATCGGCGGCCTTATAGCGGGCCGTCCGCTTTTCCTTGAGCAGCTCTTCCAACGCGGCGATTTGTTTGCGGCCTTCGTCGAGGTTGC
>JACQFF010000077.1 GCA_016200205.1 Planctomycetia bacterium
GCTGCTGACGTTGGACGACGATCCGGGGGACTTCGACCTGCACGTGCCCCTGTTGCATCTGCCGGGCATTTTCCAGACAACCTTCGAGAACATGCCGGCCGAGGTACCCTATCTGGCGGCCGATCCGCGACTGGTCGACGTCTGGCGAGAGAAGTTGTCGGAATTCAATGGATTCAAAGTGGGCATCCATTGGCAAGGCAATCGGGATTATGCTCAGGACCGTTATCGTTCGATCGCGCTGAAGGAATTTGCGCCGCTGGCCGACGTGCCCGGGGTGCAACTCTTCAGCCTGCAAAGAACCGATGGCGTCGAGCAACTGGCCGAGGTGGCCGGCCAATTCGCGATCCACGAATTGGGTCCGCACATCGACGAGCAATCCGGCGCCTTCATGGATACGGCCGCGGTCATGAAGAATCTGGATCTGGTCATCACCTCCGACACCGCAACCCCGCACCTGGCAGGCGCGCTGGGCGTGCCGGTCTGGGTCGCCCTGGGCAAGGTGCCCGAGTGGCGCTGGCTGCTGGACCGCCGGGACAGTCCGTGGTATCCGACGATACGGCTGTTTCGCCAACGGACGCGAGGCGATTGGTCGGACGTTTTCGCGCGCATGGCAGGCGAACTGCGGCAGATCGTCTCGCGAAGTCGGGTGCCATAAAATGATTCTTTGGGTCGTCATGGCCATCGGGGAAGAGCACTGATGGAAACCGCGTCTGAACCACTTCAGACTGCGTTGCGATATCATCGAGCCGGCCAGTTGCGGCAGGCCGAACAGCTTTACCGTCAGATCCTCGCATTGAATCCTCGCGATGCCGCCGCACTGCACCTGCTGGGGCTCGTGGCGCATCAGGCTGGCCGACACGAGGCGGCGATCGAGCTCATCAGCCGGGCCACTAGCATTGATGGCGCCCAGCCCGATTACCACTGCAATTTGGGCGAAGCATTTCGTGTCAGCGGGCGGATCGCCGAGGCTCGCGCCTGCTACGAACGAGCGCTGGAATTGGATCCCGCGCTGGGCCCGGCTCATTACAACTTAGGCTTGTTGCTGCACAAAACCGGCGACTGGACCGAAGCGCAGCGGCACTATGAGCAATCAACCCGCTTGCAGCCCAACCACGCTGAGACGCACTACAACCTGGGGAATCTCTTGCGGGCCCAGGCAAGACTGCCCGAAGCCATCGTGGCCTTTCAGGCAGCACTCCGCTGCCGGCCCGATTATGTCGACGCCCTGAACAATCTGGGCGCCGCGCTGACGGACCTCAAAAGGTTCGAGGAAGCCGCCGAGTACTTGCGGCGATCGCTCGCGCTCGAGAAAGATTCGGCCGAGACCTGCTTCAACCTGGGTAACGCCTGCCAGGGGCAAGGTAAACTGGTGGAAGCCATGGCCTGTTTCCGAGAAGCCTTACGGCTGCGGCCTGATTTCGCGCCGTCGTACAGCGGCTTGGGATCGGTCATGCGGCAACAAGGCCGCATCGAGGATGCGATCGCTTGCTTCGAACATGCCCGGCGACTCAAGGAGGACTCGAGCGTGGCGCGAATGCACCTGGCCGCGATCTACCGTGACCGGGGGCTGTTGGACGAGGCGGAAACTTGCTACCAGGAGGTGTTGGAATGCCAAGGGGTCGATGCGCGGATGGCATCTCACGACGCGTTGGGGATTCAGCGCGGTCGCGCCAATGCGCTTTCCGGCCTGGGCATGCTCGAGTTGATCCGTGGTGGATTGCCGAAAGCCACTGATTTTTTCCAGCAGGCTTTGCAAATCGCGCCGGCCCATACCGAAGCCCGGCTGGGCCTGGGGATGGCGCGACTGGGCCAAGGTGAATGGCTGGCGGGCTGGCCGGACTACGAAGATTATTTGCAACTCAAATTCGGCTCGAGACGGAAGTTCGAACAGCCGCGGTGGGACGGTTCGCCGCTCGAGGGTCGCACGATTCTGGTACATGCCGACTTTGGATTTGGCGACGTACTCCACTTTATTCGGTATTGCCCTTTGGTCCAAAAGCGCGGCGGACGCGTGCTGCACGAAGTGCACGCCAAGCTGATGCCGCTGTTGGACCAATCCGGGTTCGGTGATTTGATTGCGCTCGGAAGCCCGCTTCCCGAGTTCGACGTGCAAATCTCGCTGCTCAGCCTGCCAGTGGTGTTTCAAACCACCCCCGACACGATTCCCGCCGACATCCCGTATCTGGCCGCGGACCCTCGCCGCGTTGAACACTTTGCAGCCCGGCTGGCCGACTGGGGTGGATTGAAGATCGGTATCCATTGGCAGGGAAACTCGGCCTATAGCGTTGACCGATACCGCTCAGTGCCGCTGGAGTGTTTCGCGCCATTGGCCGGAATACAGGGAGTGAACTTGATCAGTCTGCAGAAAGGAGCCGGCAGCGAACAAATAGGGCAGGTGGCCGATCGATTCATCGTGCACCGTTTGGACGGCCTCGATGAGGGCGGCGGGGCGTTTCTGGATACGGCCGCGGTGATTAAAAACCTGGATCTCGTGATTACGTGTGACTCGGCCGTGGGCCATTTGGCGGGCGCATTGGCGGTGAAGGTGTGGGTCGCGCTACCCACAGGTTCGGACTGGCGCTGGTTACGCGACCGCCCGGACACTCCCTGGTATCCCACCATGAGGCTGTTCCGCCAGTCGCAATTCGGCCAGTGGTCGGACATTTTCGATCGTATGACAGCCGAGTTGCGCAAGATCGCCTCGCGGAGTTTAGCGCGATAAAATGGTTTGCTGCTCGCCAAAGTCATTGGAGCAGGCTACTTGGGAAACCGCCGCCGGATCTCTTCCGATCGAACGACGAAATCATCTACGACATTACCAAGCCGGCCGACTGCCATGGGCCGAACAATCACCCTTCAAAGTCGAACGGTGTTCGCGTATCTTACAGCAAGTCTTCGAACCAACGCGCACGACCATCCCATGATTACCACATCTGATTTGCTTCAAAAAGGATTCAATCACTATCGCCTGGGCCAGCTCGACGCCGCCGAGCAAACGTATCGCCAGGTGCTCGAAATCGAGCCGCTCAACGCCCAGGCATTGCACCTGCTGGGAGCCGTCGCGCACGGCCGCGGCCAGCACGCCACGGCGATCGACTACATGACCCGGGCGATTGCACTTGATGGCAACGACGTGACCTTCCATGCGAATCTCGCCGTGATCCATCTCGCGGTGGGCCGATCCGAGCAGGCGATCGCTTGCTTGCGTGAAGTCATTCGTCTCAGCCCCGGCGTCACTGAGCCGCTCGATCAACTGGGCGTTTTGTTGGTGAACTTGCGGCGGTGGGACGAGGCAGCCGAATGCTTCCGGAGGATTTTGCAAATCCGGCCCGGCAACGCGGCCGCTTACAACAATTTGGGCAGTGCGCTCATCGAAGCGGGTCGGCACGTCGAGGCTATCGAATGCCTGCGCAAAGCGATCGACCTCAACCCGGGCCTGGCCCAAAGCCACAGCAACCTGGCCAAAGCGCTCAAAGCGCAGGGCGAGCTGGCCGAGGCGGTCGCCGAACTGCGCGAGGCGGTGCGAATTCAGCCGGATTATGCCGAGGCACATTTCAATTTGGGCGTCGCCCTCAAGGAACAAGACAAATTCGATGAAGCGATGGCCTGTTATCGACAGGCGCTCTCGATTCGCCGCGATTTTTTCGAAGCCCAGTTCAATCTCGGTAGACTATGCGAATCGCAAAATCGGCTGCCCGAGGCCTTGACGGCATTGACCCGGGCCGTTGAATTGCAGCCCAACTATGCCCCAGCGCATTACTTGCTGGGCAAGATCCACCTGGCCGAAGACAGGCTGCCCGAGGCCCAAGCCTCGTTGGCCGAGGCGCTGCGCCTCAACGGGGATCTGGCGGATGCGCACAACGCCATGGCCGACCTGCTGCACAAGCGGGGGCTGCTGGCCGAAGCGATCGCCAGCTATCGGGCCGCCGTGGCTTGCAATCCGCAACTCTTCCATGCCTACAACAATCTTGGCAACGTGCTGCGCGAGAACAATTTGCTCGACGAAGCCATCGAAGCTTACCAACAGGCCTTGAAGATCCGCAATGATTCGGTCGAGACGCGGAGCAACTTGGGCATCGCGTACCACGACCAAGGCCGCAGCGAAGAGGCCATCGAATGCCAGCGCTCAGCTTTGCGCCAGCGTCCCGACTTCGCGGGGGCACACAACGCCTTGGGCGTTGTGCTGGAAGCTCAAGGAAAATTTACCGAGGCCATCGAATGTTTCGAAGAAGCCTTACGCCTGGAGTCCAATTCGGTCGAGGGATACAACAATCTCGGCAGTGTGCTCAACGAATTGGGCAAGACCAGTGAGGCCGTGGCCTGTTTCGAGCAAGCGCTGCGGCTCGACCGCGATTCCGTCAAGGCCTACAACGGGCTCGGCACCGTGCTGCAAGCAGGCCACCGACCCGACGAGGCCATGGCAGCCTATCAGCAAGCGCTCGACCGGAAGCCCGACTGCGCCGAAGCCCACAGCAACATCGGCCACCTCTTGGGCGAACAGGGAGATTTTGACGCGGCGCTGGCCCGCTACGAACAAGCCATTCGGCTCAAACCGACTCAGGCCGCGGTGCACAGAAACTATGCGATGACCTTGTTGATGTTGGGCAATTTTGCCGACGGTTGGCGCGAATACGAGTGGCGGTATCATTGCCCCGATTTCCCGAGCACCACGTGGCCGCAGCCTCGCTGGGATGGCACGCCGCTCGAGGGACGTACCATTTTGCTGCACCACGAACAGGGCTTCGGCGATTCCATTCAGTTCCTCCGCTACGCTCCGCTGGTCAAAGCGCGGGGCGGCCACGTGCTGTTTGCGTGTCCCCCGAAGCTGGTTCCCCTGTTGAGCACCTGTCCGGGTATTGACCAGGTGTGCCCCGCGGGCACCCCGCTGCCGCCGTTCCGCGTGTACGCACCGCTGTTGAGCTTGCCGGGCCTTCTCCAGACCGATTTGGCCTCGATCCCCGCCGAAGTGCCCTATCTCTTTGTCGAGCCCGAGTTGGTCGAGCATTTCAATGGCGTGCTCGGCGCCGACGGACGCTTGCGTGTCGGAATCGGCTGGCAGGGCAGTCCGAACTATCGGGGCGACCGGGCGCGGTCGTTTTTGCTCTCCGAGTTCGCGCCCGTGGCCGCTATCGGTGGCGTTCGACTACTGAGTTTGCAAAAGGGCGCCGGCGTCGAGCAATTGACGGACGCCCAATTCGCGGTCGAAGATTTGGGCACCAAATTGGATGAGGTTGGCGGAGCCTTTCGAGAAACCGCCGCGGTGATGAAAAACTTGGATCTCGTGATTACCTCCGATACGGCGGTCACGCATCTGGCCGGAGCGCTGGGAATCAAGGTCTGGGTGGCGCTGCCATTTGTGCCCGACTGGCGCTGGATGCTGCATCGCGAAGATAGCCCCTGGTATCCGACGATGCGGCTGTTCCGGCAGTCGCGCGCAGGCGATTGGGCTGGCGTGTTCGAGCGGATCGCGGCGGAATTATCGCTGCTCGTTGCCAACCACACCCGCCGCGAGTAGCGACAAGATAGCACGAGCTTGTTTCCTCAAGTTTATCTACGCCAAAGAGGTGAATCGTGACAGTCCAGACGAACACGGTCACGGGGCGACGATCGCTCCAGTTTTCAAGCTACCAAGAGATTTTGGACGACGCTCGCAAGTTGTCGCTCACACCCACGCGCCAGTTGGGCAACTGGTCGTTGGGCCAAATCTGCGAGCATTTGGCCAAGGGCATGGACATGGCGATCGACGGCCCGGCGTTTAAGCCGTCATTGCCGGTGCGCCTGATCGGCCCGTTTTTCAAGAAGCGGACGCTCACGCGACCGATGTCGCCCGGCTTCACGCTCCCAAAAAACGCCGCCGCGCTGCTGCCCGCTCCGGTCAGCGTCGCCGAGGGACTGGCAAAGCTGGAAAAATCCATCGCCCGCCAGCAACAGACTCGCGACCGCAAACCGAACCCCGTGTTTGGGCCCATGACGGCTGAGGAATGGGATCAGCTTAATTTTCGTCATGCGGAAATGCACTTGAGCTTCATCGTGTCGGCGTAGCTGTTCGAAGCATCGAGCGGACCGCTTGCACCCGTGGCACGCGAAGCCGCGGCGCAGCTTTATTGAACTGCAACCGCCGAGCGAATAATTGCTTGTCCGCTCGCCGTCCCGGCCTGGATCTGTGCAAATCTCTCCTCTACAGAGCGGTCATTCGCGGCCCTATACCGAATCTGCCATCCGTCAAACTGACTTTTTACCTTCTTTTTACATTCCTCCGACTCGGCCGTGACACAGCCAATTCTAAATCGCCCTAGAATTGGTCGAGAGGAGGCAGTAGAGTCGTGCGATTCGCCTCCCTGCCGTGTCCAGGAATACTCACACTTAGAGGAGCCGCAAGGAATGGCAACACAATTGGAAGGGGCGGAAGTCGAGACTTACCCGGTTTCATATCTCGACCGTGAGGACCGCGAGCCGCGCCGGCAAATCCGCTCGCGTCAGGCGCATTTGGCGGGTCCATTAACCGTCGAAAACCCCTGGGAACTGGGCTTCGACTGGCCGGTTTTGATCTGGATCGCGGTCGTCCATGTGGGGGCCTTGGCGGCCCCGTTTTTCTTCACTTGGAAAGCGCTGGGGCTGTGTGCCTTTTTGGCCTGGCTGACTGGCAGCATCGGCGTCTGCATGGGCTATCACCGGCACCTGACGCACGGCAGTTTCGCGACCTACCGGCCGATGCGCTGGCTGCTGGCCCTGCTCGGCGGTCTATCGGGCGAAGGTTCGGCCTTGACGTGGGTGGCCAATCATCGCAAACACCACCTGTACAGCGACAAAGATGGCGATCCGCACTCCCCGCAAGACGGCGCCTGGTGGAGCCACATGCTGTGGTTCATGCCCGATTTCGGCCGCAAGTACTACGACACGCTGGTCGCTCGCTTCGCTCCCGATATCGTCAAAGACCCCGTGATGCGATTCCTGCACGCCTTCTTCCTCCCCTCGCACGCGCTGCTGGGCTCGCTGCTGTTCGCGATCGGTTATTTCGGTTGGGATACCTACACCGCCTGGTCGTTTGTCGTCTGGGGTATGTTCGTGCGGCTGGTTTATGTGCTGCACACTACCTGGTTCGTCAATTCGGCCACGCACTTGTGGGGGTATCGCACCTATGAAACCTCCGACGATGTCTGCTGGAAAAGGTCGGGCTGGTATGGAACGTGGTACGCGACCTTCCCAAGCACACCAAACCCGCCTAGGCGGCGGTAGTATCTAATTTAGCGGAGGACCGCCGAGTGAATTAGCGGAGGACCGCCGAGTGAATTAGCGGAGGACCGCCGAGTGAATTAGCGGAGGACCGCCGCTTTTCTGTTGGTCCATCGGGCACGCACTCGTCAAACGGCCGGGCTGGCTCCGCGTTGTGCGCTGGTATAATTGAGCAAAACGGAGTTGAATTTGGAGTTGCAAGGGAACGTTACGGTGGTACACTATCTTCCTTAGTTTTGGTAACCCATTTTATGTAGGAAAGTTCTAACCACCTTGGCGGTTTCGGTGCTTCGAGAGACATTCGAAAGAAGCATTGAAGACGGGCCAACGTAGAGAAGACGCGGAAGCAGATGCCTATCACGAAAGAACGTAAAGCGGTTTTGATTGGCGATTACAAGCGGGCGGCCAACGATACCGGCTCTCCCGAAATTCAAATCGCCATTTTGACCACCCGAGTTGGCGATCTGACTGAGCACCTGCGAACGCACAAGAAGGATTACGCCAGTCGGCGGGGCCTGTTGATGATGGTGAGTCGCCGGCGTCGGCTGCTGGACTACCTGAAGACGGTGGATCCACAGCGGTACCTCGACGTCATCCGTCGTCTCGACATCCGTAAGTAAGGGCGCACGGCACACAAGTTTCTGACGTAGGGCAACAACCAACGGGGTTTTCGACCCTCCACCCCGTTCCGGACGTCGGATGCGGCATGGTTCGTGCGTAGCTTAGCAGCCGAAAAAGGGCGCGCTCAGCGGCAGGCGTAAGAGTGTCAGAATTGCTCTCTTACCGGCGCTCGCTGTTACTTCTGTCAGGCGCGTCGCGGCGAGAGCCGTTTACCTCGCCTTCTCTCGTTGCGGCAAATTTGGTCGAGCACTACTGAGTGCTTCGCCGTGTTTTTGCGGGGGCCCAGCGACCAGTCAACCGACACCGAGTTGTCCAAGAAGCCGGATAAGAACTTGCAACCGAAGGTAGGGACAAAAATTGAAAGTACGTGTAGAGAAACAGTTCGGAGCGAGTGTTTTTTCGATTGAAACCGGTTATTTGGCCAAGCAGGCGGCCGGAAGTTGCCTGGTGCAATACGGCGATACGGTCGTGCTGACCGCCACCGCCAGCGGCCCCCCACGGCCCGGAGTTTCGGATTTCTTTCCCTTAACCTGCGACTATCGCGAACGGACGGCCGCCGCCGGTAAGTTTCCCGGCGGGTTCTTGAAGCGGGAAGGCCGCCCGACGATGAAAGAAACGCTCACTTCCCGGCTCATGGATCGTCCGATCCGGCCGCTCTTCCCGTCGTGGTTCCACGACGAGGTGCAAATTCAAAGCTTCGTGGTGGCCAGCGATCGGCAAAACGACGCCGATGTGTTGGCCATGAACGGCGCTTCGGCCGCGCTGGGCCTCTCGCCCTTGCCCTTCGAAGGGCCGATCGGGTCGGTTCGACTGGGGCACATCGAGGGCGTGTTCGTCCCGTTCCCCACGCAAGATGAACTGGAAGAGAGCGATCTGGACCTGATCGTCTCGGGCAGCAAAGGCGCAATCTTGATGATCGAAGGCTTTGCCCGCGAAATGCCCGAGGACCGCATGCTCGAGGCCTTGCGCGAGGCGCATCGAATCGTCAAAACACTGTGCGATTTGCAACTCGAGCTGTTCTCCAAGCTCAAAGTCGAAAAGAAGCAATACGAAGTACCGCCCTCGGATGGGCTGCTGGAAAAAATCACCCAACGCTACTACGACGCCTTGCGCAAGGCCAAGCAAACCGTGGGCAAGCAGGCCCGGGCCGACGCCGTGGCCGATCTGAAAGCGCGCGTCGTGGCGGAATTGATTCCCGATCCGACCGCCGCCGATGCCGTCTCGGCCAATGGCCTGGCCCTCGCCTGGCACGCGCTCGAAGAGAAGGTCGTCCGCGACTTGATTCTCGCCGGCACGCGTCCCGATGGCCGCGACAACCGATCGCTGCGGCCGATCGACTGCCAGGTCAACGTCCTGCCGCGGGTCCACGGTTCGGCCGTGTTCCAGCGCGGCGAAACGCAGGCGCTGGTCACGATAACACTGGGCACCGGCCGCGATGAACAGCGGGTCGACGGGCTGATCGACGAATATTCGAAAAAGTTCATGCTCGATTACAACTTTCCGCCGTTCTCGGTCGGCGAAGTGCGGCCGATCCGCGGGCCCGGACGCCGCGAAATCGGACACGGCGCTTTGGCCGAACGCAGCGTCAAGCCGGTGTTGCCCGATGCCGAAGTTTTCCCCTACACGGTCCGCGTGATCTCCGATATTCTGGAATCGAATGGTTCCAGTTCGATGGCCAGCGTTTGCGGCGCCACGCTGGGGCTGATGGCCGCCGGCGTGCCGATCACCAATCCCGTCGCCGGTATCTCGGTAGGATTGGTAAAGGAGGGTTCCTCCTGGACCTTGCTGACCGATATCATCGGCGACGAGGACCATTTCGGCGACATGGATTTCAAAATTGCCGGCACGCAAAATGGCATTACCGGCATCCAATTGGACCTGAAGATCAGCGGCATCAGCGACGAGATCATCGCGGCCACCCTGGCCCAAAGCCGGGAGGCCCGCATCGAAATTCTCCGCAAGATGCTGACCACGATTTCTCGTCCCAGCCCCGATATTTCCATGTGGGCGCCGCGCCTGTTGCGGACCCATATTCCGCCCGACAAGATTGGCGCCCTGATCGGCCCGGGCGGCAAGACGATCCGCGCGATTCAAGAATCGACCGGAGCGGTGTTGGAAGTCGAGGACGACGGAACGGTGACGATTGCCAGCAGCAACGGCGAATCGGCGCAAGCGGCGCTGGCCAAAGTCGAGGCCCTGACCGCGAGTGTCCAGGTCGGCCGCATCTACTACGGCCGCGTGACCAGCGTGAAAGATTTCGGCGCCTTCGTGGAAATCATTCCGGGCAAAGACGGTTTGTGCCACATCAGCGAACTGGCCGACGATTACGTCAACAGCGTGGCCGACGTTTGCAGCGTCGGCGATGAGATGACCGTCAAGGTGATCGCCATCGACGAGCAGGATCGAGTCAAGCTGAGCCGCAAGCAGGCTCTGCGCGAACTGAACAAGACCGGCAGCGAAAACGGCAACCGCGACAACTAGTTGTTGATCCCGGAGCAAACAACAGAGTGAATCGCCCCCGGCCGGCAAACGCGGCCGGTGGGCGTTTTTTTCGCCCCGTCAGCCTTTTGAATCTCACCGGTCGCGATGATGAATCAGCCGCATCCGCCATCGGCGGAAGAAGTCAACCGCAAGCTGATCGCCCAATACACCGAGATTGCGGCGCTGGCCGGCGGCTTGGCGCACGAGATCAAGAATCCGCTCTCGACGATCTGCCTCAACATGGAACTATTGGCCGAGGATTTTGCCCAGGCCGAGAGCCCGCGCGATCGGCGCGCGGCGGCCAAGATCGCGGTGGTCCAACAGGAATGCCAGCGGCTGCAAAACCTGCTGGACAATTTCTTGAGTTTCGCCAAGGTGCGCACCGTGCGGTTCGAGGCCTCGGACTTGAACGAGCAGGTGCGGCAGGTGCTCGATTTCTTCGGCCCCAAGAGTAAGGAATCCGGGGTCGAATTCGTCTGCTATTTCGATGCGGACTTGCCCAGCGTCGTGCTCGATCGCGAAAGTTTCCACGGAGCACTGATCAATCTGGTGCTCAACGCATTGCAGGCCATGCCCCTGGGCGGCCAATTGGTGGTGCGGACCAAGATCACGGCCACCGGCGTGGCGCTGGAGCTGATCGATACCGGCTGCGGCATGGATGCGAAGATGGCCGGCCAAATCTTCGAGGCGTTCTTCTCCACCAAGCCCGGCGGCTCGGGACTGGGCTTGCCCACCACGCGTAAAATCATCGAAGCGCACGGAGGCCGCATTTCGGTACAGAGCGAGGTGGGCCGCGGCACCAAGTTCACGATCGAGCTGCCCCTGCCGCCGCGGCTGACCGCCGTGCCGCTTTCGAACCCCTAGCCCCTGGGGGCGGCTATGCGGTATCATCGGCTTACATGGTGACGGGTGAAGTGATCAAACGTGGGGCGGTCGAGAGCGCTCCCATTCGCGTGCTGATCGTCGACAACGAAGCGCCGCATGCCCAGGCCGTGGCCGAGAGTCTGGAGCGGGTCGGCTACGACTGCGTCGTGGCCACCAGCGGACCGCTTGGCGTCAAGCTGATCGAACAGGAGGCCTTCGACATCGTCATCACCGACCTGATGATGAGCGAGGTCGACGGCTTGCAGATCCTGGCGCTGACCAAGGAAAAATTGCCGGATGCCGAAGTCATCCTCGTCACCGGCCACGGCACGATCCCCTCGGCCGTCACGGCCATGCAGCAGGGGGCCTTCAATTATCTGCTCAAACCGCTCGATTTGAGCCAATTGCGCGCGGTAACCGAAAAGGCCTCGGCCAGTTTGCGGCTGCGGCGCACCAACGTCGAGCTACATCGCCGGCTCGATGAGAAATTCGGCTTCGAAGGCGTCATCGGCAACAGCCTGCAAATGCACGAGGTCATCGATCGGCTCAAACGCATCGCGCCGACCGACGCCAGCGTGTTGATCCAGGGGGCCACCGGCACGGGCAAGGAATTGGTCGCCCAGGCGATCCATCAAAACAGCCCCCGCAAAAACAAGCCGTTCGTGGCCCTCAATTGCGCCGCCTTGAGCGAAAACATTCTGGAAAGCGAACTGTTCGGCCACGTGCGAGGCGCGTTCACCGATGCCTCGAACGACCGCATCGGCAAGTTCGAATACGCCCACGGCGGCACGCTCTTTCTGGACGAGGTGGGCGACATGCCCACCGCCACGCAGATCAAGCTCTTGCGCGTGCTGGAGAGCAACGAGATTACGCGCGTCGGCTCGAACGAGTCGATTCACGTCAACGTCCGCATTTTGTCCGCCACCAATCGCAACTTGGAAGACACGATCGCGGCCGGCACGTTTCGCAGCGATTTGTATCACCGACTCAAAGTCGTGACCATCGATTTGCCTCGGCTGGCCGATCGCACCCAGGACATTCCCTTGCTGATCGAGCATTTCACCAGGCAATTCGGCAAGCGGCATCACAAAACGATCAATAGCATCTCGGCCGCCGCCCGGCGGCGGTTGATGGCGTACGACTGGCCGGGCAATGTGCGTCAATTGCGCAATGTGGTCGAAAGCATGGTCGTGGTCGATTACGATGGCGTGCTGGACCTCGACGACTTGCCCAGCGAGTTGGCGGCGCCGGCAGACGCGTCCGAGGATGCCCGCGGTGGGAGCCTGGCCGGCCTGGTCGGCAAACCGCTCTCGGAAGTCGAGCGGCTGTTTATCGCCGAGACCCTCGAACAGACCAGCGGCAATCGCGAAGCGGCGGCCGAGCTATTGGGAATCGGCCAGCGGACGCTGTACCGTAAAATCAAGGAATTCGGTCTTTAGAATCGTTGTCATTGTCGCGGTGAGCCGAATGGGGCTCAATGGCAACCAACCTCGCTGGCGGCTTAGCAACCATGACTGACATCCGTCAACTACCGCCGAGCGTGGTCAACAAAATCGCCGCCGGCGAGGTGATCGAGCGACCGGCGAGCGTTGTGAAAGAATTGATGGAAAACTCGATCGATGCCGGCGCGACCCGCATCGACGTGGCGGTGGAGCAGGGAGGGTTGGAGCTGGTTCGCGTCAGCGACGACGGCTTTGGCATAGCGGCCGATCAGTTGCCGCTGGCCGTGGCCAGCCACGCGACCAGTAAGATTCGGGATGCCGAGGATCTGTTTTGCGTGCAAACGCTGGGGTTTCGCGGCGAGGCCCTGGCCTCGATTGCCGAAGTCAGCCGGCTCGTGCTGCGCAGCCGTACGCGAGAGTCCGACGCCGGAGCCCAGTTGGAGGTTTCTGGCGGCCACTCGACGCCAGCCAGCCCTTGCGGCTGTCCGGTGGGCACCACGGTGGAAATCCGCCAATTGTTCTACAACACGCCGGTGCGGCGAAAGTTCTTGCGCTCCACGCAAACCGAAATGGGGCACATCAGCGAAGCCTTTACCCGCGTGGCCCTGGCCAATCCCGAGGTGCATTGCTCGCTGCGCCACAACGGCCGGGCGATTTACGACCTGCCCGGGGCCGGCGATTGGCGGGGCCGGATTGCCGCCTTCTTCGGCGACGATTTGGCGGGCGATTTGATCGCCGTCGCCAGCGCCGAAGATTCCGTCCGCTTGAGCGGCTACGTGGCCAGCCCCAGCCACAGCCGGGCCAATCCGCGACTCCAATACTTGTTTCTCAACGGCCGCGCGATTCGCGACCGCTCGCTGCAACATGCCCTCGGCGAAGCGTATCGCGGCCTGCTGTTGACGGGCCGCTATCCGATCGCGTTTTTGCGGATCGAGATGCCGGCCGAAATGGTCGACGTCAACGTGCATCCCACCAAGCTCGAAGTTCGCTTCCAAGAGGCGGGCCGTCTGTACAGCCAATTGCTCGGCACCTTGCGAACGAAATTCCTCAGCACCGATCTGACGGCCCGCTGGCAGCCGGCCGCCGAGAGCGACGCAGCCACCGCCGTCGATCCGGTCCGGGCCGAGCAAATGCGGCGCGAACTGGTCGATTGGGCCAAGGGGCAATTGGCAGGCATGGGCGCGGACGCCAATACCCTCAATGCCCCAGGCAGCCCCGACCAAACGCGTTTCGATGCCCAGTTTTCCAGGCCGCACGCGCCGCTCGAACTCAGTACGCTCGAGCGCCGCTGGGAGCCGGTGGGCTCGGCCGACGAGGAGGACGATGAGCCGCCAGAATCGTTCGTGGAGCAGCGTGTCGATGACGGCACGAGTTTTCCGAGCCGGCCGGTCGCGGCCTTGCAATTGCACAATCGCTATTTGATTACCGAAAGCGACGATGGCATGGTCGTAATCGACCAGCACGCTTTGCACGAGCGGATATTGTATGAGTATCTGCGCGAAAAAGTGCTCGGCGGCACGTTGGAGTCACAAGCCCTGCTGGTGCCCGAGCCGGTCGATCTGAGCCCCGCCGAAGCCGCCGCGGTGGTCGATGCACGAGAGCTGCTGGGCCAATTGGGGGTGGCCATCGAGCCTTTTGGCGGTGACACGGTCTTGGTTTCCAGCTACCCGGCGATGTTGGCCAATTTTCGCCCGGCCGAGGTACTGCGCGATTTGGCGGACCAATTGCTCTCGGGCGGAAAAACTCCGCAGCGACGTGACGTGCTCGATTCGCTGTTGCACATGATTTCCTGCAAAGCCGCCATCAAGGCCGGCGACCACTTAAGCGGCGAGGAAATTGCCGCCCTGTTGGAACAGCGGCACCTGGCCCAGGATACACATCATTGCCCGCACGGCCGGCCGACCGCGCTTTTTTTCAGCCGCGAAGAACTCGATAAACAGTTCAAACGCACCTGATTGGGTGCCAAACCATACCGCCGCCGTCTTCCGCCCGGCGTATCAAAACCCCCCGGTTTGCAGTTATAATCAACTGCATATGCCGGTTGCCGGAAGCGCGACTGCGGTCATTATTCTTTTCTATTTCTAAAGCGTCCTAGATTCGTCCCATGATCTGTGTCAGTATCGCCCGCGGACGGCATCGTCACGTTATTGCCGAACATCGCCATCTGGTCCAGCAAGGGGCCAAGCTTGTCGAGCTGCGGCTCGATTACATCGATGGCGAGGTGAATTTGAAACGGCTGTTGGCCGACCGGCCCTCGCCCGTGGTGGTCACCTGCCGCCGTGAACGGGACGGAGGCAAATTCACCGGCACGGAAGAGCAGCGGCTGATGCTGTTGCGCAGCGCCATTGCCGAAGGGGTCGAGTACATCGACTTGGAAGACGACGTCGCCTCGGCAATTCCGCGCTACGGCAAGACGAAGCGGATCATCAGTCTGCACGACTACCGCAAGACTCCCGACGACCTCGAGGACATCCACGCCCGCCTGACGACGCTGGATCCTGACGTCATAAAAATCGCGACCACGGCCAACCAATCGCACGACAACTTGCGGATGCTGCAATTGATCCAGCGGTCGAAAGTGCCGACCGTGGGGATCTGCATGGGCGATATCGGCACGCCCTCGCGAATTTTGGCGGGCCGCTTCGGCGCTCCGTTCACCTTCGCCACCTTTCACCACGAGCGGACGCTGGCTCCCGGCCAGTTGAGCTACCAGCAGATGACCGATATCTATCATTACGACCGCATCGATCCGCAAACGGTCGTGTTCGGCGTGATCGGCGACCCGATCGGCCACAGCCTCAGCCCGATGGTCCACAACGCCGCCTTTCGCCGCGCCGGCATCAACGCCGTTTACCTGCCGTTTCGCGTGCCGCGCGAACATCTCAACCAGTTCCTTGAAGACGCGCCGGCCCTCGGCATTAAAGGGCTGAGCGTCACCATTCCACACAAAGAAGCGGTGCTGAAAAAGCTGACCTCCATGGACAACACCATGGTGGGGATCGGAGCGGCCAACACCCTGATGTTCGGCGAACGAGGCAAGGTGGTCGGCTCCAACACCGATTACCAGGCCGCTCTCGATAGTCTGGAGCAGGCCCTGATGGTGCATGCCGGCCGCAAGGGCACGCTCGAAAACCAAACAGCCCTGGTGCTGGGAGCCGGCGGAGCGGCCAAGGCTATCGCCTTCGGCATGAAACAGATGGGCGCGCAGGTGGTCATCGCGGGCCGTACCAACCAACGGGCCCAGCAATTGGCCGACGCGCTGAAGTGCAAGGCGATTGAATGGCTCAATCGCTATTCGGTCCAGCCCGACGTGCTGATCAACTGTACGCCGGTGGGCATGCATCCCAACGTCGATGCCACGCCCTACGACAAACACCATCTGCGGCCCTCGATGGTCGTGTTCGACACGGTCTACAACCCGGAGAATACGCTGTTGGTCAAGGACGCCCGCAGTCAGAGCTGCACGGTGGTCACCGGCGTCGAGATGTTCGTCCGCCAGGCCTGCCTGCAATTCAAGCTGTTCACCAGCCAGGAAGCCCCCAGCGAGCTGATGCGCGAAGTGTTGAAGCGCACGATTGGCCCGGCGAAATACTAGGGGCGGCTGCCGAGCTCCCTCCCCGGCCCTCTGGGAGAGGGCCGGGGTGACGGCGAACAGAAGAAGACAAATGGAGAGGGTTGTTTGACGCAACCTCTCATATGAATCTCGTCTTGATCGGATATCGCGGCACGGGCAAGACCACGGTCGCGCGTCTTGTTGCCGAGCGGCTAAAGTGGCCGTGGTTCGATGCCGACGCGGAAATCGAGGCCCGTGCCGGCAAGTCGATTGCCGCCATTTTTGCCGACGAGGGCGAAACGGCCTTCCGCGATTGGGAGAGCCAGGTGGTGGCCGATCTGACCGGCCGCCAGCGGTGCGTGTTGGCCTTGGGGGGCGGAGCCGTGATGCGGCCCAGCAACCGCGCGGCGATCGGCCCCCAGAGCAAAACCATCTGGCTGCGAGCCTTGCCTGAAACGCTTTGGAGGCGAATCCACCAGGATCAGGCCACGGCCGGCCGGCGCCCCAATCTGACCAGAGAGGGCGGCATAACCGAGATCATCGCTACGCTCGACGCGCGAGATCCGATTTATCGCCAGTGTGCGCAGTTGGAGGTCGATACGGAAGGAAAGTCGCCCGCCGAGGTGGCGGACGCTATCCTTGCGCAGTTGGATCTCTGCCAGGGTACCGCGGACGAGAGCGTGTGAACTGGATTCTTGCCATACCCTTGACGATTCGCCTGGCCTGCCTGTTTGCGTTGGGCGCGGCGGTCGCGAGCCTGTTGAACTTGGGCGTCTATCGGCTGGCCTGGCGGCAGCGCTCGTTCAGCCCCTGGTCCGCGCCTGGCGATGGAGCACCCGGCCGGCGCTGGAGCGATCGAATTCCGATCCGCGGCTGGTGGGCTTTGCGCCGCGAGTGGCCGCGGCACGGCCGCGGGTTTTGGATCCGCCCAATGCTCGTCGAAGTCGCCACCGGCGCACTGTTCGCTGGGCTTTACGTGTGGGTTCTCGATACGACCACACTCCACCCGCTACGGTTAGTCAACGCGGTGCCGCCGCAGGTCGACCTATTGTCCGGTAATGAGCCGGCCGTGCTCCACGCGCAATACCTCAGCCACATCATTATTCTTGCGCTGATGATCGTAGCCTCGCTGATCGACATCGACGAGAAGACGATCCCCGATGCGATCACCGTCTCGGGAACGCTAGCCGGTTTGATTCTGGCAGCGGCCTATCCCTGGTCGTTGCCGATAGCCGGGCTGTGGATGACTCCGCCCGATGGGGCCATCGCTTTCGAATTCCTCACTTTAACCTCGCCCGATTCCTGGCCCAACGAGCTCGGCGGTTTGCCGCTTGTCCTTCCCTTGGCGATCGCTCTGGGTTGTTGGACCTTGTGGTGCGGAGGGCTGATGCCCAGGCGCTGGAATACGCGCCACGGATTGAGCATGGCGGTGCGGGTCTTTTTTCATCGGCTGCGTGTCGAGCCGGTCACTTACCAGATTCTGCTGATGTGGCTCGCAGGCGTGGCGGCAATCGGGGTGGTCGGGTGGAAAGGGCCGCCGGCCCATTGGGCTGGCCTGCTGACGGCCCTGGTGGGCATGGCCGCTGGCGGCGGCGTGATTTGGACGGTCCGCGTGGTCGGAGGTGCGGCGCTCAAACGCGAGGCCATGGGTTTTGGCGACGTGACGCTGATGGCGATGATCGGCACGTATGTGGGCTGGCAGGCCTCGCTGATGATTTTTTTTCTGGCTCCTTTTTTTGGCCTGGCGATCGGGCTTGCCCAGTGGGTTTTTCACCGCGAACACGAGATCCCCTACGGACCGTTCTTGTGTCTGGCCACACTGGGCGTGATCGTGTGGTGGCCGGACGTGTGGGCCTGGGGGCACGCCATCTTCGAACTGGGGTGGATCGTGCCGGCGCTGTTGGCCGGCTGCATGGCCCTGATGGGCGGATTCCTGCTCCTCTACCGGATCGCGCGCGAGTCGTTGTATAGACAGTAGGCTGGAGGCGGTTTGCCCGCAATCCTCGAGCGCGGGATTCGCGGGCTAGACTTGAAAAGAAACCGATTCTTCTCAATGGCCTAAGGTCCGCATGCAATTGTTTAGCCGCACTCTCAGCGACCCATTTGCGCACTGCGAATCGCTGCGTCGTGGCCGTTACGGTGTGATTGAAACACAGAACGGCCAGCTCGTGTCGATCCGTTTGCGGCCCTGGCCGAAGATCGCCACGGCGCTCGAGGCAAGCTTAGGCGGCCAGCGCTGCCACGGCGGCCAGCCGGGTGATCGCTGCTGGCTGTACTACAACCAGCCGCGAGCATTTCCCAATTTTCTGGCGCTCAGGTACGTCGTATCACAGCGCGAATGCACGCTAGCGACCTTTCGCCGGGCGTTGGTAGTGCTCGACGAAGTGGCTCGGGTGAAGCAGACCGACGCCATCTTATGCGACGCCTGGAATTTGCGGATTTCGGATCGGCTGCTGGCGCGTTGGGGTTGGGAGCCGCACAAGCCCAGCCGCTGGCATCGCCATTTCATCAAACGCTTCTATGGTGTTTACCCTGCCGAACGGGCCGAGGTTCGTGCAACGGCGCGGGTCAGCTCGGCGTGCTAGCGGGCGGCCCTCAATTGCCCTTGTTGAACGACGGCCCCGAGGCTACTATCCCGGCCTTGTCAGCTTGCGCCCCCCTCGCCGCTTCAGGCAATGGGAGCCAGAGGCGGCACGACCGAGCTGTTTTTCAGGTTCCGTCGCGGCTGGCCATATCGAACACGGACGTTCGTTCCAATTTTGTCGCTGAAATGGAGATCAGCATGCGAGTCATCGCATTTGCGGGCTCGCTAGGTGTGCTTTTCCTGCCGCTGGCCGGCTGCAGCAATAATCCGTACGCGCTGCAGCGCCAGAATCAAACGCTGCAACAGCAGCAACTCGCGCTGCAGCAGCGCAATCAAGAATTGCAAAGCCGCGCGAGCACGCTCGATCACGACAATCAGGAACTCGAAACCCTATTGGCGCAGACACGGCAGCAGAGCAAAGTGCTCGACGATCAGTTGGCCGCAATGCGCGACCAGCTTGCGACCACGACGGCCCAATTGTCGCAAGTGCGAGACGAGAAGCAACTCACCGAAAAACAGACCGAAGCCTTGGTGGCCTCGACACGCCGCCGGACCAGTTCAAAGATCACGGCCAACAACAGCCTGCAGCGCAATTTGCCGCCGCTCAACCTGCCGGGCATTGAAGTCCGGCCCGATGGCGACGTCGTGCGCGTCGAGATCCCCGCGGCACGTCTCTTCCAGCCGGGAAGCACCATCTTGCAGCCGGTCGCCGGCCCGCTGTTGGACAGCGTGGCCGCGGAACTGGCCCGAGCGTTTCCAGACCAGACAATCGGCATTGAAGGGCATACCGACGACAGTCTGATTCGCGGCCCGCAAGGCGGCGACAACCAGCAACTTTCCGTCGCCCGAGCCACGGCCGTCTACCAGCAGCTCGTGAGCCGCCGCCAGATTGCAGCCAATCGGTTGTTCATCGTCGGGCACGGCGGCAACCACCCGGTGGTCTCCAACGCCACAGCCGCCGGCAAGGCCCGCAACAGCCGCGTCGAGTTGGTCGTCTATCCCGAAAAAGCGGTCGCCAGCCGCTAGGGTGCCGCTCCGCGCAGCCCGTCGTATAATGGCCGTGTGGCGAACCGCTCCGCGAAGTAAAGTGTCCATTACTCCAGCCGCGGCACAAGCCTCTCAGCGAGCCAGCCAGCGAATGATCGCCATTATCGATTACCAGATGGGCAACCTGCGAAGTGTCCAAAAGGGCTTCGACGATCCCATTCGCCAGGCCGTTGCGGCGGGCAAACCTTTTTTGGGAATTTGTCTGGGTCTCCAGTTGCTCTTCGACGTGGGCTATGAAGGCGGGCGGCACGAGGGGCTGGGTATTCTCGACGGCGAGGTCGTGCGGTTCGAGTTGCCCGCCGACTTCAAAGTGCCCCACATGGGTTGGAACCAGCTTGCGATTCGTCGCCCCGCGCCGTTGCTGGCAGGTTTAGCCGACGGAACGCATTGCTATTTCGTCCATTCCTTCTATGTGGTGCCCAAGGACGCGGAAGTCGTTGCTACCGAAACCAGCTATTCCGCCCCGTTTTGCTCGATGATCTGGCGCGACAATCTGTTCGCCACCCAGTTTCATCCCGAAAAAAGCCAGCGGGATGGACTGCGAATGCTCAAGAATTTCGCTGAGTTGGAGTAGGCCGGAGGCGATAGGGTTGGTAGGCCGGAGGTAGAATTCATCACAGTCTGCTTCCTATTACAGCCTATAGCCTCCAGCCTGCCTCAAGCGCGCTTGACAGCCGGCTCGACTGGGGTCTAACATTGGTGTAGTACCCTTCCTGCTCACATCTCCCGCTCACTCGCTTTCCTGGCCCAATTCCCATGGCCAAAACTATGCGTCAAGGCATTTTTCCCGGCATGGATCCGGAATTAGCGCCCGACGAAGTGCCTCTGGCCGCTGCGCTGGATGCCGAGTCGCCGCTTCATGCCGACTACCTGTCGGAGGATGCCACGGAGCTGGAAGAAGCCGCTCTTTGCGCGGCGCAACTCCCGGCGAGCCTCAAGGGCGAGACCGTGTGGGTGGTGGACGCCAATTCGCTAATCTTCCAGGTCTTCCACGCCCTGCCGGAGATGACCAGCCCGCGGGGCGAGCCGGTCTCTGCCGTGTATGGATTCACGCGCGACATGCTGTTTCTGCTGGAGCAGAAAAAGCCCACGTATCTGTTCGTGGCGTTTGACGGTCCGGAGCGGACCTTCCGGCACGATTTGTACGAAGACTACAAGGCCAATCGCGCCGACATGCCGGTCGATTTGGCGCCGCAGTACGGTCCGATTCGCCGGCTCCTCGCCGCGCTGAATGTTCCCGTTCTGGCTTACGAATCCTTTGAAGCCGACGATCTGCTGGCCACGATTGCCCATCAAGTCAACGACCTGGAGGGGGAATGCTACATCGTCACGGCCGACAAGGATTGCCGGCAATTGATCACGGACCTGGTCAAGGTCTACAACGTGCGCAAAGACCAGACGTACGACGCGTGCGAGTTGAAAGCCGACTGGGGCATTCGACCCGACCAGGTGGTCGATTTTCAGGCCTTGGTGGGCGATTCCGTCGACAATGTGCCGGGCGTGCCGCTGATTGGTCCCAAGATCGCCGGCGAGTATCTGCAAAAGTATGGCACGCTCGATGAATTGCTGGCCCGCGTTGACGAATTGCCCAAGGGAAAGCGCAAAGAGAATCTGATTAACATGCGGCAGCAGGCGATTTTGAGCCGCGAGCTGGTCCGGCTCGATCGTCACGTGCCGATCCGAATCGATTGGAATGCCGGCCGGGTGGAAGGCGTCGATCGCGCGGCGCTGGTATCGCTATTTACCGAGTTGGGTTTCCATAATTTCGCCCAAAAATTTTCGACCTTGCCGGAGCGCAAGCCCACGGGCGATTCGCAAGTCGATTACCAACTGATCGACACGTCGCAGCGGCTTGCCTGGCTGATTGGCGAGCTTGGTCGGCAGAAGATCTTTTCGTTCGATACCGAAACCACCAGCATTCGTCCCCGCTGGGCGGAAATCGTGGGTTACTCGTTCGCCTGGAAAGATAGCAAGGCGTATTACGTTCCGGTGCGAGCGCCCGCGGGCGAGCGACACTTGGATCCAGCCGAAACGCTCCGCGCGCTCAAGCCCGTTTTGGAAAATCCGGCGATCGAAAAGCTCGGTCAGAACCTGAAATACGACATGGTCGTGTTGCGCTCCGCCGGCGTGGAAATGGCGGGCGCGCGGTTCGACACGATGGTGGCCAGCTACTTGCTCGATGCCGGCGAGCGGAACCACAATTTGGACGAGCTGGCGCTGCGGTATTTGAAGCACCACACGACCAAGATCGACGAACTGATCGGCTCGGGTAAAAACCAGAAGCGGATGGACGAAGTGCCGCTCGAGCAAATCACGCACTACGCGGCCGAGGACGCCGACGTGGCCTGGCGGTTGCATCCAATTCTGCACCAACGGCTGAAAGCATCAAATCTCGATCGGCTGTTCGACACGCTGGAAATGCCGCTGGTCGAAGTACTCGTGGAGCTGGAGACCAATGGCATCAAGATCGACACCGAACTGCTTGCGGGGCTGAGTCGCAAGTACGGCGCGCTGTTGGACGAACTGGAACGCGAGATCCACCAGCTCGCCGGCCGCGAGTTCAATATCGGCTCGCCCAAGCAGCTGCAGCAGATTCTGTTCGAGGAACACAAACTGCCGGTGCTCAAGAAAACCAAAAGCGGCGGAAGCACCGACGTGGACGTGCTGGAAGAGCTGGCGCGCCTGCATCCCTTGCCCGCCAAGATCATCGAATATCGTCAATACGCAAAGCTGAAAAACACCTACGTCGATGCCTTGCCGCAGATGGTCCACCCGGTCACGCATCGCGTGCATGCCTCATTCAACCAGGTCGTGGCCGCCACCGGCCGGCTGAGCTCGAGCGACCCGAATTTGCAAAACATTCCGGTGCGGACCACCAGCGGGCGCGAAATTCGCGCGGCGTTTTTACCCGGCCACGAGGGCTGGAAGCTGCTGGCAGGCGACTATTCGCAGATCGAACTACGGGTGCTGGCGCATTTCTCCGGCGATCCGACCTTGTGTGCGGCGTTCGAGCGCGACGAGGATATTCACGCCCGGGTGGCGAGCGAAGTGTACAACGTGCCGCTGGCGCAGGTCACAAGCGAGATGCGGCACGGCGCCAAGGCGGTGAATTTCGGCGTCATTTACGGGCAGAGTCCGTTCGGCCTGGCCAAGCAACTGGATATCGAGCAGGCCGAAGCCGCCAAGTTCATCGATGCCTATTTCGAACGTTATAGCGGGGTGGAGAAATTTCTGGCGCAAATACTGGAAGAGTGCCCCCGGACTGGGTATGTTAGTACCATCCTCGGCCGGCGGCGAGCAATTCACGGCATTCGACGCGACGCTCCTCGCCAGAGGAACCTTCCAGAACGCACTGCGATCAACACGGTCATCCAGGGCTCGGCGGCGGATTTAATCAAGCTGGCCATGATCAACATTCATCGCCGCTTGCGGAGAGAAAAATCACCCGCGCGAATGTTGCTGCAAATCCACGACGAATTGCTCTTTGAAGTCCCTTCCGGCGAACTCGATCAGGTGGCACGATTGGTGGCCGACGAAATGTCGCATGTCATGAACCTGAACGTTCCGCTGAAAGTCGATCTGAAATCAGGAGACAATTGGGCAGATTGCCAGGCATGGCGCTAATGGCACGAGCGCGAAACGTGGGCAAAAAGTGTCGGGTCTGCGCGCGACCATGACGGGCGATCTAC